>CAUTXC010000015.1:0-21710 GCA_963542675.1 uncultured Candidatus Saccharibacteria bacterium | reverse complement strand
CGCCAGGATTGTTTGGGCTATGGCTATTGGCTCGGCGTTTTTGATAAAACAGCTGCACAGTAATATCCACAGCTCAAGAATGACAAGCCAAAATAGACGAATGCTGAGGTTGCTTAGCAATCTATAGTTTTAGCATAAAAGCAGCGCAAAGGCTAGATGAACGAATCATTGTAGATATTACAATGATATTTTTATTTGTGTGGATCTTGGTGAAATAAGTGGTGTATTCAATACATGCGAAGTATCAAATATGTCAAGAGCACTATCTGGGGTATGATCTATATATGTACGGTACAAGCGTACGACTGGCAAGAGAGGCGAAGTATGAGTATTGCGCGAGGCGTACACCACAGGATAGTGCAGTTATGCGGGTTATGGTTAATTGACCAGTGCGGCCATTATGATAGAATAGTCTTTGTAACGTAAATCTAACGCCAACCGACAAGGGGAGGAAAGAGCAGTGAAGATTAGACGTCAAAAACGTGGGATCGTCATGCGCATCGCATCGGTTGTGGCTGTGAGTGGGCTCGCTATAGGCGGGCTTTTTTATGGCCTCAATTCGGTGAACGCAGCCGGTCTGAATAAAAACTATAATTATATCAAGGCAAATTACGCTGTGCCGAATGCCAACGTTGCCTGGGTGTCACCCAACGGGGATGACAACAAGGGTAACGGAAGTGAGTCAGCACCGTACAAGAGCTTTGGCCGCGCCGTGACGAAGATCGGCGACGGCGGAACAGTGGTGGCAAAGAGTGGTATCTACCGTGAGCCACACTTCTTTGTGACGAAGAAGAATGTCACCATGCAGGCAGCACCCAACGCCGAGGTGTGGCTGAAGGGTAGCGACGTCGTGACCAACTGGTCGCGCGAAGGCAATACGTGGAAGGCCACTGGCAACTTCCAGAACTTCTGCCACGTCTGTACGACCAACATCAAGCCAGAAGTTGAAGGTATGGCTGCCTACCCAGAGCAGGTCTTTATTAACGACAAGCCACTGACGCAGGTCGGCAGCAAGGCTGAGGTTGGCCCAGGCAAGTTCTATGTGGAAGACGCCACCCAGACGACGCGTAGTGGTGGGCACTTCAACCCAGGCCGGCAAGACACGGTGAGCTACTACCTAGGTTCTGACCCAACGGCTGGCACAACGGAGATCTCGCAGCGCACCCGCGCCTTTACCACAACAGGCGAGAACTTCAAGCTGCAGGGTATTAATATTGCACAATACGCGCCAAACCAAACCTGGGGCTTTAAAGACCCACAGCTAGACGACAAGGCTGGGCCAATTGCCATCTCCATCAACGGGAAGAACTCGCTGGTGCAAGATGTGATCGTGGCGCAGAACTCGAACTCCGGGTTATTCCTCGACAAAGCGTCGGGCAGTGTGGTGAAGAACAGCCAATTCCTCGACAACGGGGGTAATGGTGCTGGTGCAAACCGCATTGAGAATGCCGTATTTGAAAACAATACCTTTAGCAACAACAACGCCGCTGGCTTCGAAACCAACGGCAGCTACTGTACCTCATGGTGTGGTATGGCCGATGTGAAGGTGACTCACGCCGAGAACTTCACCTTCCGCAACAATGTGGTGGACTACTCGAAGTCTGGCTCGACCAACTCCGACATCGCTGTGGCCAAGCGTCACCAGCTGCCAGGCTTCTGGTGTGACGAAGGGTGTATCAACACCAACATCGTCAATAACTACTTTACTAACGTGCAGATGGCGATCTTCTACGAGGTATCACACACTGGTATCATCGCCTCGAACATTATTGAGGGTTCGGGCTCGGGTATCTTAGTGTCGGGTAGTAGCAAGACGAAGATTTACAACAACTCTATCTCACGCACCGCCTACCCAATCCGCGTCCGCGAGGACACCCGCAGCAAAGGTTGTAACGCCTACCAGGGCAGCACCTGTACTGCACCGGAGAGCTGGTCGCAAGCCAAGGGTCTCAGCTGGGACACAACAGGCACAGAGATGTATAACAACATCATCTCATCACGTGCCGCAACTGCCAAGGATGGCGACAGCCCATACTGGGCATACGGTGTCCGCACCAAGGGTGGTGCCAACATTGGCGGGCCAAAGGTTGGTACAAACGAGATGTTTGCTGGCCTCGACTACAACGTCTACTACCGCAACGATACCAATGTCGACAAAACCGTCTTTACTTGGGACTTGGCTCAGACGGACGCACCGATCGACGTTCTCTTTAGCAAGACATCCGACATTGCTAAGGATGGCCGGGTCAGCAAGGCGATTGATGGCCTAGAGCGCAACTCGCTCGACCAAACTGGCTCACGCAGCGCCAACCCATTCTTCACCAGCGAAGCTGCGAACAACAACGACTACAACAAGAGTAACTACACCATCAAGGCTGGAAGCCCAGCTGCCAACAGTGGTAAGGAGCTGCCTGCCGACGTCGCGAAGGCAATCGACCCAAGCGGCGCAACTGTGAAGGCCGGTACCAAGGTGAACCGCGGTGCATTGGTCAATGCCAACATGACTGGTGGCGAGCCAAACGTCAGCAGCAAGAGTAGTAGTACTCCACAACAAAATAACGCCAACGGCGCAACCACCAACGGGCAAGCAAACCCAAAAGCGCCGGGCATGGGCAGCGCCAGTAAAGCTGACACTGCTCATGCAGCCCAAACCGCTGAGGCCGACACCAAGAGCGACAACAGCGTTGTGTCGGTCCCAGACGCCCGCCTCAAGGAGGCAATCAACAAGCGCCTGTCTGAGACCCTTGGCGCACGCCGTAGCGTCTCACAGGACGTAACAGCGGGTGAGATGCAAAAGCTGACTGGCTTGTCGCTCATCCTGCCAGGCGATGCAGCGGACGACCGCAAAGCTGCCGACCTAACTGGCCTCGAGGCAGCAACGAACCTCGACTGGCTTGCAATTGATGGCAACAAGGTGAAGAGCCTTGCACCGCTCGCCAAGCTAACCAAGCTGACTTCGTTGACCGCTCATTCCAACCAGATCGAGTCGCTCGACCCAATCGCTGGCCTGGCAAACCTCAAGCTTGTGATGGTCTCGGGCAACCCAATTGCCTCGACCAAGCCACTTGCTAAGCTGGCGCACCTCAAGCGGGTCTCGCTCTCGGGCAAAGATAGCTTTGTGCTAGACGTTGCCGACGTTGCAGCTAGCAAGGGTAGCCTGGAGTCGCTCTCGCTCTACGACTACAGCCGCAAGACCACACTGGCCAACGGCAGCCAACTGGCCACATTTGGCAGCCTCAAGAAGCTTCGCCTCACTGGCGTCAAGCTAAGTGCTGCCGATAGCGCCGCCATTGGCACACTCAAACTCGAAAAGCGCCGCATAGACTAGGTTCCTCCCCATCAGCCAAGTCTGGTAGCGTACATAAAAAGCCGAGCAGAATCGCTCGGCTTTTTTGATGGCAAAACTATGTTGAGAACCAGATTATCTCACAAATGTATTGCTATAAAGAGTATAGTGTTGGGTAGGAGATAAGTAAACGGTGTGGTATGGAAGGTTTATTTCATAGCCTAGAGCGCATTTAGCGTTTGAGGTCGTAAAACGCTCGAGAAGGCCAGCAGAAAGCGCAGAGGAGCCATCCATAGGGGGGTGATAGCAGCAGAGACTCTGCGGTAGTAATCGAAGCTTACAGAGCTGTTTGAGAGAGATAAGCCCATATATGCTATAATACACAAGGCAAAACAAAGGAATGCAATAAGGAGCACCCAAGTATGAAAGAAAAGCACATGCAAACCCTCGGATGGGTCGCAACAGCAATGTCGGTGATGATGTATGTGTCGTACATTCCACAAATCGTGGGTAATATGAATGGGCACAAGGGTGACTTCCTTCAGCCAGCAGTCGCGGCGGTGAACTGTACGTTGTGGGTGATCTATGGCCTATGTAAAGAGAAGCGCGACCTACCGCTGGCTGCAGCTAACTTGCCTGGGGTCATCTTTGGCTTGATTGCAGCAACGACGGCACTAATGTAGTGGCTACTAGTGTGTTGGAAAAGATTATTCGGTGCAGCTCTTGGGTCTAGATCACTAGCTGTTGGCCAATATTTATATTTTCTTCGCTATAGTATCCCTGTAAAAAGCTGCTAATCTAGCTAAAGGGTCTCTTGAGACAAAGCCTCGTCGTTGTCGTCGATTGAGTCGAGCATTCTTTGTATCCGGTTATGATATCCCGGATCGTTCATTTCTTTCAACACCTGACGATGATCTGCTTGTAATGCTGGCGATATGCGCCGCCTGATGCACAACATCGCACATCGCCACCGTGCGACTTTGATACAGAGCGACAACTGGGTGAAACGGCGCAACCAGGCCGATGACCCGCTCTGCAACGACGAAGCGCTCACCAGTGGTAGTGAGCGCTTCGCATCTTCATCAACCAACCCAGACCGTGTTACTCATGACCTAGGTTTGGGTAAGGCTATCGTGGTACACTCGGCGCGATTCGAACGCACGACCTTTGGCTCCGCAAGCCAACGCTCTATCCAGCTGAGCTACGAGTGCATACCTGGGAAACAAACGTTACCCAGACCAAACTATAAGGTGCACTGGATGATACCAGATCGCTTATTATTGTAGCACAGAGGTGCGCTGAGGGCAAGACGCCGTGGCTAAAACTACTACTGCAGCCGCAGATAAATAATCAGCCGCTCGAGTAAGTCGGGCTTGCGCTCGCTCATTGGTAGGTGAGAGGCGATGAGGTCAACCAGTTGCTCGCCCACATCCTCGGGGAAGTACATGACGATGGGCATAGCGAAGCGTTTGCGTGGGATGAGCGTGATCCAGTTTTGCGTGGGCTTAGCAGTAACGCTAAAGGAGCGGAAGGTATCGTACGAGTAAGTCCGCTGGCCCACCACCACCTCGGCATGGCTGGCGCTGTAGTTTAGCAAAGCAGCTGGCCGCTGCAGCGAGACAATCAATGCCACCGCCATAATGGGGATGAGCAGCGCAAAGGTGTAGGACTTAAACAAAAAGATCGAAATCGCGAAGAGTACCACCACAACCACACCAAAGATCACATACCAACCACGAGGGCGAGTGGTGTCATTGACCTCGCGCTCTTGCCAAATGAGAAGCGGCTCGGTGGGGTCGGGAAAGGGCGAAACCTGCGACGAATTGCTGTTGGTCTCACTCGGCCCACGGCGAATCTCGAGTGGTGGATTAGGCTCATCAGTGGCCTGCGTCTCGGCACGAGCGGTGCGCGATGGGTCGGCTGCATCTGAAGCTGATGGCTGATCGAATTGCGATGGCTGCATATGTTTAGTATAGCATAGAACACCGGCGAAGGACGATGGTTTGTAGTGGGGAATACACCGATATAACTTAGCCGACAACAGAAGAATCTATTATGAATCTAGAAGATCTCCGTTGTTCAATAGCATTCAGTTGTTTTTCTAGATCATCAATTATAGGAATAACTGTAAACTGCAGATCAAGAATTGCTTGACGTTCTTCATCATTACCTGCAGCTACGGCCTCAGATTCGCGATCTGCTAAATAGGCAAGCACCTTTCGATGGTAATACAGCTTGGTAGATAACTTCTCAAATAGAGATTGTTCTTTATTTAACCTACCCAGTAACTTACTGACTAGATTTCGATCTTTAATATTTTTAGGCCTAACCCCCTGTAAACCAGCAAAGAATTCATCGGAAATAGGGATTTCTATAGGGGTGCCTTCATAGCTTTCGTCGTTTGTTATTACTTTTCTATATCTAGGATGTTTTTCTCCGCTTGGCTCTTCTTGATGGAGTGCTGTTGAGTCGAGTGTGTCCATCGGCATGGCATCGCACGCTGTAGACCCAATACCAGAGACCGCGTCTATTTGCGTTTTTTCATGCTCTATTGCTTCTGGGGGGGGTTGGTTCGAAAGAAGCTTGCTCTGGAGTGTAAGGTTGCTGAGTAGGGTGTTCAAATGTAGACATTGTGTAGGAGCCTTTTAATTATTTAGATTTATAGTATACAACAATATAGAATTATGCAATAGAGGTGAGAGGTTTTGCAACTATAATTTGTGATGGGCAACATTACTTTTATAAAGCAAAACCCTCGGCAGCACACTTGCTACCGAGGGTTCGAGTAAGCACGACATGGCGGAGAGAGTGGGATTCGAACCCACGGTAGGGGATGCCTACGCCGGTTTTCAAGACCGGTACCTTCAACCACTCGGTCATCTCTCCAGTCTCGCTTATTATAGCATGAGATGGGATAGGGTAAAAGATGGGGGGTGACCAACTTTTGCGTAAGCCCTGGATATTATCCTTACCTCCCTTGTTCTGCAGAGCCGAAACATTGCTTCTTCTCTCCAATGTTGATTACAGATGGGCCAACACCACAACAGCTTATGCAAATGGCTGGTGAGCCATTACCACTGCAATAACCTGCTGTGCACCAGCGGTGCGGAGGCAGCGTGCGGCATAGCGAATCGTCGCACCCGTTGTAGAAATATCATCGATAAGGCAGTAGGTGACCTCTGATGAGAGTGTACGGGGGCAAGTGAATGCCTGGCGGGCTTGCTGCTGGCGCTGGGCACGGCTGCTCCCTAGCTGCACACTATGCTGAGCGCGAGCGAGAACTGGCCGGCAGGGCAGCCCACGCAGCCGGGCAAAGGTTTGGGCCAGCAACCGGCAGTGGTCATATCCACGCTGGCGCTGATGGGCTGGAATGGTCGGGATAGGCACAATGATGGTATCCGCCGGTAGCGGCGGCGTAATGGCATCGAGCAAGCCTGCGAGGGTGTGCTGAGCCGCTTGGGCGCGCTCAAATTTGTAGCGATTTATCAGCTGCTCTAGCGCACCCTCACGCTGCAGGGCGCACCAGGCGGCCGCATAGGGCAGCGAGCAGGTTTGACACTGGCCAGACAGGGTAGGCTGACCGCACTCGAGGCAGCGGTAGAGTGGATCGCGGATGATGTCTTTTTTACAATTATCACAAAGCAGTGTCCCGGTGATGTTGCAACCACAACAGGTATGCGGGGCAAGGAGGTTGGCAAGGTAGGTCGGTATTGTGATTTTTACACTCATGAGGTCTCTCCGGTTGATTATACGCCATCGATTAGCTATAATAAATCCAGACTGTTGTCGAAATGGTAATTGTGAATTAGCAAAAGAAAGTATGTGGAGGAAACTATGGCCCGGAGTCAAGATGATGATCTTTTGATCGGTGATGAACTTGCGGCAGCATTTTTGGAGGGTGATGACTCACTCGCACCAGCTGCGCCAACTCACCAGCCGATGAATCACACCCAAGCAAACCCAATGCCTGCCCAGAACCAGCAGAGCCAAGCTTCGCCGTGGGGCGAAGAGCCTGCCCAGAGTGAGGAAGACTACACTGGCCAACTGGCAGTCGATGTGTACGAGACCGAGACGCAGCTCGTGGTGAAGGCCCGCACCGCTGGAGTGAACCGCGAGGAGCTGGATGTGAAGATTAATGATGGGCTCTTGACAATCGTTGGCACGCTAAGCAGTGGCGACGACACTGTGGCTACCAAATGGCACAACCAAGAGTGCTACTGGGGCGAATTTAGCCGTACACTAGAGCTACCTGTAACGGTACGTGAGGATGAGACGACTGCTGTGCTGAAGGATGGCGTGCTAACCATCACCTTCGAGAAGGTCAAGCAAGAGCAGGCCAAGAAGATCCCGATCCTGTAGGGAAGGGAAAATGAGCTTTGAGATAATGACCCCGCTGGTGCGGGGTTGTTTTGTGCTGTGGGTAGTTAGCAATAAGGTCTTTCATGGTATTCTTGTCTTATATATTCTTTATTTCGTTTAGTAGAGCGTGAATATTGGCAACCTAGGGCTAGTAGACGGCACTCTAAGATCTAAGAGGTTAGCGCTGTAGTAATCGGAGGAGAGTAATAGTTCAGTAAGATAAGAAGACACTAAAAACACCGCTATAATAGAGTCAATGGTTCGTTACGAGGGGTTCTGAGCTAGACTAGAGGAATGCAGGTGGATTTCTTAGCTAGAGTAGAATAGTATGGCTAGTGTTACGCAAAAACGGCTAATATTAGACATCTCTGCAGTAAGAAGAGACAAGATTTCTTGCATGAGCGTCAACAAGTATATACCTAACAAAAGTACCACCCTACGAGAGGGTGGTATAAGAGAGCCAATGAAGAAAGGTGGTTGTGTTATTGCCCTTGGTTGGCACCGATGTTGACGACGACGAAGTTGACGAGAGCGTAGGCGATGATCGCAACGACAAGACCAACGATGGCGTACATGATGGTGTTCTTGGCGCCAGTAACAGCGTTTGAGTCACCATTTGAGACGGTGTAGCGTACACCACCAATCACGATCATGATAACGGCGACCGCACCAACGATGAAGAGGATCACGTTGACGATCGTTTGGAAGATACCGGTACCATCAGTACAACCTTCTTTTTCGCTACCAAAGAGACAGCTTACTTGGTCGTTCCCCTTAGCAGAGCTAACTCCCTTCTTGAGCCCAAGACCATTGTCAGACGCGTTTGCTGCGCCAACGTGTGGTGCTACCAGCCCAGCAACACCTGCAGCCAGCACTGGCACAGCGAGGAGTGTAAGCATAGCTTTTTTGATATTGATTTTCATTGTCATATCCTTTCTATTGGCGTTAGTACCGTCTTGTACTACCTGTACTATCTATATATACCAAAAATTTGCCAAAATGTTAAGAGCTAACGGAGAAAATTACCGAAAAAGAGCCTATTTTGTCGCAGAATGCAAGCGAGGTAGGTAATAGTGGTAGTTAAACGTAATTATATTGGGCGGTTGGGGTGGATTGGCTGCCGCCACTACCAAGAAGATTTGAGACAACAAAATTAACAATCGCATAGGCAAGGATAGCCACAACTAAGCCGGCAACTGCATAAAGAATAGTGTTCTTTGCGCTTTGTATACCATTTGAGTCACCATTTGACGTGGTGTAGCGAATACCACCAACGACGATCATAATGACAGCAATAGCACCAAGTGCATAGAGCATAATGTTAACGATATTCGTGATAGCAGTACCAATATTAAAGTTATTAACAGTGCCACCAGCATTATCGATACCTTTTTTTACTTGGTCTTGTGCGCTAACACCTACTGCAAGAGTTTGTAGTGATTGACTGGAAGACAGAGCACTAGCAGAAGGGGCGACCATACCAGCAATAACGACAGAGCAGATACCTGTACCAAGAACTAGTTTTTTAATAATGTTCATCTTATATCTCCTTTATTTTATTGATAGATTATCAGTAACCCAGTTGACGATGGTATACGAAAGAATAGCGATAACGATACCTGCTACTGCGTAGAGAATGGTATTACGAGCAGCTTTGACTGCTTGTGGGTCTCCACCAGCTAATGTAAAGCGAAAGCCAGCATAGACAATCATGATGACAGAGACACCACCAAGAATCATGAGTGCAGTATTAATGCCACTTTTAATAACTGACTCTGGGTTTGGGATACCAGTGCCACTGGAGGTGACTGACTCACAGCCACTCTCGCCATAGTCACTTGCCTTTTGGCATGCGCTGTCTTTTTCGAGGCCACTATTGAGTTCTACTTTTGCATAGGCAGTCGATGTAGTCGCGATGATGATAGGAAGCAATAAGATAATGCCAATACCAATTGAGCTAATACAGCGTGATAAGAAAAACTTCATGAGGGAAGCACTCCATTCATAACAGTGTTTGTAATGACAAACGCAAATAACACAATAGCAAGACCGACAATTGCACCTAGTAATGTGTTTTTTGCACGGGTAACCTGACCCGGGTCATCTTGAGACATGGTGTACATAAAGCCCGCTACAACTATGACGATGACAGCGATAACACCAGCCCAAAGATAGGCAGTGTTGAGGAGGTTTTTAACGATGTCGGTGTTTTTTGCAGAACTTTGGTATCCTATCTCGTTTGCATGAATTTCTATAGTCGAGAGAAAGCGCCACATTATAGGACCCCCGCTATTGTATTAACAACCATCGCTGCTGTTATTGCAATGACAAGGCCAATAAGAGCATCTCGAACTGTATTTTTGGCGCGAGCCATCGCATCGGGGCTGCCAGTGCTGACCATATACATGTAGCCACCCTTGATAATAAATCCAATAGCAACATATGCAACAACGACCATTGCCGCCTGGAGAACGTTAAGAGCAATCGTTAGTAGGATAGTTTGCGTTTCTAAATCACTCCGAATTGTTTTACAATCATCTTGTTTTTGTAGTCCACGATACCAGGCAGGCATACCAAGGAAATTTGGCGGTGAACAGGGTGCATCGGCATGAACAGGTGTAGCTGGCACCAGAATAGAAAGGACAGCAATGACACTAATACCATAGACGAGTAAACGACGAATCATTTAATGATACCTCCCGGCACAAGGAAGTTGAGTGCAATACTCATAACGGCATAAGCAAGCACACCAATAACGACATTTGTTATGATCGTCTTTGCCTTAGCGGTCTTATTCGCATCACCGCTGGCTGTAGAATAAAGAATACCAGCATAAATAAGTGTGCCAACTGCTGCAATACCAACGCCGATATTGAGGATGCGAAGAATAGCGATGAGCAAATTTGCAATGTTCATCTCACCTGCGCCGTCGTTGTCTGCTGTGTTGCAGCTCACGTTGTGAAATTTCAGTACACCACAGCCATTATCGCCAGTTTGACACTCTGCTTTGTTTTTGTTAGCCTCAACAGTACAATCAACCTTATTATTGTCTGTCGCCATTACTCTTGCTGGCACGGCAACGCCGCCAGCAAAAATTGCCAGCATTGCACCAAAGCCCAAGATCAATCGCTTATATTTCATGATACTATTCCTACGCTGTAGTGTATACGATATGAGCGGTGTTGTAAAGACTGGGGTGGGGTACGAACAGAGTAGGAGCGAAGGACTGGGTGGTGGCATTGGTATCGTGGCGTATAAAACTTGGGTTGCAAGGTTGATATTTTCTGGGTTGGTTCGCTTTTGCTTGGGCTGCTTCGTGAGAGATGAGATAAATAGTGATAGTTTTTAGCTCTGCACAGGGTTATGGCCATCTGCCAATAGTAGTCTGTGCAACACGAGAGGGGGTTGCGCAATAGATACGGCTTGACATGCAGGCAGCAAAAACTTGACCACTGTGCGATATTATGCTAATGTCGAACAAGACATGAACAGAGCGTGGCGAGTGGTTGCGCGGGCGAGGGGTTGTCTGCGGCAATATACGGGGTGGCTGGCACTACTAGTGACGGCGCTGTTCGGGCTCGCGCTTGCTACCCCTGCACCAGCGTATGCTGCCGAGACGGCGCAGCGCCAGGGCGAGAACCTCATCTTTCGTCATAATACTTTCAAGCCACACCGGGCTAGCGACAAAGATCTGACTGCTCGTGGGTTACCTGCTGGTGTGCACTTCTATGAGTATGAGCCGACGACCAACCGGCGCCAGACCATCATCTTCCCGGCTGGTAGCGACCCACTACGTGCCAAGGAGGCGACGTATGTGGAATATATCTTTGTTGAGCCAGATACATACAACAAGATGGATGATGCCATCGCTATCTCTGTTTCGGGGCAGCAGGAGGCCACGCCACAAAATAATGGTGGACAAAACAACCAGAATAACCAAAATAACGGTGGTCAAGCTGGGCAAAACGCTGGTAATAATCAGAACAACGCCAATGGCCAAAATGGTGGAGATAACGGCCAAGCGGCAAATAATAACAATAACAACCAACCTCAAGACAAACCCGCTGAGCAAACAGATAAAGATGATGGTGCGACGACCAGCTGTAGCGGCACGGCGCTGGGTAGTATTGGCTGGATTGTCTGCCCAGTGAGTAACTTCATGGCGTGGATCACTGACCAGCTCTACCAGCAGGTGGCGCAGTACTTGGCGGTGCAGCCACTCCAGTCTAGTGGCGATGGCACACTCTTTCGTTTTTGGGCGATCATGCGCGACTTGGCCAACATCGCCTTTATCATCGTCTCGCTCATCGTAATTTATTCACAAGTTACCAGTGTTGGTATTAGCAATTATGGCATCAAGAAGATGTTTCCGCGCCTTGTCGTGTCAATTATCGTCGTTAATATGTCGTTTTGGCTATGTGCGGCGGCGATCGATATTTCGAACATACTGGGCTTCCAACTGCAGCAGCTGTTTGTCAATATTGCCTCGACGGTCAATGGGGTAGATTATAACACGCTTAACAAAATCACGTGGCCTAATGTCATGAGTGCTCTGCTGACAGGTAGCGCTGGTGCGGTGGGCGCGGTGGTGGGAGTGAGTGCACTGGTGGGCGCGACCGATGGGGCACTGGCGATGGCTATTCCGCTGCTGGTGGGTGTCCTGCTGGCAGTTATCATCGCTGCGGTGATTATTGCGGCGCGTCAGGCGCTCATCACGATTCTTGTTATTGTCTCGCCCTTTGCTTTCTTGTTGCATGTATTACCTAGTACAGAGAAGTATTTTGATAAGTGGAAGGATCTCTTTATGACGATGATGCTGATGTTTCCGCTGATGTCGATATTGTTTGGTGGGTCGCGCCTGGCGGGGGTGGCGATCTTGACCAATGGCAAGGATGCGAATAACCTCAACCTCATCATCCTTGGCCTAGCAGTGCAGGTGGTGCCACTGGTGCTAACGCCCTTTGTGGTGCGGATGAGCGGCTCGCTGCTAGGGCGGCTGGGCGCGATTATGAATGATCCGCGGCGTGGCATTGTCGACCGGACGCGAACCTGGGCGCAGCAGCGGGCAGACCTGCGCAAATCGCGCGTGCTGGCTGGTGACGCGCAGCGCAATTGGCTAGGCAATGCAGCGCGGCGCCGGGCCCTGAAGAAGCGCGCTATCCAGCAGCGAACCGATGCTTATACCAAGCGCTTTGAAACAATGGCCGACTTATCGGCGGTGGGGCGGAGCAACGATGAATATAACCGCTACACCGACTTGCGTGGCAAGGAGGGAGCAGCGCGACGCGACCGAGCCTGGAATGCGCGCCTCTTGCAGGATGATGAGCTGAAGCAGCGGGCACTCAACACCCAGCTCACCTCTGATGAAGCCAAAAATGCTGCCCACAAGCTGGATGCACTCTACGATGAGCTGAAGCTCGGCGGCGAGATGCCGGCTGGCCTGAGTCATGGCCTGGGGCGGCGCGCTTATGCAGCGGCCGAGGTGGGTGCGCTAACGGAAATCCGCAGTGCGATGGCGCAGCGCGAAGTGCGGGCGAAGATCGACCGTGAGCTCCTCGCCGATGGGGCAGTGGCCAATGCCGATGGCGTGGTGCTGCGTGATGGCGATGGTATTGCGCTGCGCCGCCGGATGGTCGATGGCCAGACGCTGCAAGACTACGCCACAGGGGTAGGGCATAAGAACTTGATGGTGGCAGGCCAGACGGCGCGGCTGCGCAAGGAGTTTGGTGAGCATGTTGCAGCTGAAGACCAGCTGATGCGCCACTTCAAGCTCAACAGCAACCAATGGCAAGCTATGGCTGCTACGGGCGATACTGCCATCACCCTCACCGATGCCAGTGGCAACCAACACACGTTCCGGGCAGATAATGAGTACGTCAAGGAGGCGGCTATCGAGCACCAATTCCGCGCCGGCTCGGCTGGCCAAAAGCGCGAGATCATCCGCGAGACTGGCCGCGAGATCGAATACGTGGCAGACGATGGTACAGTGCAGGTGCGTCAGGGGTACAACTATGATGCTCGCGCGACTGTCTCGGCCGAGGCGGTGGCCTCTGGGGTGGCGGGTGCGGTGCCGTTTGTGAATGACGCGACGTACGATGCAATCTTGCGCGGCGAATACAACGGCGCAGCTGCCGAGAAGATGCACTCGCTGCGCCAGGTCTTTGAGGGGCGGCTCAAGGCAGAGAACTTCGCGGGGGCAAATGATGGCGCGCTAGAGCTGATCTATAGCATCCCCGACTTGCCCGACTACCAGCAGATCAAAGACTCGTATCTTCGCACCCTCTCGCCCGAGAAGCGGGCTGCCATCGAGCCGACCTTCGACCAAGCCTATGCTGAGCGCCACCAAGCCCTTCGTCATGATGCTTACCGCATTCTCAACACTCCAGAGCTCCGCCGCAACACCAACGCCGCCAACCGTGCTGTGTATGAGCGATATGCAGAGCGGCCACAGGAGTAGAATACATAAAAATGCTCCGCGCGGTATGCGGAGCATGAGTGATATAAGGAGAGAATCAACCTTCTTGTATTGCCTTGGCTTCTTTCAGGACCACCCTAGTTTCTTTAAAGCGGGAGAGTGCTTTCTCTCCTATGCCATGTGCAGTAAGTCCTAAGCCACTGCCTGCAAGTGCGATACCGAGTCCTTCTATCGATTGTAGCATTGCTTCTTGCGCTCTTTGGCACTTCAGATTTGCAACATCTGCAGGGTCGGTTACTTCTGTGGTGTTTGGTGCTTCAATAACGACTGTAGGGAAGTTTGATGATTCATCAGATTCCCATCTAAGATCATAGCCAGTAGTAGCTTCTATTGTCGCCAAAGCAGATCTTATCCTCCACACCCAAAACCCACCGACTAAGCGGTGGGTTATAAAGTGAGAAACAGGGGTAGTAGGCTGCTACTTGCGGGTAAAGATCTCGCGCAGGCTGAGCTTGCGGCTGTACTCGAGTGCACCAAAGCGGAAGAGGCGCACACCCATCATGATGGCGATGACGGCACAGACAGTCAGGATGCTAATGCTGATAGCGGCGTCCGTCGCACTGAGGTTGCCAATCGCATTGCGCAGCATGAGTGGGATGGGCGAGGTGAGGGGGAAGTAGGTGATGATCTTGCTTGGCAGCGCGTCTGGCGTGGAGACGAGCATGGCGGCGGCATAGAGCGGCGCAAAGAGCAGGATCATGATGGTAGCAAAGAAGCTACCTGCTTCCTTAGCGGTTGGCACAGCAGCACCGATTGCTACCAGCATACCGGTGAAGAAGAGGAAGCTCGCGGCAAAGGCAAGGAAGCCTATCCCAATCCGCACGGGGTCGACTGCAATGTGCGAGAGGTCGACATCGGGCAGCTGCAGCTGATCTTTGAAAAAGATATAGGCAATGAGCACTGGCAAAATAACGAGCAACCCCTGAATAAACGCCAGGACGATGAGCGAGATAATCTTGCCGATGATGAGCGTGCGAGCGTGCACTGTGGTGAGGATCATCTCAATGACGCGGTTTTCCTTTTCCTCCGTTGTGCTGGTGAGCATTTGGTTGCCAAAGAAGCTAATGAGGAAGTAGAACAGCACCAAGAAAAGCCCCGGTAGGATCATCTCATTGATGGCGTTGTATTCTTTGCCATTTTTGTAGACGGTGTTTTTGGTATTGACCTTGTCTTGGATAACCATGCGCACTGCTGGGCTGACTTCTGATTGGACAGAGTTAGAGAGCAGGCTGGTGGCAATGCTGCCGTAGCGGCCGTTGTCGAAGAGTCCAACGTCTTTACCGTAGACTTCTACCCGTTCTTTGGCGATGTCTTTGGGGTAGTAGATGTAGGCGTCGAGCTTGCCTTCTTGAACTCGCTTGATGGTAGCGTCTTTGTCCGCAGCAGCGACAGGCTGGGCCTTGGTAGCGGCAAGCAGCTCTGGCTTGATGAGCTTCGATTCATCTGTGACGGCAAAGCTAAAGGCCTGCTTCTCGAGATTCTTAGCAGCATCGGCCGAGGCTTTATTAGAGAGGAAGATAACCCCAAAAAGCACGGCAAACACCAGCGGGAAGCTGATTGCCGCAAGCCAAAACGACTTCTTCTTGAGCGAGCGAGTAATCTCGAAGCGGATGACGGTAGATAGGTTATGCATATTAGTTGTCCTCCTTGCTGGGCTGGCTATAGACCTGGATGAAGATGTCGTCGAGTGATTTGCCGCCAAACTGCGTGCGTACCTCAGCTACCGTGCCGTAGGCATGAGCCACGCCATCTTTGAGTAGCAAGATGCGGTCGCACAGGCGCTCGACTTCGTCCATCTGGTGGGTGATCATTACTACTGTGGCACCCTTGGCTTGGTGTTCCTCAATGATTTCCATGAGCAAGCGCCGGTTGACAGGGTCGAAGCCCTTGGTGGGCTCGTCGAGAATGATAAGCTCTGGGTCGTTGATGATGGTAATGCCGAGCTGAACCTTTTGCTGCTGGCCACCACTGAGCTTGTCCAGGCGGGTCTTGGCTTTGTCGGCCAGGCCAACCCGCTCGAGGAAGGCGAGTGACTTGCTGCGAGCTTCGCTGCGGCTGAGGCCCTTGAGCTGGCCAAAGTAGATCATCGTATCGATGACACTCTCCTTCTTGTAGAGGCCACGCTCCTCTGGCAGATAGCCAAGCTTGACGTCGCCCGAGACAGAGTATGGCGCGCCATTGACGAGCAACTCGCCACCAGTTGGTTGATATATGCCGAGGAGTGAGCGGATCGTGGTGGTCTTGCCCGAGCCATTACTCCCCAAAAACCCAAACGTCTCGCCGCGCTTCACCTCAAAACTGAGATCGTCGATGACGCTGGTCTTGCCAAATTTCATCGAAAAATGGCTGACGGTGATGATAGAATCTGTTACTTCCATAACAATATCATATCATATCGAGGTACGATGTAAAGAGGAGCGATATAGCATCAAAAAACATAGCCCACCAACCATGCTCAAACTGAACCGGATTAATCGCTCAATCCGAGAGTGCAATAAATAGCACTACGATCAGATTGAAGCATGGTTCAGTGAACTATGTTTGGTGGGCTTATTCACCCTTGTATCTCTGCTCGCGCCGCTTCAGCCACTTTAGTCGTTCTAAACTAAAGGCTGCGATGATACCCAGTCCAACGAGGACGGACATTAAGAACATCTTCGTTGGTGTATTGGGCATCGAGTACACAATACAGAGGACAACAATAAAGCAAACACTTGAGATGGTTAGTAGCCACCTCGCAACGCGTCTGCTCATTGTTTCTACAAGCCAAAGCATAACACAGAGACATATTCCACCAAAGGAGAAGCCGACCAATGAGGCGATTTCTTCATTCGGCATCTTTCTCACCTCCTTTCAAGAAGTGAGCTCGAAGCAAAGGGCAACTCTTGCCCTTGTAACCAAACTTCGAGCAAAAGTTAATATATTATATATCAATATATGAATGGCGTGTCAAATTTCGCTAGCCCGAGAAATGTAAAAACCTTACTACTCCTCACGCTTGCCTCTCCCACACTCCCTCCGATGGAACACTATAAGGGTCGATATTTCCCAAATATCGACCTCTTGCGCTGGGCTGAAAACTCGTTATTACAACGAGTTTTCACACTCCATCGGATGAAGTGTGGGGAGGTGAAGCTAACATGGGAAGACGAGGTTCTTATGATACCTTTTTTGTTGCTAAGTTTAGCTCCCAAATATTCAATACGAGAGTATTGGGACATTCACGTCGCATTTTGCACCATGCTACAATACTCCTATGAAACTGAAACGACTGATGATGCCGCTGCCGTATCGACGTTTGGTGATTGCATTTGTGGCGGGGTTTTGTGTGATGGTGTTTGAGCTGGTGGCGGCGCGGGTGATGTCGCCAGTGGTGGGAGCGTCGACCTATGTGTGGGCAAGCATTATTGGTGTCATTATTGCGGCGATGAGCGTGGGCTACTGGCTGGGTGGGGTGTTGGCCGATGCACGCTCGCGCGATGGCGATGTGGCGTGGCTGCTGCTTGGTGCGGCGCTGCTGGTACTGACAATGCTGTGCCAATACCACGATATATTGCGGTGGGTAGCCCAGCTGCCGATCGATATCCGCCTGCAAGCTACGGTGGCGGCAAGCTTGCTTTTTGCGCCGACCAGCCTGGTGCTGGGGGCGCTAAGCCCCTATCTGGTGGAGCGGCAGACGGAGACGCTGGCGCGGACGGGGCGGTCGGTGGCGTCGCTCAGTGCGGTGAATTCGATTGGTGGGATCGTTGGTACCTTTGCGGCGGGGTTTTTCTTGTTTGGCTGGCTGGGGATTCACGACGTGTTGGTGGTGCTCATTAGTCTGCTTGTGCTGGCCAGCTGGCTGGTGGTGCCGGGCCAGCGCTGGCAGTGGCGCCTGGTGGTGAGTGTGCTGTGCGTGGGCTTGGCGCTGGGTTATCGCGTGGCGCCAGTGGTGCGAGCTCAGGCTGCACAGACGATCGATACCGCGGCGGCACACTACACACTCCAGCAATGGCGTCGGCAGGATGGTGCGATTATCCGGGGGATTGCCAGTGGCCCGGCTGGTGTGCAGTCTGGTGTGGTGGTCGGGCAGCCGCAGCAGCTGCCATTTTGGTATACGCGCCAGATGATGCAGGCAGTAGAGCAGGCCCCGCAGCGGCAGCGCATTTTGGTGCTAGGTGGTGGAACCTTCACGCTGCCGCGCCTCCTTGCCCAGCGCTATCCGCAGAGCCAGATTGATGTGGTAGAGATCGACCCCGGGCTCTTGCCGATTGCCCGCCAGTATTTTTATTATCGCGATCCAGCCAATGTGCGGCCGATCTTCCAAGATGCACGCGTCTTTCTCGAGCGCAGCACCGAGCAGTACGATATCGTCCTCGTCGATGTCTATAACGATGGCGATGTACCCACCTCGCTGGCAACGCAAGAGTATGCTACTGCGCTCAAGCGGCATCTTCGTCCACATACTCGTGTGGTGGTCAATATGATTGCCAGCCGCCAGCCGGCCTGCCAGCCACTGTTTGCTGCTCAGGATGCGCCGTATGCTGCGCTATTGGGGCAGGGGAGCTTTCGTTATGAGCGGGCAGATGGCTGGGATTATACTAATGTCGTGGCAACGTACGGTGGCGATACCTCTCACCAGCCAGCCCCCTTCGCCAGCCAGCCGCCGTACCATGATGATTATACCCCTCTCGAGCGGCTCCGGCAGGAGTGCCGGGAGGTGTCTGAGCCTAATGCGCAATAACTTATACTCGTTAATTAAATATTACTAATGTTGTCTCACACTCCACCACCCCACACTCCCTCCGATAGATCGCTATAAGGGTCGATATCTCCTAGGCATAAACCTCTTGCGCTGGGCTGAAAGCCGGTCATTACGACCGGTTTTCACACTCCATCGGAGGGAGTAGTGCGAGAGATAGTTTGCACTAGTGGCGGTGAGCCATTATCAAAATTACTTACTATACACCAAGCTGCTCTATTGCCAGACAAGAAAATATTTGGAGGCCAGCCACTCAGCGAGCGGAAAATCACTATAATATAATCTGGTCGGAACATTTTCGGTCTGGTGATAGAGTGGCATAGCTGTTGCTTTATATAATATTCCGGCACGGATAGTGCAACAGAGCTCTACCCGTATGCACGAGCGCTGGCCTCCAGATATTTTTACCCAAGGCTATGGTGTGCCGCCAGCACCCACAGAGGTCGCTCGCAAAATCGGTTGTAGTTTTCACAAAACCCCTTGCCAAGCACCACATCTGGCGTCTATAGTAGGAGCTAGACGCTACATATATAGCGAGCACACATAAACACGGGAGAGACAAACAATACAGCTTGGCTCCAGGCGTGCCCTGGTGGCTGGTTTTGTGCACCGTAGAATAAGGAGCCTAAGGGGAGGGATGATGACGATTCATATTACCAAGCGTGATGGCACGACCGAGCCATTCGACACAACTAAGATAAATGCCACGCTGCTCGCGGCAAGCCAGGGGGTGGCCGACCCATTGCAGAAGATTGTGCAGATTGCTCGCGAGCTGCAGCTGACGCTCTTTGATGGGATGACGACCAAGCAGCTCGAGGAGACGCTCATCCAGACGGTGGTGCAGAATATTAAGGATGACCCAGACTACGATACGATTGCGGCGCGTCTGCTGCTGGGCACGATCTACCGCGATTTGCTGGGTGTATATACCACTGATGAAGAACTGCGCCAGCGTCATAGGGAGGCTTTCCCGCGCTATATTCGCCAGGCAGTGACCGATGGCTTGCTTGACCCCCGCATGCAAGATGAGACAATCTTTGACCTCGAGCGCCTGGCTGCCGCGCTTGACCCGAGTAAAGATACACTCAGCAAATATCTTGGCGTGGTGACCAACCGCAATCGCTACGCCCTGCGCAAGCAAAACGGTGAGCCGCTCGAAGTGCCGCAGTTTACTACTATGCGCATTGCCATGGGTCTGAGCTACAATGAGGAACACCCTACTGAGGCAGCCATTGAGTTTTACCAGCACATGGCTAATCTCGAATACAGCCCGGGCGGGAGCACTCGCGTTAATGCTGGCGGGTTGTTCCCGCAGCTAAGCAATTGCTTCGTCATGGAAGTGCAGGATGATATGGAGTCGATTGCCAAGAGTGTGCGCGATACGATGTGGATTGCCAAAGGGACAGGCGGTATCGGTGTCAGTTTTACGAAGCTGCGGGCGGCAGGTAGCCCAGTCAAGACAACTAACACAACAAGCACGGGGCCAATTCCGTTTATTAAGATGATCGATACAGCGCTGTTTGCGGTGTCACGCAAGGGTAAGAAGATGGGCGCAGCGGCTGTGTATATGGAGAACTGGCACATCGATTTTAAGGAATTTATAGACCTGCGCTCTAACTCCGGCGATCCGTATTTGCGGACGCGCTTCCTCGATACAGCGGTGTTTATTAGTGATGAATTTATGCGCCGGGTGCAGGCTGATGAAGACTGGTATCTCTTTGACCCAGCCGAGGTCAGTGACTTGAGCGAGCTGTATGGCGCAGCTTTTGCTAAGCGGTATGCGTATTATATTACTCAGGCCGAAGCGGGCAAGCTACGCGCTTATGACAAGCTGCCTGCGCGCCAGCAATTCCACAGAATTCTCAGTAGTTTGCAGGCGACCGGCCACCCGTGGCTCACCTGGAAGGACGCTATTAACCTCCGGGCGCTTAATAATAACACAGGGACTATTCATCTCAGCAATCTCTGTACGGAGATCACTTTGCCGCAAGATGAGCACAATATTGCGGTGTGCAATCTGGTGAGTATTAACCTCAGCGCCTTCCTGGATGACGCGACCAAGACGTGGGACTGGCCACGGCTCGAGCAGGCGACGCGCTCAGCCACGCGGCAGCTTGATAACCTTGTAGACATTACCACAACACCTATTCCGGAGGCAATGAACAGCAACCTGCAAAATCGGGCGATTGGCCTGGGCTTTATGGGGCTTGCCGATGTGCTAGAAAAGCTCGAGCTGAGCTATGAATCTGAGGCGGCGTATGAGCTGATCGACCAACTGGCGGAGTTTATTAGCTACTATGCTATCGATGAGTCGGCCGAGCTGGCAGTGACGCGCGGTAGCTATCCTAACTTTGCTGGCAGTGGCTGGAGTAAGGGGGAATTGCCTATCGACACGATCGACCGACTTGGTGCGCAGCGGGGTGAGGCAGTAGCTATTAACACGACTCGCCGCCTCGACTGGGAGGCGCTGCGCCCCAAGGTGAAACGCGGCATGCGCAATGCCACGCTGATGGCTATTGCGCCCACCGCCAATATCTCGCACGTGACAGGTACCACTCCAGGGATCGACCCGCAATTTAGCCAAATCTTTAGCCGGAGCACGCTCAATGGTAAATTCCTCGAGGTTAATGCCAACCTTGTGCGCAAGCTCAAAGCCCTCGGCCTGTGGGAGGAGCTTAAGGATGAGCTGCTTACTAACCAAGGCGACATCCAGCACATGGAGCAGATCCCTCAGGCGGTGCGCGATGTGTATAAGACGAGCTTTCAGCTGAGCCCGTATGCCTTCATTGAGGTGGCAGCCCGCGCTCAGAAGTGGGTCGATCAAGCGATTAGCCGCAATATGTATTTAG
>CAUTXC010000014.1:0-22780 GCA_963542675.1 uncultured Candidatus Saccharibacteria bacterium | reverse complement strand
GTGCGCTGGGGCAAGAAGAGGGCAACAAGGAAGCCTGTAGCCATAAGCGCGGCGCTGATGATGAAAATCTGGTGCAAGGAGTCGCTAAAGGCGTTGAGAATACGCGTGGTGTAGTCGTCTTGTTGCTGGCTTAGCTGCTGCTGGGCACGCGCGCGAGCTGGAGCAGGCAGCTGGGCCATGCCTTTGGCTGCACCCTGGCTAATAGCGTCGCGCTGGCTGTTGATGCGCAGCAGAGTATCGGCATTGAGCTCGCCATCGAGTTGCCGAGCAGCTTGTGGTGCGTGGCGCAGCGTCTGGATGTAGGGAATCTGATTGACATCGCCAAGGCTGTGCAAGATACCACTGGTGAGCACGCCCGCGAATATGGCAGTCCCCACCGTCGAACCAAGCCCACGGAAGAGCTGCACACTCGAGGTAGCAGCGCCGAGATCCTGTTGGCGGAATTCATTTTGCACGGCGAGGGTGAGGATGGGCATGCACATCCCCATGCCAAAGCCAGTGAGTGTCATGATGATCGCCTCGTGCCAGTAAGGTGAGGTGGGCTGAAGCGTGATAAGCGAGAGAATGCTTGCTGCAGTGATGACGCAGCCAATGACGATATAGCGCTTGTATACACCTGTCCGGCTGATGAGTTGCCCCACGCCAATAGAGCTAATCATCATTCCGCCTACCATTGGCAGGAGCATCAGGCCAGCTTGCGAGGCAGTCGCGCCAAAGACTTGCTGATTAAACTGCGTGAGGTAGAGAATTGCCCCGAGAAAAGCGGCACCAAAGAGCAGGCTAATGAGCATAATCAGGCGGTAGGTGGAGTTGCGGAAGAAGCGGAGAGGGAGAATCGGCTGGGCGGCTTTGCGCTCAAGCCAGAGGAAGATACCACTTGCAAGGGCGGCAATAGTGAGCAGCACACTTTTGATGAGAGTAAGGCTCGTGCCACGGTCGATGACGCTCTTAAAGACCATCTCCGTATTGTCTACTGCCAAGACAAGCGCCGCCAGGGCAATGGTGATAAAAAGAGCACCGAGGTAGTCTGGCTTGTGCTTGCTGTCGTGCTTGATTTGTGGGCAATAGCGGATGATGAGAGCAGTGGCGATGATGCCAATTGGCACATTGATAAAGAATGTCCAGCGCCAGTTGGTTGTGACGCCAAAGATGGTCGCACCATCGGTTAGCCAGCCACCAAGCAATGGCCCCGCTACCGAGCTCATACCAAAGGTTGCACCGATGAGCCCTTGCCAGCGGCCCCGCTCCTTGGGCGTAAAGAGATCGCCGACAATAGTAAAGGCGTTGGCGGTGATAATGCCGCCACCAATTCCTTGCAGCGCGCGCCACGCAATGAGCCATTCCACGGTTGGTGCGATACCGCTAAGCAAGGAACCAATGGTGAAAATTGCCACGCCACTGAGCAAAAGTGGCTTGCGGCCATACATGTCGCTTAGCTTACCGGCTAGCGGCACTGTCACAGTAGTGGTGAGCATATAGGCAGTAACAATAAAGCCAAGAGAGGAGAAGCTGTTGAATTCCTTGACGATTGCGCCGAGTGCTGTCGCCACGATGGTTTGGTCGAGCGCTACGAGAAAGAGAGCGCTCATCACGGCAAGCATGACGATGAGTTTGTGACGTTGGGGTAGATGATGGAGCATAGAATTCCTTGGTTTAGTGATTTAATATTTCCAGTGTGAAGCAGGGCAATTTACTCGCCTAATGTTTGGTGGGGAGCTAGCCGTCGTTGAGTGATTAGAGAACTACTGGCCAAATATGCTATGATACGCCGAAGAGAACTGTTTGTCAATTTTATGCCAAGGAGCTTAGGCACTGCACTGGCTGATTGTGGGCGATAAGCTGCGCTAGATCAACCTCGGCAAGGAAGTGAGGCAAGATTGGGTACTGCTGCGGGCTAATGAAGCCGCACTCGGCGACTTCTGCTAAACCGTGCGTTGTGGCAGCAAGGTCAATCGACTGGTAGTCTTGCCAGTTGGTGATGTGGAACAAAAACTTAAGCTGTTCGCGTGGCTCGCCAGCTGCTGGCGCTGCGATAACAAACTGCTGGACGAAGAGCAGCCGGCCAATTACTGGCTCGACGCCAGTTTCTTCGATCATCTCTCGCCGCAAACTATCCAGTACGCTCTCGCCCAGCTCTAGCCCACCGCCCGGTGTACACCAAAAATCTCGGCCATCGCCAGTGCGCGCTGTCAAGCGCTGGCAAAAGAGCTCGCCCCTGTCGTTGATGATAATTCCGCGTACGTTGATGTGTCTGTGCATGGTGCCTCCGGTGATTGATATGACTTATGGATAAATACTGTATTTATTTTACGCTAAAAAATGATGTATTGCGTGCTTAGGTAGCAGGCTTAGTCACCTCTCTTGATTTTCCCATTAGCACTCGCTATACTAGAGTGCTAGAAGCGCCTTGATTGATACCGGGCGCGGTGATAAGTATTAAGAAAGGGGTAACCAATGAGTTCACCAATCAAGCCAATGGCGCATTTCGTCGTGGCGGTTAAGGAGAAAAAGCCAGAGAAGACTGCCAGCGGGATCTTTTTGCCCGAGTCGGCTCAGGAGAAGTCGGAAGCTGCCAAGGTGATTGCTGTTGGATCGGCAGTAGAAGATGTCGCAGTCGACGCGCGGGTGGTTTACAAGAACTACGCAGCTACCACCATTAAGCTCGACAAAGAAGAGTATTTGATTATCAAGGACGAGGATATCCTCGCGACAGTAGAATAGGAGAACCAGTCTATGGCAAAAAAAGTATTTTATGATGAAGATGCGCGCCGCCGGATTTTGGGTGGGGCAGAGATTCTCTACAACGCAGTGAAGACAACGATGGGGCCAAAGGGTCGCAATGTTGTCATTGGCAAAAGCTACGGTGGCCCGAGTGTGACACACGATGGTGTAACAGTGGCCAAGGGTATCGACATCGAGGATGTTGATGACGAGACACTAGGCTTTAAGGTGGGGGCAGAGCTCATCAAGCAAGCCGCCAACAAAATGAACGATGTAGCAGGTGATGGTACCACTACCGTGACGGTCTTGACTTACCATATCCTTAGTGAGGCAAACAAGCTGATTGCTGCTGGTCACAACCCAATGCTGCTCCGCAAGGGTCTGGAGCGCGCTGCGGCAGAGGTAACAGCAGCGTTGAGCGAGCAGGCAGAAGACATTCGCAATGATGAAACACGCGTCGCAGAGGTGGCAACTATCTCGGCGGGCGATGACGCGATTGGCCGGCTGATTGCTGATGTAATGGAGAAGATCGGGCCCAATGGTGTGGTGACAGTTGAGGAAGGCCGTGGCCTTGAGCTAGAGAGCGAAGTGGTCGAAGGCTTTACTGTTCAGCGCGGCTTCGTCAGCCCGTACATGGCGACAGACACGAAGCGAATGGAAGCGGTGTATGATAAGCCAGCTATCGTTATTACCGACAAGAAGATTTCTTCGGCACAGGAGTTCGTCCCACTGCTTGAGATGATTGCTCAGAGTGGGAAGAAAGATCTCGTCTTGATTGCTGACGATGTGGATGGCGAAGCGCTTGGCTTGCTCGTGCTTAACCGCCTCAAGGGTGCCTTTAACACCCTAGCTATTAAAGCGCCGAGCGATAAGGATGTCCTCTACGATATTGCTGCTCTGGTGGGTGCAAAAGTTATTACCGAAGACACCGGCATGAGCTTTGATACGGTTGGCCCCGATGTAGTGGGTTCGGCTCGCAAGGTGATTGCCACTAAGGATTTGACAACGATCGTCGAAGGGGCTGGTGCGAAGACGGCAGTCGATGCCCGGATTGACCAGATTGCCGTTGAAATTGCCAACAGCACAAGTGACTACACCAAGAACAATCTCGTCAAGCGCCAAGCTGCCCTGACTGGCCAAGTGGCGGTGATTAAGGTAGGTGGGGCAACCGAGACCGAGATCGAAGAGAAGAAATACCGCGTTGATGATGCGGTGGCTGCCGTCAAGGCTGCCCTAGCTGAGGGTATTGTGCCTGGTGGCGGGGTGACACTGGTCAATCTTGCAACGAGCTACACCCACGCTGGTGATGCCGATGCGTCGGTGACTGCTGGTGAGGATTTGCTCATTCACGCGCTGGAGCAACCATTCCGCATTCTGCTGACCAACTCTGGCCTCAATGCTGATGAGTGGCTACCACAGGTGAAGGCAGCGCAGCCTGGCTTTGGTATTAACGTTAACACACCAGGCGAGCTGATCGATCTCAAAGCAGCTGGCGTGGTTGATCCTGTTCGCGTTACCAAGGAAGCACTCCAGAATGCGGCGTCCATCGCTGGCACCGCAATGACGATGGGTGCGCTCGTCGTCGACTTGCCTGAGAAGGAAGCGGCAAGCCCAGCTGGTATGCCTGGCATGGGCGGCGGTATGGGCATGTACTAGGCCTCGTCCTGCCTTGTTCTGCAAAAACCCACCACATCTGTGGTGGGTTTTTATGTGGGAAAGAATCGGTTGACAGATACCCCTAGGGGGTATACCATAGGAACATGAGCAAAGATATTACCAGACGAGCATTACACCGTATCAAAATTATGAAGGGCCAGCTTGAGGGGTTAGAAAAGCGTGTGGCTGATGACGCCTACTGCATGGATATCATCATCCAGAGTTTGTCGATCCAGAAGTCGCTGGCGTCGCTCAACAAGCTGATGGTCAAGCAACACCTCGAGACACATGTGGCTGATATGCTGGCGTCAAGCGATACGAAGCAGCGCGATAAGGCGCTCAAAGAGCTCGACCAGCTCTACGACCTGACGAACATCCGCTAGCAGCAAGCGGATATAAGAATGGAAAGGATAATGCGGTGCGCAGCACCGAGGGGTTTATTATGGATACAAAACAGTCACAGCACCATCATATGACTCATGGTGAGCATACTCACCATGAGCAACATGCTACGGGGAGCTGTGCCCATCATGAGGCGCATGGACAGAGCGGCCATTGTGGGCATGATGCGGCCCAGTTTCGGCAGCGGTTTTGGCTATCGCTGCTCATAACAATCGGTGTATTGGTGTGTTCACCACTGCTGCAGCAGTGGCTCGGGTATACACTACCTGAGGTGGTGAGCCGGTATGTGCCGGCCATAAGCGGGACGATATTGCTGTGGTATGGTGGCCGAGTCTTTATTCGGGCGGGGTGGCAGGAGCTACGGCAGCGCCAGCCTGGTATGATGCTGCTGATTGCTCTCGCGATTAGTGTGGCCTATGGCTACAGCCTGCTGGTGACCAGTGGCGTGGTAGCAGGGATGGATTTTTGGTGGGAGCTCGCGTCGCTCATTACCATTATGCTCCTCGGGCACTGGCTCGAAATGGCAGCGATTAAGCGGGCAACGGATGCCGCTCATACCTTAGCTCAGCTCTTGCCTGAGACAGCCGAGGTTGTGACGGAGCAATCGATTGATACAGTGCCGCTTGATCATCTGGCTGTGGGGATGACTGTGCTGGTGCGCCCGGGTGGGCGCGTACCAGTGGATGGCCAGGTGATAGCTGGTGCGTCACAGGTGGATGAGTCGATGCTCACGGGTGAGTCGCGCCCTGTTGCGAAGCAGTCAGGGAGTCTTGTGACGGCAGGCACGATTAACGGCACTGGGGCGCTTCATGTTATGGCCCAGCACATTGGTGATGATACAACGTTGTCGCATATTATGGAGCTGGTGCGCCAGGCTGAGCAGCGTCGGTCGCGAACGCAGGTGCTGGCAGATCGGGCAGCGGGCTATCTTTTCTATGCAGCGCTTGCTACTGCGCTAGTGGCGGGCGCTGGTTGGGCGCTGGCTGGTGCATCGCTGGGTGAAGTGCTGCAACGAGTGGTGACAGTGCTGGTTGTCGCGTGCCCGCACGCCTTGGGCTTAGCGGTGCCGCTGGTTGTATCGATCTCGACTGGGCTTGCGGCCCAGCGCGGTATTGTGGTGCGTGATCGCCGCGCTTTTGAAGCCGCGCGGCAAGTCGATGTGGTGTTATTTGACAAAACGGGTACACTGACAACTGGCCACCTGGCAGTAGTTGCAGTCCATGGTGGAGACGAGGCGGCTATTCTGGCACTGGCAGCGGCAGCTGAGCATGAGGCAGAGCACCCGATTGCAGCAGCAATTCGCCGCGCGGCAGCCGATCGCCGTGTTGCGATACCTGCTGTGCGTGACCTCCAGACGGTGCCAGGTTATGGCGTGCAGGCTGTGGTTGATGGCGTGCCGACGTTAGTTGGCAATGCGGCCTTTATGCAGCAGCATCAGGTTGATCGAGACGAGATAACGACGGATCATACAGTGGTTTATGTTGCCCAGGCTGGGCGCGTCTGTGGTGCGATTGAGCTTGGTGATGCGCCGCGCCCTGGTGCGGCAGCGGCAGTCGCAGCGCTTCAACGCCGCGGTATAACGGTTGCTATGGTAACAGGAGATGGTGCGAGGCCAGCCGATGCGATTGCTCGCCTCGTTGGTATCACTGAGGTCCACGCTGAGGTAACGCCAGCTGAGAAAGCGGCGATTGTCATGACGTACCAGCAGCAGGGGAAGCGGGTGTGCTTTGTCGGTGATGGCGTGAATGATGCACCAGCGCTTGCCCAGGCTGAGAGTGGTGTCGCGATTGGGACAGGGACCGATGTTGCTGCAGCGTCTGCCGGGATTATGCTGGTCGGTGATGATCCGCAGGCAATTGTCCGGCTGATCACGCTAGCCCAGGCAACGTACCGCAAAATGGTGCAGAACCTTTGTTGGGGAGCGGGCTACAACGTCTTGATGCTCCCGCTTGCGGCTGGGGTGCTTGCACCAGTCGGGGTGGTTATTTCGCCCGCGATCGGTGCAGTGGTAATGTCGCTTTCGACGATCATTGTTGCAGCAAACGCACAGCTCCTGCGCCGCGCAGCGGTGTAAGCGGTTAGTCTCGTTATTGACAGGTCTTGGCTATCTATGTCATACTAGCGCGCAGTATGCTTTCGTTCTTAGGGAATTTTACCGCGTCGTTTCGGGTGGCGCTTGTGATGTGGCCTTTTGCTGCACTTGTGTTGACGCTGCCACTATTATTGGTGCACTATATTCGCTTTCGCCGAGTGGCGTTTGGTCGGGTAGTCATGACGTATTTGGTGGTGCTCTATGGCTTGGCGCTAGCTGCTTTTACGCTTTATCCGATGCCAGATAATGCGGCGCGCTTTTGTGGGAGCCACCATATCCAGCCGCAGTTAGTGCCACTGGCGTCGATTTTCGATATCTCGCATGAGGGTGTGCGGGTGTTGCTACAGGTGGTGCTTAATGTTATTTTCTTTGTGCCACTGGGGGCGTTTTTGCGGGCGATGTATCGGGTGCGCTGGTGGACAGTGGTGATGATTGGCCTTATGACGTCGGTAGTGATCGAACTGACGCAGCTCACGGGGGTGTTTGGCGTGTATCCGTGTAGCTATCGGCTGTTTGATGTTGATGATTTGCTGCTCAATACGAGTGGGGCACTGCTGGGTTTTTGGTCGGGTTGGCTGTTGCCAAATCTTCGTGATACTGAGCGTGGGGCAACGACGATTCGCCAGCCTGGCCTTGTGCGGCGTATCGTTGCCTTTGTTGTTGATATGACTGGAGTGGCGATTGGCTCAACAATTGTGATGGTAGCGCTCACGCTTCTCAATGTGTTGCACTCACGGCAGTGGACTGAACAGATGCAGATGCTGACGCAAATCATTCCATATGGCTTTATTGCGCTCGTGCATGCCATCCTCCCATTGGTTGCCCAGGGGCGGACGCTCGGTGGCTGGCTAACGGGTATTTCGCTCGATGATCGGCCGCGAGGGTGGTTCCACCGCGTGGTATTCTATGCGGTGCGGCTGCTCTATATTGCGGTGCTGTCGATGGTGCATCTGCCGTTTGTGTCATTAATGACGCTACTTGTCACGATCGTGCTATGGCGTCGGTATAAGCAGCTGCCTTATGTAGTGCTTGATCGGTACTGGCCAACGCTTCACACGCCAACTACTGATGACAAGTAACCTATACCACCTCACACTTTACGTATTCTGGCAAACGGTATAGACTAGAAAGAGACAGCTAGCAAAAGCAAGGAGGCGATATGCGGACGGCAATAGTGAAAAGTGTGCTTAGTGTCATGATGATAGCAGTCGGATGCCAGCTGATGGCTCCAGTGCCAGCTCAGGCTGCGGAGCGGGGGACAATCTCGGTCTATGTCAGTGACGAGAATCTCCCAAAGGTGACTGACGACCATCTCAAGATGATCGATCGGCTCATTGTTCATTTTGGGCGTATTGCAGCCGATGGACATCTGACGCTTGATACGTTGCCGCACCTTAGGCAGGCAGCCACGCTGCAGCGGATTCGGGCGGTTAATCCGCGTACCTCCCTTATTCTCTCAATTGGTGGTGGTAATGATGCCGCGCGAAGTGAGTTCGATGCGATGGTGCGCCAAGCAAGCACCCGGCAGGCCTTTGTGAGCTCTGTCAAGGAGGCGCTGCAGGCTCATCAGTTAGATGGGGTGGATATCGACTGGGAGTTTCCAAAGGGGAGCCAGCAGGCTGATTTGATTGCTCTTTTACGCGAATTGCGCGCAGCAACGACCACCAGCGGACGCCAGCCGAGTATTTCGATGACCGGTGCACCAGCCAAGTGGTATGCTGAACAAAATAAGTTTGCTGAGTACCAGCAGTATCTTGACCAGATTGCGATCATGACATATGACATGCGGGGGTTTGGCTCGTTCAAGACGCACGCTGGGCACCATGCTGGGCTCTATACTGCGCCGGATGACCCGCTCGACCAGAGTGCCAACTCGGCGGTGCAGCACTACCAAGCTCATGGTGCGCCAACAAACAAATTAATGATTGGGGCAGGGTGGTATAGCCGGCGGTTTACCTCAGTTCCTGGGGTGAATCATGGACTGCACCAGCCCGTGGGGGACACCCAAAAGGCTGGCGAGTACCACACTACGTATGACCGGCTTGAGCAAGCGTATATTAATAAGAATGGCTACACTCGCTACTGGGACGACGCAAGCAAAGCGCCGTATCTCTATAATACTGCGCGGCGTGAATTTATTAGCTACGACGATGCGGAGTCGATGAAGTATAAGGCAGAGTATGTCCAGCAGCACAACTTGCAAGGGATTATTGTCTGGCGCTATCTTTCTGACCCGCAGAGTAATGATGCGTTGCTGCGGCAACTCGACCACACGCTGCATGGCAGCGCTGCGCCATCGTCGACTCAGCCGCAGTCAAATCAGTCACAGAATATCACGCTGCCACCGAAGGTAATGCATGTCTCGCAGGCCGAGCAGTCGCAGCCGAGCCAGCCGCAGCGTGACGGGGCATTGGCAGCGGCTGGTGATAATGTTCCGCTGCTCTATTATGGCGGCGCGGCGCTGGTTGTGTTGGGTGGAGTTGGCGCGGCAGTGTATGTCTGGCGTCGCCGGTGTGTCGCACGGCGTTGACAATAAATAGTTTAGCTAGTAAACTATTAGTCTATGACAATAGAAGCAACCCCAGACGCGCAGTCGCAGCGTCAAGAATGGATTGAGCATATTACGAGCTGCGTGTTTCAGTCCAAGCAGCGCCTAGCCCATGCCACGCGCCAGACCGACCAGCAGTTTGGTTTGACGCCAGTCCACTGGTACGTGCTGAGTCTGCTGCATCGTGGAGCTATCGAGACGATGGGTGATGTCGCGGCAAAGCTGTGTGTTTCTAAGGGCGCGGCGACGCAGATTCTTGATGTGCTAGTGACAAAAAAGCTTGTTCAGCGCACGCTTGATTCGCACGATCGACGAGTGGTGCGTCTGCAGTTGACGACGCAGAGCCAGCTGATGACCGACCGCTTTCAGCAGTATATGACGGAGACTGTTGCCGATCTCTTTGCGGTGCTGAGCGATGCCGAGCTAGCGCAGCTCGACCAACTTATTGATAAAGTGGTTCAGTCACAGAAGGCGGAGCGAGCATGAAGTATATTTGGCGACTACTCTGGGGCTATTGGTGGCAGTTCGGGCTGCTGGTTGCCGCAACGTATGGCTCAGTGATGGCAACGCTTAGTTTGCCAGACTTTATGGCGGCGATTATTAATAAGGGTATCGTTGGCGCAGATATGGCCGTTCTGTGGCATAATGGCTGGCAGATGATTATGGTAACGCTGGCGGGTGCAGTGGGGACGATTGTTTCAGTTTTCTTTGCGACGCGGATTGCGACAGGCCTCAGTCAGCAGCTGCGCGACCAGGTGTTTGCCCGGGTGGAGGATTATGCTATGGCGGATTTTAACCGTTTCTCAACAGCGTCGCTTATAACTCGCTCAACGAATGATATTCAGCAGATCCAATCGACGGCAATTATGCTGCTGCGCATTGCCTTGATGGCACCGATTATGGCTGTGGCTGGCCTGCAAAAGGCGCTGGCTAATGCACCGAGTCTGAGCTGGATTATTGCCCTGGCGGTTGCCGTGCTTTTGGCGGTCATCATTGGCTTGTTTATTGCGGCGATGCCTCGTTTTCAGCGCTTGCAGAGTGTGGTGGACAAGCTGAACTTAGTCGCCCGCGAGAACTTGACGGGCCTGCGCGTGGTGCGCGCTTTTCATACTGAAGCAGTCGAAGAAGCAAAATTTGATGCCGTCAACCATGAGCTGACGAAGCTCAACTTGGTAGTCAATCGCCTGATGATGGTGATGGAGCCAGTGATGATGCTGGTGATGAATCTCGCGAGCGTGGCGGTGGTGTGGTATGGTGCGCTGGCAATTGGTGATGGGCACCTCGCAATTGGCAATATGATGGCCTTTTTGCAATATGCTTTGCAGGTGATTATGTCGTTCTTGATGATCTCGATGGTGTTTATTATGGCGCCGCGCGCGGCTGTGTCGGTGCGGCGAGTGGCAGAGGTGCTCGATACCGAGCCGTCGATCACCGACCCCGCCGACCCCCAGCCATTAGCACCGGGCGGTGTGGGGCGAATTGAATTTCGCAATGTTACCTTTGCCTATCCAGGGGCAGATGAGCCAGTGCTCAGTAACATTAGCTTTGTGGCGGAGCCTGGCCAGACGACGGCGTTTATTGGCAGCACGGGCTCGGGCAAGTCGACATTAGTTAATCTGATTCCGCGGTTTTATGATGTGTCGGCCGGGCAGATTTTGCTTGATGGGGTAGATATTCGTCACCTCAGGCTGACTGACCTAGCCAGTCAAATTGGTTATGTGCCGCAAAAGGGTGTGCTATTTCGGGGTAGTATTGCCAGTAATATTGCCTATGGTGCGCCTGAAGCAGATAAGGCGGCGATTGCTCATGCGGCAGAGGTGGCTCAGGCGAGCGACTTTATTGCCCAGCTCGATGATGGTATGGCAAGCGAAGTCGCGCAAGGCGGCACCAATGTCTCGGGTGGGCAGCGCCAGCGCCTAGCGATCGCCCGGGCGTTGGCCGCGCAGCCCCAGGTGTATATCTTTGATGATTCGTTCTCGGCACTTGATGCGCGGACGGATGCCGCGCTGCGCCAGCGCCTGACGCAGGAGGTGGCGGGTAAGACGGTGCTGATCGTCGGGCAGCGGATCAATACGATCGCCCAGGCGGATACAATTATTGTCCTTGATGAAGGCCGGATCGTTGGCCAGGGGCGGCACCAGGAGCTGATGAAAACCTGTGCAGTATACCAAGAGATTGCTGCGTCTCAGCTAAGCGAGCAAGAACTAGCTGTGCTTGAGCAGCCTATGCCGCCAAGCACTGCTAGGCAAGGAGGGGTGCGATGAGCCAGCAATCGTCGGCAAAGTCGCGCTCAGCAGGAGTGCGCCGCGGCCCAATGGGTGGGCCAGTCGCTGGTGGTGGAACAGAGCGAGCCAAGGATTTCCGCGGGACGGTGCGTACGCTGCTGCAGTATCTGCGCGCCTTTCGTTGGCAGCTGATGCTGGTGATTTGTTTGACGATTATCAGCACACTGTTTGCGATCGTTAGCCCCAAGCTGCTCGGCAACGCGACCAACCAGATTGTCGATGACTACACGCGCCTGCGTACCTACGATGCTATCCATGAGAAGCTTCCTGCCGGTGTGACAATCCCTGCGGGCATGACGGGTGAGCAATTTATGGCGTCGCCCCAAGGTAAGCAGCTCGCTGAGACGCTGCCTGTTTCGGCCCGCGACACAGTCAAGACGCTCGATCTGGGTACGCGCCCTACCTTCCATTACGATGCAATTTTGCAGATTATTCTCTGGCTGATTGGGCTCTATGTGATCAGTGCGCTGTTTCGCTATGGACAAGCCTGGCTAATGACGAATATTACCCAGAAGCTGACGTACCAGCTGCGTCGTGATATCTCAAAGGCGATCAATCGCTTGCCGCTGCGCTACTTCGACACACAAACCCATGGCGAAGTCCTCAGCCGTATTACTAACGATGTCGATACGGTGAGTCAAACGCTCAACCAAAGCCTGTCGCAAATGATGAGTGCGGTGGTGATGCTGGTTGGGATTATGGGGATGATGCTGTCGATTAGTTGGCTGCTGACTGTGGTGGCGCTCTTGGTTGTGCCGCTGTCGATGGGACTGATCATTATGATTACCAAGCGCTCACAAATGCAGTTCATCCGCCAGCAAGATGAGCTGGGCGAGCTTAATGGCCATATTGAGGAGATGTATGCTGGCCACCAGGTGATGCGCGCCTTTCGTGGGCAGGAGCGGTCGCTGAAGACGTTTCGGCAGATTAACCAGCGGCTTTTCTCGAGCGCCTGGCAATCACAGTTTCTCTCTGGCTTGATGTATCCAGTGATGAATGTGGTGGGCAATATTGGCTATGTTGGTGTGGCGGTGCTTGGTGGATGGCTGGCAATCGAGGGGCGGATTAAGATTGGTGATATTCAGGCTTTCATCCAGTATATGCAGCAGTTCAACCAGCCGATTACCCAGACAGCGAATATTGCCAATGTGCTGCAGTCGACGGCAGCCGCGGCCGAGCGGGTCTTTGAATTTCTCAAAGAGCCGGCCGAAGCACCCGACCCAGTACCTGCCACCACGCTGCCAGTAGTGCGTGGCGAAGTGGAGTTTCGTGATGTTGTCTTTGGCTATGGTGCCAAGACACCGGTCATTAAGCACCTCTCGGCTCATATCTGCCCCGGCCAGCGGGTGGCGATTGTTGGGCCAACCGGTGCGGGCAAGACGACGCTGGTCAATCTCTTGATGCGATTTTATGATATTGACAGTGGTCAGATCCTGATCGATGGGGTGGATATTGCCCAGATGACGCGCAGCAGTGTGCGGCAGCTCTTTGGTATGGTGCTGCAAGATACGTGGCTTTTCCATGGGACGATCCGCGACAACCTGCGCTATGGCAACCCCGAGGCGAGCGAAGCTGAGGTGTTGGCGGTGGCGCGTGAGACGCATGTCGACCACTTTGTCCGGTCGCTGCCGGGTGGCTACGACATGGTACTCGACGAAGCTGCGACTAATATTTCACAAGGGGAGAAGCAGCTGCTGACAATTGCCCGCGCCATGCTGGCCAAGACGCCGATGCTTATCTTAGACGAAGCGACCAGCTCGGTCGACACCCGCACCGAGGTGCTCATCCAGCAGGCGATGGATAGGCTGATGCAGCACAAGACAAGCTTTGTTATTGCCCATCGCCTCAGCACGATTCGTGATGCCGACCTCATCCTTGTCGTGAAGGATGGCAACATCATCGAGCAAGGCACGCACGATGAGCTGCTCGCCCAGAGTGGCTTTTATGCGGAGCTGTATCGGAGTCAGTTTGCGGAAAAGGTATAATATGAGATAGCTCCCCATGGTATACTCGGTAGTATGAGTATGGAACTACCCGAGCGAACAATGCAATTTATTGACTCATGGCTGACGCTGCGGAGCAAGTGGCTCTCATGGCCAGGCTTTGCGGTGGCAATTGCCCAGCAAGATGAGGTTGTATTTCATCACGCCTATGGTGTTGCCAACCAAGAGACTGCCACACCGCTCACGACGAACCATCTGCTGCGCGCGGCATCACACTCTAAGATGTTTACCGCGACGGCGCTGCTCCAGCTGCAAGAACAGGGGTTACTAAGAATCGATGATACCATTACGACATACCTGCCATGGCTGGCCGAGCACCCCGATACCCGCTGGCAAACTATTACATTGCGGCAACTGCTGAGTCATTCAGCCGGTGTGATTCGCGATGGGGTAGCGGCGGGATTTTGGCAGGGAGAAGCAGCCTTTCCTGATTATGCGACATTGCAGCAGCAGATAATGCAGACCCGTCTGGTGTGTGAGCCAAATACAGAGTTTAAATATTCGAATTTTGGGTTTGCTCTGCTTGGACAGGTGATTGCACAGGTGAGTGGTCAGTCGTATGCCGAGTATGTGACAGAACACATCATCCAGCCGCTTGGCTTGTCTCATGCTGTGCCAGAATACTCCCCCGGTTTATCTATGGCAACTGGCTATAGCCGTATGACGCTAGCCCAGCAGCGACGGGCTTACCCACACCTCACGACCGGGGTATTACAGCCAGCGGCTGGCTTTTGTACGACTGCTCATGATCTCGCCCGCTTTGTGGCTGCGTTGCGGGTTGGTTCGGGCAAGCTGCTGAGTGATGCAACTAAGCGCGAAATGCAGCGCCGCGCCTGGGGCTATACCAACGCACCAAATACAGCAATGGCCTATGGCCTGGGCATCAATGTTGAGCAATGCGCTGATGGTACTGCGCTGATTGGTCACAGTGGTCGCTTTCCCGGCTTTGTCAGCCGGACGTGGCTTCGCACGCGCGACCATGTGGTTGTGTCTGTAATGGCGAATGCACGAGATGCCGCACCAGATGAGATGGTGCGCTCGATTTTGGCTATTATTGATGCGTTTGGTGATGAACAGCAGACGAGTGTCGAGCTTCGTCGCTTTGAGGGGCGCTTTGCTAATCAGTACAATATATACCAGGTCGTCGCGACGCGCTACGGGCTGCAGCTCATCAACCCAAATACATGGCAGCCATTTGCGGCAGCGGAATCATTAGAAGTTGTGGATGATACAACACTACGTATTGTACGCGGTAGCCATTTTAATTACTATGGTGAGGATATCACCTATGACTTCGATGCAACAGGCACACCAAAGGCGATAGCGATCAGTGGTATGCAGAGCGTGGCTTCTTGCGATGGTGATGTGCCACTACAATTTTTTGATCATGCATAATTGCACGGAGCAGCTTCAGATAATACACATGCAATATGTATCATGGTCGACAAAGGCGACAGATAACACCAGAATCGATAAAAAGTGAACGTGTTGTAGGTTGATATTACCGCAAATCAAATATATCCAACGCGCCAAACTTCCCTGTGAGCATGGTGCGCTCGATGATGTGTGGGGCGATTGCTTTGGAGAATTTCTTAGGGCGTGTTTTGGCGGGGAGGTCGAGCACGGCACTGAGCGCATAGACGAAGAACTGATAGCGATGCGTCCCAAAGGTGGGGTGTGGGCCGCCCCAGCCTGGTTTACCCCAGGTAGTCGTGCCTTCGATGGCGCCATGAGGGAGGTAGTCGCTGCCGATTTCTGTGGTAGTGGGTGGGAGATTCCAGACAATCCAGTGGTAGAAGCCGCCAATGAAGGGTGCGTCGGGGCTATAGCACACCACGGCGAGGCTCTGCGTACCATCAGGGATGTCGCTGATGGCGAGCGGTGGTCGCTGGTTGCCGCCAAAGCGCGAATAGATCTTTGGCATTTTGGCGTTGTTTTTGAAGGCGGGGCTGGTGACTTTCATGTCTATAGTATACCGTATACTGGTCATGCTCGCCAGAATAATTTCGATCAAATGGCATACAAATGAGATGTGTATAAGAGAAGAAGCCAAAATAAGCCGAGTGATAGCATCATAGGCAATTATTTGCTATAGTGGGCTAATAATGATCACCGACCAACTTCTCCGCACCTGTCCAATCATCTCCGACCAAGTGGACGAGCGCGAGCTGCGGGTTTTGCTGCGTGAGCTTGAGCGGCTTCTGAGAGCTGGCTGCCAGGGGTCGGTTGTTGAATTTGGCTGTTATGTGGGGACGACGAGTTTGTTTATTCGGCGCTTGCTTGATGCGTATCAGTATGTGGGAGCATTTCATGTCTATGATTCATTCGCTGGTTTACCAGAGAAGACGGCGCAGGATGCGAGCGCAGCTGGTGAGCAGTTTGTGGCAGGGGAGCTTGCGGCAACGCGCAAGGGATTTTTCCAGCAGTTTAAGAAAGCTAGGCTGCGCCCACCAGTGGTGCATAAGGGCTGGTTTGCCGAGCTTACGCCGCATGATGTGCCCGAGGATATTATATTTGCCTTTCTCGATGGCGACTATTACCAGTCGATTATGGACTCACTTCGGCTCGTGACGCCGAAGCTGACTCCTGATGCAGTGCTGGTGGTGGATGATTATGCTAACGAAGCGCTGCCTGGCGCGGCCCGGGCAACTGATGAGTGGCTGCAAGCGCACCCTAGATTCCGCTGCCGGGTGGAAGCGAGCTTGGCGGTTATGACTCGAGCGGCGTAGTAGTAGCCGATAGAGTGGTTGGCGATATAAGACTATATGTTTGTTTTTGCTATACTATACCCATGGAACATACACAAAAGATTCCAAAAGTATATGCCTTTATAGACAGCCAAAACCTCAATCTTGGCATTAGGTCGCAGGGTTGGGAACTTGATTTTAAGAAATTCCGCCTCTATTTAAAGAATAAATACCATGTTGAAAAAGCCTACTTGTTTATCGGTTTAGTACCGGGTAATGAGCAGCTATACACAAGCCTACTCGAGATGGGATATGTGCTCGTCTTTAAGCCAACTGTTGAATACCGTGAAGACGGCAAGAAAACATACAAGGGGAATGTTGACGCTGAGCTGGTGCTCTACGCATCCGCCAAATGTTTTCATGAATACGACAAGGCGGTTATCGTCTCTGGTGACGGTGATTTTACCTGCTTAGTAGACTATTTGGATCAAAATAACAAGCTTCGCGCAGTCATCTGCCCGAATAGACGATACTCCAGTTTACTCAGAAAATACCGCGGATACATTCACATTATTGGTAACGCTCGAGACAAACTAGCATACAAAAAGGCCAGAAACAGCGGTCGGTCGAAACCTTAGGCTTGTCTGGCCATGGTGATATTTTTAGTATACGGCATGACAGTGGGTGGTGTCAACATGGTTTGTTTGAGCCAATGTGACACCTGTTATCCATTGCACTTACCTCAGAACATGCTACAATGAAAGCATCAACTATAAGCCACACAGGGGGAAAAGGTGGACGATCCAATTCATATTACATCAGAAATTGGCCGGTTGAAGACAGTGCTCTTGCATCGGCCGGGTGAGGAGCTCGAGCATCTCACGCCAGAACATTTGCAGCGCCTATTGTTTGACGATATTCCGTATCTCAAGGTTGCGCAGGAGGAGCATGACCGCTTTGCGGAGCTGCTCCGCTCGCGTGGGGTCGAAGTGTTGTACTTAGATGAACTTGCCGCCGAGGCACTCGCTGACGAAGCAGTGCGGCGGCAATTTGTTGTTGAGATGCTGGTGGCGTCGAAGCAAGACAACCAGCGGGCATCGCGAACACTCGCTGAGTATTTGCTTGGGATGGAGCCGCGCCAGATGGTGCGCAAGCTGATGGCGGGGGTGCGTAAAGACGAGATTAGCCTGCCACCTGAGCAGCAGCAACTTCATACCATGGTGGCGCATGAGCAATACCCGTTTTATCTTGACCCAATGCCGAACCTCTACTTCACGCGCGACCCAGCAGCGGCGATTGGCCAAGGTTTGACGATCAACAAGATGCACTGGCCAGCTCGGCGGCGTGAGTCACTCTTTATGCGCTATATTATCGATTTCCATCCGCGCTTTGCTGGCAAGAACGTACCGGTTTGGTATGATCGCAGCCAACCATTTTCAATTGAGGGCGGTGATGAGCTGGTGCTTAATAACCACACGATGGCGATTGGTATTAGTGAGCGCACCTCACCGGAGGCGATTGAGCTGATGGCGACGAAGCTCTTTGCTGAGTCGAATTTTGACACGGTGATTGCACTTGAGATTCCTAAGAGTCACGCCTTTATGCATCTGGACACTGTCTTTACGATGATTGACCACGACAAATTTACTATCCATCCCGAGATTCGAGGCTTTGAGGGGCGGATGAATATCTTCGTCTTGCACAAGGCAGATGGGCAGGCCTACCCAACCATTACCAAAGAACATAATCTTGAGCAGGTGCTGAGCCAAGCCCTTGGCGTGCCGTTGATTACCTTGATCGAATGCGGTGGCGGTGATGATATCGCTGCAGCACGCGAGCAGTGGAATGACGGGAGTAATACCTTGGCGATTGCTCCTGGGGTGGTGGTCACCTACGACCGCAACTACGTCACCAACCAAAAACTGCGTGAGGCAGGCGTCGAAGTGCTGGAGATTACTGGCTCGGAGCTTGGCCGGGGCCGTGGCGGGCCACGCTGCATGAGTATGCCATTAATACGAGAGGATGTGTAAATGAATCTACCAACCAATCTAAAAAACCGCTCATTCCTTGCCCTGAAGGACTTTTCGTCGGAGGAAATCCGGCAGATGCTCGACACCGCGCACGAGCTCAAGAAGCTCAAGCGCGAGGGCGTGCCGCACCGCTTGCACGAAGGTAAGCAGGTCGCGCTCTTGTTTGAGAAGAACTCAACCCGTACACGCTGCGCCTTTACCGTGGCGGCCAATGACCTTGGCGTTGCGCCGGAGTTCCTCGGTAAGGATGACATTCAGCTTGGCAAAAAGGAATCGGTTGAGGACACCGCCAAGGTGCTGGGCCGGATGTTTGATGGGATTGAGTTCCGCGGCTTTAAGCACTCGACGGTGGAAGACTTGGCCAAACACGCTGGTGTACCGGTGTGGAATGGTTTGACCGACCAGTTCCACCCGACGCAGATTCTGGCTGACTTTATGACGCTTGAGGAGCACGTTGGGCCGCTGGCTGGCACGAAGCTGGTCTTTGTCGGTGATGGGCGCAACAATATGGCGAACAGCTTGATGATTGGCTCGGCCAAGATGGGTGTTGACTTCCGTATCTTAGCGCCAGCTGAGCTGCACCCGAGCAGTGAGCTGGTTGATCTCGCCCGGGCGATTGCTGCCGAGACTGGTGCGCAGATTACCGTGACGGATGATCGCGCCACGGCTCTGGAGGGAGCAGACGCGATCTACACCGACGTGTGGGTGTCGATGGGTGAGGAGGCGCAGTTTGCTGAGCGGATTGCTTTGCTCAGGCCGTACCAGGTGAACCGCGCGATGCTTGATGAGACGCACAATCCACACGTTAAGTTCTTGCACTGCTTGCCAGCCTTCCACGATCTCAACACCGAGACGGGGCTAAAGATCTACCAAGACTATGGCCTTGAGAGTATGGAGGTGACGGACGAGGTATTCCGGAGTGAGCACAGTGTGGTCTTCGACGAAGCGGAGAACCGCATGCACACGATTAAGGCAGTGATGGCACTGACGTTATAACAAGTAACTGAGGCATAGGGGGCCTCACGTATGACAACACAACAAACACAACAAGAGAGCAAGCTGGGGTGGCGATCACTCACCGGGCTTGTTATCGGCAGCATGATTGGGGCTGGTATCTTCAATCTTGTCCGTAATACTGCAGAATCGGCTGGACCACTGGCAACGATCATTGCCTGGCTTGTCACTGGGGTGGGGATGGTGTTCCTCGTCCTGAGTTTTCGCAACCTTGCCGAGAAGCGCCCCGACCTTGACGCCGGTATCTATAGCTATGCCGAGGCAGGGTTTGGCAAATATGTTGGGTTCAACTCGGCCTGGGGGTATTGGATCTCGGCCTGGATTGGCAATATCGCCTATGCGGTAACGGCCTTTTCAGCGCTTGGCTATTTCTTCCCGCAGCTGTTTGCTGACGGCCAAAACTGGGCCTCGGCGATTGGTATGTCGATTTTACTCTGGGGCGTGCATTGCCTGATCCTCAGAGGTGTGCGCACAGCGAGTGCAGTGAACTTGCTCATCACGATTGCCAAGATTGTCCCGCTGATGGTCTTCCTTGTGGCGATTATTGCTGCCTTTAAGCTTAATATCTTTTCGAAAGATCTCTGGGGCCTGGCTGGGAGCAATCTGAGTCTTGGAGCGATTCTCCATCAGGTCAAGGAGATGATGATCGTTACCGTTTGGGTGTTTATTGGCATCGAGGGTGCGGTTGTGTTCTCGGGCCGGGCTAAGCAGCGCAGTGATGTCGTTAAGGCGACCTTTATTGGTTTTGCCGCTGTGCTTGCGCTCTATGTCTTGATGACCGTTCTGGCCTTTGGCGTCGCAACCCAGCCGGAGCTGGCTGGTCTCAAAGACCCAGCGATGGCGCTCTTGCTTGAGAAGGTAGTTGGGCCGTGGGGTGCCTGGCTGGTCAATAGTGGCCTGATCATTGCGGTGCTCGGTGGCTGGCTGGCCTGGACGATGTTTGCGGCTGAGCTGCCATACCAGGCGGCAAAGGTTGGCACTTTTCCGACGTTTTTTGCCAAAGAGAATAAGGTTGGCGTGCCAAAGAACTCGCTGCTGGTGACCAACGCTTTGGTGCAGTTCTTTATCCTGACGATACCGCTGACGAGTGGCTCGGTGTATAACATTGGTATTGCCATTGCGACATCGGCAATTCTCGTGCCCTATGCTTTGACGGCCTTTTACCAGCTAAAATACTCGACTCTCGAGAAGCCAGAAACAAAGGGCCGGGCAGCCAATATCTTGATTAGTGTGATGGCTAGTGTGTATAGCGTTTGGCTGGTCTATGCCGCCGGGGTAGAGAACTTACTGGTGACGGTGTTCTTGTATGTACCGGGTATTGTGGTTTATGGCCTGATGCGCAAGCAGCAAGGCAAGAAGCCGTTTACAGCGCTTGAGTGGCTGCTTGTCGCAGCACTGCTGCTGGCGCTGGCTTATGCGCTATTCCAGCTGCTGACTGGTGGGCTGGATAAGACACTTGGTATTACGATGCCCAAGCTGTTTAACTAATGAGGAGCAATGCGGTGCGCCAAGAAAAGGGCGCACCGCTTGGCAATAAGAGAAAGGAGTGTGATGTTTCATTACGCGATTACCCGCCGGCCAAGCCGTAGCTTGATCAATGGCATTAGCCAGACGCCGGAGAAGGGGAAGCCAGACTACGAGCGGGCAATGCAGCAGTACGATCAGTACGTTGCGCTGCTCCACCAGTGCGGTCTTGAGGTGACGGTCTTGGAGCCTAATGAGGAGTATCCAGATAGTGTCTTTATTGAGGATAATGCTCTGTGTACGCCGCATGGGGTGGCGATTTTGTCGCGGCCTGGGGCAGCAAGCCGGCGCGGCGAGGCGAGTTTGCCTGATTTGCGCCAGGCGCTCAGCCAGCATTATGATACCATTGAGCAGGTCGAGGCACCGGGTACGGTCGACCCCGGCGATATTATGATGGTGGGCGACCACTACTACATTGGCCTAAGCCACCGCACCAACCAAGCAGCAGCCGAGCAGATTACCGCTATCCTTGAGCGCTATGGCATGACGGCCGAGACGGTTGAGGTGACAGGGATTCTGCACCTCAAGGATGATGTGGTTTACTTGGATAATAACAACCTGATTGTTGCCAAGGCCTATGAACATCACCCGGCCTTTGCGGGGTTTCGTAAGCTGGTGGTGGATGACGATGAGTACTATGCGGTGAATAGCTTGTGGATTAATGGCACAGTGATTGTGCCGCAGGGCTTTCCCAAGATCGAGCAGCAGATCCGTGACTGTGGCTACCGCGTGGAACTAATCGATACTAGTGAATTTGAAAAAATAACCGGCAGTTTGACCTGCATGTCGTTGAGGTTTTAGGATGAGTACAATTGTGATTGCATTGGGTGGTAACGCCCTCCAAAAACAAGGTGAAGCAAGTGCGGCTGCGCAGCAGCGAGTGGCGAGCGAGACGGCGGCTCAGCTAGTGCCGCTGATTGCGGCCGGGCATCGGCTTGTGATCGTCCATGGCAATGGGCCACAGGTGGGGAATATTGTGCTCCATGAGGAGGCGATTAACACTCCTGAGGTGCCGACGATGCCGCTTGATACGTGCGGCGCAATGAGCCAGGGGGAGATCGGCTACTGGCTGCAGCAGGCGCTGACGAACGAGTTTGCCCGCCGCGGTATGCCAAACCACGCGGTGACGATGGTGACGCAAACGGTGGTTGATGCGGATGACCCGGCGTTTGCAAATCCTACGAAGCCAATCGGGGTCTTTTATACCTCCGAGGCTGAGGCGCAGCAGTCGGCGGCGGGGCGCGATTTCGTCTTCAAGGAGGATGCGGGGCGAGGCTGGCGCCGCGTTGTGCCGTCACCTCGGCCGCAGCGCGTAGTCGAAGAAGGCGCGGTGCGTGCCTTGCTTGACGCTGGTTTGACCGTTGTGACAGCGGGCGGTGGCGGCATTCCGGTAGTTGAGAATGAGGCGCAGGGTATGGCCGGCGTCGAGGCGGTGATCGATAAGGACTTTACCGCTGCGGTGGTGGCTGATGCGATTGATGCCGAAGCCTTGGTGATTCTCACTGCCGTCGATAACGCGATGGTCGACTATGGTACGCCGCAGGCCCGTGCGATTGGCCGGACGACCAGCCAGGAGATGCAGGCTTATGCCGAGCAGGGGCAGTTTGCGTCGGGTAGTATGCTACCGAAGGTGCAGGCCGCGCTCAATTTCGTGGCAAAGCCTGGTCGGCGCGCCATCATTGCCAACCTAGAGCATGCTGCTGCCGCTGTGGCGGGTGAGCAAGGGACGATTATTGTGTCGTAGGATATTTGCGAAGAGAGAAGTAGATAGACACTGGTGCAAAAGAGCGCTGGTGTCTATTTTTGATGGCATTATTC
>CAUTXC010000013.1:0-23124 GCA_963542675.1 uncultured Candidatus Saccharibacteria bacterium | reverse complement strand
GGCGGGTCTTGAAGCCAATTGCTGGCTTGCCCCACGGCGTCTTCGGGATGCGGCCTGGGCCCGTCTTGCCTTCACCACCACCCATTGGGTGATCGGCTGGGTTCATAGCCTTACCATGGACGCTTGGACGCCACCCCATACGGCGACGACGACCGGCCGAGCCAAGCTTAACATTCTGGTGCTGGACGTTGCCTACCACACCAATGCTGGCTTCGCACTCGAGGCGGAACTTACGCACCTCACCACTAGGCATCCGCACCATAGCGTAGCCGTCTTCTTTGGCCATGAGCTGCGCTTTAGTACCAGCGCTGCGCACCATCTGCGCACCCTTACCGTGGTTGATCTCGATAGCGTAGATCTGGCTACCAACCGGGATGTTAGCCAGTGGCATGCGGTTGCTCGCCTCGATTGGCGCATCAGCGCCAGTCTGGAGCACCTTGCCCTTGGTCATTTGGGTGTCGGCCAAGATGTAGGGGTAGAGGCCGTGCTGATCCTTGACGCGGGCAATCCGTGCACTGCGGTTTGGATCGTACTCAATCTCCTCCACCGTCAGCGTCAAGCCAGCGGCCAAGCGATGGTCAAGCAAGCGGTAGTGTCGCTTGACACCGCCACCGCGATGCCGGACGGTGATCTTACCCGTGTTATTGCGACCAGCCTTCTGCTTACCAGCCTTAACAAGGCTCTTGAGCGGCTTGCGAGTCGTCACATCGCTCAAATCCTGCGATGTCATGCCGCGGCGGGCGGGAGTGGTTGGGTTGTACTGCTTAATCGGCATTACTTATCCTCCTTCTGCTCTGTTTGCGGCTGCTCTTCGGTCTCAAACACCTTAATCTCGCCTTCACTCAAGCGAACATACGCCTTTTTGCTGTCGCGGCGATGTGTGGTGCCTGGGTAGCGGCGCTTGCCCCGGCTGTAGCGAATAGCTTTGCCGCTTTGCACGGCAGTGGTGACATTGGCCACCTTAGTGCCGTCATATTGCGCCTCGACAGCCGCAGCAATCTGCTGCTTGTTGGCCGACAGCGGCACATCAAAGATGTAGGTGTTTTGGCTCGTGATGAGCCGGTAGGATTTTTCGGTAGCGCGAGGAGTGACTAATACGAGTTGCATTTATTTGTCCTCCTTTGCGAGCCACGCCGTAATAACATCCAGCGCCTGAGGCGACAGGACGATATGGTCGGCATTAAGAATGTAATAGACATTGAGATACATCGCACTCACAGCCAGCACCTGCTGGAGGTTAGCCGTGGAGCGAATCAGCTCGGGCGACTTCTCGCCAGCGACGAGCAGCACTTTGCGCTCGAGCTTGAACTGGCGAAGAAACGCCGCAGCGTCTTTGGTCTTGCCAGTTACCTTGTCCTCAAAAGGCAAGACCTGGATCTTGCCAGCCTGGTGAGCCAGTGTGAGAGCTTGGCGGATGGCGACACGTTTGCTGGTCTTAGACAACTTCTTGCGGTAGTTCTCGTTACCGCGTGGGCCAAAGACCACACCACCGCCCCGCCAAATTGGGTTGCGGATACTGCCGAAGCGAGCTCGGCCAGTGCCCTTCTGCCGCCATGGCTTCTTGCCACCACCGCGGACTTCGCCCCGCTGCAAGGTGGTTGCACTTGCCTGGCGGGCGTTTGCCAAGAATGCGTCGTAAGCGAGCTTGAGCAGCTCGTGGTTCGGCACATCGACGCCGAAGACGCTGGTTGGCAAGGTTGCTTTTGCTGGCTTAGTAGATTCAGCCATTACTTAGCACCTCCTAGGATAATTAAGCCCTTCTTGGGGCCTGGGACAGCGCCTTTGACACCGATCAAGTTGTCCTCAGCCGAGATAAACTCAACCGTCAGGTTCTTGACAGTGACACGCTCGTGGCCCATCTGGCCTGCCATGCGCTTCCCTTTGAAAATCTTTTGTGGGTACATGCTACCGATCGAACCGACCTTACGCGTGTTGCCCTTACCACCGTGGGTTTTGCGGTGGCGCTTAAAGTTGTGCCGCTTGATCGTACCAGCCCAACCTTTACCCTTGCTGATGCCTGTGACATCCACGACATCGCCGAGCGCAAACTCCGTAACGCTCCATGTGTCGCCCACCTTGACATCGCCAAGGTCATCGACACGAAATTCCCGAATATGCTTCGGGGTGACACCGGCTGGCTTCACGTGCCCAGCCACGGCCTTGCTCAGGTTCTTACCCGCACCATACGCCACCTGCACTGCGTTGTAGCCGTCTGTCTCGACGGACTTGACCTGAGTCGCAGCGACAGGCCCAGCCTGGATAAGCGTGACAGGAATCGTCGTGCCATCCTGGCTGATGATTTGGGTCATACCAATCTTGGTACCGAGAAGTGCTTTCATTGCCCTCTTGCTCCCATGTAAAATCCCCGGCGACTAGCAGTATCTTGGCATCAGCGCTGCGTGGCTACACGCTTCGCTGGCCAAGACTTACCAATTCGTCCTGGGATGAGTTGCTATTACGTAATAAATTACAGCTACCATAGTACCATAGAATGGGGCGAGAAAGCAAGAGGGCAAGCACCGCCAAAAGCGATACAGTAGAATGCCAACCATGGCAGGATACCAGTGAAGAGTAGGGCTGCTGCCACCTTACCAACATCATCGCCCACTATGCTACAATATAATGCGTTAATGCGTCACTCAATCCCCTTACCTACCTCTGTCGATACGTGGCTTGCTGCGGCGGCTGCTCAACTACAGACGGCTGGTATTGCCAGCAGCCGGCTCGATAGTGAGCTCTTGCTGAGCCATGTGCTGCAGCGGCCTCGGCACTGGCTGCACGCCCACGGCGATAGCGTGCTCTCACGGGCGCAACAGATGCAAGTGGAGCAGCTCCTCACCCACCGCCTCCAGCATGAGCCACTGGCCTACCTGGTAGGGCACAAGGAATTCTATGGGCGCGATTTCGTCGTTTCGCCTGCGGTGCTGGTGCCTCGGCCCGAGACAGAGCAGATGATTGCCCTCCTGCTGCAGCTCATCCAGCCCACCCAGCGCACCATAGCCGATGTTGGCACTGGCAGCGGCATTCTCGCCATCACGGCACAGCTCGAGCTTCCACAGTGCCAGGTTGATGCGTACGACATCAGCCCCGAGGCCCTCGCCATTGCTCAGCGCAATAGCAAGCAGCACGGCGCTACCTCTGTTCATTTTATTCAGAGTGATCTCCTAGCGGCAGCACAGCAGCGCTATGATGTCATTCTTGCCAACCTCCCCTACGTCAACCCCGCCTGGCGGCGCGACGACCGCGAGACAGCGCACGAGCCAGCCCTGGCGCTCTTTGCCAAGGACGATGGGCTCGCGCTCATCTCTACCCTCCTTACTCAGACAGAGCAATGGCTCGCACCCAGCGGCCTGCTAATCCTCGAGGCCGACCCCTGCCAGCACTCACGCATCATTGCTCGCGCCGCCGCGCACCAGCTCACTCATGTGCGAAGCGAAGGGTATGCGCTTGCTTTTGCTAAGCAGTGCTCGGCATGACCCCGCTACTAACTGCAGCGCACGCTGGCCCATCTGCCCCACCGCTACAGATGGTAGCGGCCAACGCTCGGGCCGCAGCATACGACTCCCTTTGTTGAGCGCTTGATGGGTGTAATAGTCTGGTGATTGGATTGTCGCGTGTTGGAGCAGATCGCACACATCGGCTAGTTCTTGGCCATCTACCTCTGTTGGTTGCACCTTATCTTGCGGTATAAAGACATCATTCAGCTCGGTATAATCATACTCATAGCAAAATACCTGTGGCCCAGCCAGCGATGCATCGCTATGGTCAGGTGTGTCGAGGTAATACGACCGCACTGCGCCAGCATACGCGCCGTATCGATCTACCTCGTAGATGATAATATGCGGGTCGTGCACCTGGCCATCATCATCCAAAGCAGCCCAGGCACTCAGGGTGAGGCGCTGCCCACTATCAGTTTTGTGGCCAAAGTATACACTGCGCACCTCACCACCGTCGTAATACCGCCGGCCAGCTGCACCACGTTGGCGCGCGCTTCTGTGCTGGGTGGTAATAATATCCTGGACGACTGCGGTGAGCTGCTCAGCCAATAAGCCCGGCCGCTCGTGCTGGCCCGGTGGTGCACACTCAGCGTCAGTATTGGCTGTATATGGCGTGCGACGCAAAGCATCGCCCGCGCGGGGTGGTGTATTGTATGTCATGTTGCTCCCTCTGTGTGTTAGATATACTTCTCTTTTAGCATACTATAGAAGCATAGCTGCATGCAAATAACAGAGGTGAACAAATGAACAATTTTATACCATATTCAGAATAATTCTAATACCGCTCCCTGTATTCTGCTGTAGCGAGCAGTTCGCGCAGCTGGGCAACCTCATGCGTGTCGACTGGTTGGTCGTTGATACCCATTTGGCGCTCGAGTTTTTGGTTTGCTAGTTCGTTCTTGAGATGATCTATCGTTGCAAGCGTGCGCTCATAGGCTTCCTCTGGCGGTAGATTCCTACCAATGGTCAATTCTTGTGGTATTTTGCGCTGAGATTCGCTCCCCTGCGGTGTATCAAATCGCCGCACCACACCATCCTCAAGATGATAGCGAAAACTGTCGCCACCCCGCTCCCTAAGGCTAATCATTCGGTCCTGCGTGCCATCGTCTAGTGTTGTCGATTCGGTCAGGATTGTGACCGTTCTCTCACCCTGTGTTGCATACAGCAAGACACTCGACTTCACGCGGTCAGTGAGAACCGTGTGATCGTATGTATTCGCTTCACCAGCAAATTGCAGCAGCGTCTCCTGCACTAAGTCGTCAAAATCTGCCGCTGCCTGCGCCTTCTCCTCTTTGGAGAGCCGCTCAGCAAACTGCCCTACCGTAGCGATTTTCTCTTGATTATTTGTTCCGGGCTGCTCATGTGCCATGGTATACCTCTGTTGTGTTATATACTATGACACCTATAATGCTCTCTCTCTCTGAAAGTCAACCGATCAAATTAAGAACAGGCCTTTGCTATACCAAAAACCACCCATCAGCTGGGTGGTTTCGTATTATTACTGTTCAATACACCGTGATTATTTGATCGATGTGATCATAATGCGGCTGTATTGCTGGCGGTGGCCACGCTCTTTGTGAACGCGCTTTTTGGCTTTGTAGCGAATGACGCGGATTTTGTCGCCCTTAACGAGCGCTTCTACGACCTCGGCCTTGACCTTGACGCCTGCAACGTGCGGCGTACCAACAGTGGTCGTCTCGCCATCGATGGTCAGGAGTGCATCGGCTTCGAGCGCTTTTGTGCCGTCCGGGAGGCGGTCCACCAGGAGGGTCTCTCTTTCGGCGACGAGATACTGCTTGCCGCCAAGCTGAATGACTGCTTTCATCTGATTCCTTATATCATTAATACTTCCGACTGATTGTAGCAGAGACGGCGGCGGATGTCAAAGTTGGTATATCTCACTATCATTACTCACCAGCCGCTGCACCACCGCTGGCAGCTCTGCCTCGCTGCGCCACACCTCCGTCCGCATGGCGATGAGCTGGTCGCTCAGGTAGCTCTGCTGGTCCACGCTGTGGTGCTGCGCCAGAGCGATTGGCTTGCCCAGCGCCAGCGCCGCCCCCACCTCCATGAGCATCCCCTCGCTGCGTCGCGGCGACGCTTGGATTACCAATACCATATCGTACTGGGGTAACACGCTCAGCGCACGGCGGATGAACTCACCTGGCGTATGGTAGCTAGGCCATGCTGGGTCGAAAAGATTGCAATACACCGCACAACCCACCTGCCTGAGTGCTGCCACCACTGTGCGCATCCGTGCCCGCACCACCGCCTCGTCCTCACCAGTAAAGGCGTAGGAGCAAAAAACGGCGGGCGGGGTGGCTGGTGGAGTGGAGTTCATATATATAGTATACGCTACTACGGCACTGGGTTATATCCTGTTATTTTTCGTATTATTTCTCACGATTTTTGCCTCTGTTGCGGGCCGATTTTTCACAAATCTTATTTCACATCCTGTCATATCTATGCTACGCTGGGTAGTATGAGTATGAAGAGACTCGTGTATGGCATAGCTGGTACAATGATCGTCTTCGCAGGCGCGGGCGTCATCGTAGCAGCCCAGCCAAAGAGTGGTTCGTCAGCGCCTGCATACAATGCAACGAGTGCAACAACCGGTGGACATATGGCCAAGGCACTAGCGCCGTCCGACCAGCCATCCGCCCAGACACTCGCCCAGCGCAACCAAGCTATCAAGATAATCATCGCCTCCAACGCTTCTCCCAAGGCTATCAAGCCAGCGTCGAAGCCCAGCGAAGCACCAACACCAACGCCAGCAGCTGAGCAAAAGCCAGCCGCAACCAATGGCGCTTCGTCTGGCTCGAACACGCACTCGAATAGCAACGCTCAAAAGAGCACCCCATCGAATAACAAGTCAAATTCCAACTCCAACGTGCCATCGCCGGAGTTTGTCAACCGCGTCTTTGCAACGGTCAACAAGGAGCGGGCAGCACGTTCGCTCGGTAGCGTGCAGCGCATCGAGCAGATCGACACCAGCTCGCGCGCTCAGTCGGCCTACAATGCACAGATTAATAAGCTCAGCCACGATGGTGGCCTCGACCGCCTAAAGCAACTCTACAGCTGCCGCACCAGTGGTGAGATTCTCGAGCTCGTGCCGATCTCGTACAACGAGCAACAAGCCACGGATGTATGGATCAATTCCCCGCCACACAACAAGATCATGTTCTCGGGCGATTACGACAAAGCTGGCATTGGCCTGACGCAAAAAGGCGACCAATATTACATTGCCATGCAGTTCTGCCGCTAGGAGAGGATAAGCAAGAATATCTGAGAGAAAACACTTGCTCAGACAGAGAAGAAACCGGCTATAATAGCCGGTTTTTTGCCTTCCCAGAAGAATGTTACTCTTCAATTGAATCTAGAGATTCTTCTTGGTAATTTCACGCCCTCTATCGTCCCTTCCTCTTCAACATTAAGAATTAATGACATTCTCCAAGTCGTGGCTCCAGCGCGAAAGCAAACACCAGCTGTGACAGCTAGTTGTTGAGCCTATCTGTCTGAAGTGATCAAAGGCGGTTTACACTAAGAAAGCGAAATCTTGAAGCTTCACAAATTACTTCGATTTGCATCAAGTGCGTCAAGCGATTCTGCTCTATTCAGAACCTTCCAGAGCTGCTGTACTTCTGCCTCGCTGACCACTTGGTCGCCTCGGCCGATTCGTTGGCTCTCGCCGATCGTGCGTGTGGCAGGCTGGCCACTATGCGCCAGACCAATCAGCGAGCGCACCACCCGCTGGCGATAACCTTCTGTAATAATGCGATAGCGCAGCTGCTTTGAGCCACTCACCAGGCTTACCTCGTGTGTTGTCGCAGCTATCGCATTGTCGCTTAGGCTCGGCTGTAGCGGCTCACGCCAAAATGTCGCCGTCTCAACATCCGCCTGCAATCGTGAGCCATCGGCATATGGTGCTATGAGCCTGAGGATGGCACGGCTCTGGTTCGAAAACAGAGGTGACTTGGTTTCTTTGCTAGCGCAGCATTGTCTATCTGGTAGCCATATACATCAACCGTATCGGCAAATTTCGTCATCATATGCAAAGCAATCTGGCTCAGCCGCATCACTGCCGCTGCTTGATCAGCCGCGGTCACTCGTTCGCGCGGGGTGCTATGTAGGGTGAAGAATACTTCTTGGGCTTGAGTTCGTGTCATTCATCTGTCTTTTCTGTCACAGCAAGCGACGCATTATATTAGCAATAAAACAGGGGCATCTCGATGATTGAATAATATCGCATTCTCTTCCCCACCTCCTCTGAAAGTACTACAAAATGCCCTAGATTTAGCCTTTTAGAGCTGATGGAACTAACGGCTATCTACTCCATTTGTTGAAGGCAAATTGGTGCAAGAGAAGGCGAAGCTTTGCAGCTCAGCCTATACTATTCAATTGTCTTCTCAAACACCGTCGTGTTATAGATCGTTGCGCCCTTGTGGAGATAAAAGCGATGGGCTGCTTGGCGCTTAGGGTTGGAGGTGAAGGTGAGCTTGGTCGCACCATGTTGCTGGCCCCAGCTCAGCATCGCATCCCACAGCCGCGAGCCAATCCCCTTACCCTGCACTGATGGGTCGGTCACGAAATCATCGAGGTAGATCTTACGCCCAGCAATCGGCCCCACCAACAGCGCGAGCGTTGCCATGCCCACCACCTTGCCATTAAGACGAGCCAGGAGTAAAACTTGATTCTCAGCAGCAATCACCGCTTCAAGAGCCTGACGCAAAGCGTCCATCGCCGCTGTATCATGGGTAGTTGGAGTAGTTGGCGCGGTTGTTCCGGCTTGGTGCAGCACATCGCCCAGTGCTGCGATTGCCGCCACATCAGCCTGGCTGACGGCGGTTGCCTGTTCGATTATGAGTTCTTCCATATATCGATTATACTACAAGTATGAATCAGCGTATACTCACCCTACGTGATGCGCTCGCCACTCACCCGCCGCGCATCGCCTACCCAGAAGGCACCAACCCCATTATCCTCAGCGCCGTACGCCAGCTGGCCGATTGGCACGCCGCTTGGCCTGTGCTTATTGCGGATAGCCCAACTGCTGTCAAGCAAGCCGCTGCCGATGCAGGTATCTCGCTTAATGGCATCGAGATTATGACAGTGCCCCACCAACACGATACGACATCAGCAAATACCACTGACACACCTACCCTTACCCCTCTCACCTACGCAGCTCAGCTGCTTCACGACGGCACGTTTGATGCTATGGTGGCTGGCATCGACCACCCCACCGCTGCGGTATTGCGGGCTGCGCTGAAAGTTGTTGGCTTAGCGCCCGGGGTGCGCTATGCATCGAGTTTCTTCGTGATGGATATGCCTCACTTCGCTGGCGGGGAGGGTGGCTTGCTTATTTTTGCCGACTGTGGGATGAACATCGCACCAGATGCCGCTGGCCTAGCTGCCATTGCCGAGACCAGCGCCTTGAGCGCCACCCGGCTTGGCTGGCAGCCCCGCGTTGCGCTGCTTTCCTACTCGACGCTCGGCAGTGCTGGCGGCCAAAGTGTCGAAACAATTCGCCACGCTCTTGCAGAAGTACAAGCCCATCAGCCAGAACTCCGTATCGATGGTGAGCTCCAGCTTGACGCCGCTCTCGTCCCCACCATTGGCCACAAAAAAGCCCCTACCAGTCCCGTTGCTGGCCAAGCCAACATCCTTATCTTCCCCGATCTCAACTCCGGCAACATTGCCTACAAGCTCGCCGAACACCTAGCTGGTGGCCATGCCTATGGCCCTATTCTGCAAGGCTTCGCACGACCAATCAGCGACCTATCGCGTGGCTCGAGTGTCAATGATGTGATTGGCGCGAGCTTAATTGTTGGTAGTATGGCGACTGAATAAATTGCGCAATTTATTCACGCAGGCTGGTGATTTCTTGCTTACTTTTTGCAATCGTTTTCTTTGTCGTGTTCTCTTCGTGTCTTCTTTTCCGCAGTGATTATTTTGGTTCACGTATCGATTTGATGCTTCGCCAGAGCGCCCTTTTGCTGTTTACTTTTCCTGCCGCAGTGCAGGTAAATAAGCCGGTTTTTTTAGTTGCACATTGCAAGTAAAGTACTTGTCTTTGTGTCGTTCTCGTGCTCTCCGGTAGTGAGAAATCAAGGTTCGAGACGATACTAGTTGCCATTCTCCTATACAATGATATTGAATATATTTAAAGAAAATTCACTATTATATTTTGTCATAAGTGCGCATTATACCACCTACCATACCATCAATATTCAGTCATGTATTAACCATAGTGAATAAAATTAATGTTCGATTCATAAAAATAACAGTGGTAGGAGTTGCACAAAATCTTATCTATGAGATTGTAAAAATTCGCGCACTGCTGCAATTGGTTTGATTGATTGGTATGTCGCTGCATCTTCTTCTGGCGATAACTCAGCGCGCGTTCGGCCATTGTAGCCATCTGGGCAAAATATTTTGTCCCAACCAAAGCCACCATCACCTCGCGGATGTGCTGCAATACAGCCAGGCAGCTCGCCGCGAAAAATATGCATTTCGTGGCCATCATAGTAACCAAACACACCTACCGCCAGTGCCGATCGATCATCAAATCCATCAAGCATGCGGCATAATTTTTCTAGTCCATCTGGCGCCTCAACGAAGAACTTAATGAATGGGCCAGGCAATCCATTCAGCGCTGCAAATCCCAGCGACACATCTTCCACAAGAACTGGCCGCTGGGCAATTTCGTACGCTTCACGCACTTTGTGTCGAACAACCTCCTCAGGCGAAGACGATTGAATTTCTACCAAATCAATCTTGCGATGCTCCAGCAGCATACCAAGCATACGCGCTAGATAGTCGGCCTTGTGCTGGTTGCCCGTGATGAATAGTGGTTGCTGCATCATTTATCTCCCTCGTGCTTCTCTTCTCGATATTTCTCTGGTTGCGCCCGAAAAACCTCGACCCATTTGCTATCTTCCGCTAGGTCGTTGTACGCAATATAATAGCGCCCTTGAAAACCGCCAGCATGTGCAGCTTTGCGCGTCACTGCGTCTTGTACCTGCTGAGGCGAAAAGCCAAAATCATCACGCAGTGCATCGAGAACAGCCTGCACGTCCGCCAGCTCCTGCAGCGCCTCTTCTAGCCTATCATCGCCCAGCGGAATTTCGTTTGCCTCCTCATGAATTTTACGTTGTAACTCACGGCGATACGCCGCACGATCCAATTGATGATACTCCGTATGGAGCACCTGTGGATCGGCCTTGCATTTCTCGACAACCTTGTCACGCACGAGCTTTTCGAGATAAAATCGCACCATTGCCTTGTCCTCCTTGCCTGTTGGTTGTTGGTTTCCTTTTGGGGTTATATAGCCTACTATCAAGAGTTTGTTATTATCTCACAAGTATTTCATCATGAATTTTGCTCATCATCATTCATAGTATTATTCTCACTTGCATTTTGCAATTCATCGCGTAGACGCATCCAGATCTTGCCGAGCTCATTGCGCCCAGCATGGTCGCTACCCCAACCCCAAAAGCTGTCATCGTCATTCATCTCCACAATATATCGGTCGCCCGATGCAATGAGTGTCTCACGCACAAGATCGTGCTGAGCAAGCTTGCAGCGTACAATTTCTTCCATAATTGCCACCTTTTTATCGTCCCAATTGGGATCTTCTTCGGCCTTATGCTGGTTGGCAAAGTCGGAGGCCAAGCGCGGTGAGCGGCACGCGCGCACCTGCTCTGCCAGCGCTGGATTGGTATCGAAAAAGTGCGCCGCTTGGTAGGCATGTTCGCTCGTGGGGTACAGCACGCCACGCCACTCAACCTGGCATGGCGCGAAGTTATCAAAGACATACCAGCCATCTAGAAAGAAGCCAGCCATAGTTGATTTATTGTGTATATTTTCTGTCATATCCATGATAATACCTCTGTTATAGACTGATATCTATTGTGATTTGCTCTTGTTGTTATTAATTTCTATTATTTACCATTTCCCCTTTCTAGAATCATATTTTTGAATCATAGTGCGATGTATTCAGATGATTCTATGCGTTTATTTTCACTTGCTTTTTGCAATCTAGCCGATTAGGTGTACGGCGTCGTATAACTCTTACGCGTGGTTTATTTGGTTCATAAGTTGCTTGTGGCCCAGAACCATATATAGTCCATATCCTGCGGTTGCGAGTGCTCCGCCAATGCTGCTGATGGCATAGACCATTTGCCACGAAGTACTCGTTGCAAAGGCAAGGTAGAAGCCAATCAATGCCGTGCAGATGGGGAGAGGTGCAAGATAATAATCGATCGTCCGGTCAAAGATCTTCGCCTGGGGAATGAAGTGCAGCCCAACAATCAGTACAAGCACCGGCATGATATAAATCTGCTGCTGAAACATACCAAGCAGCGCAAAGATAATCCACAGCGGTGCATACGACACCGTGCTCAGCAGCTGCATCTGCTTAGCGATCCGCTTGCTGGCTGGCGTTGGCGCTGGCTTGGGCAATTTTTTCGTCTCGTGGATATGCTGCACGCCGCAAAAAATCAGCCATGCCGCATACACACCAAATAGTGCAAAAACCGCCCAGCCAATAACACCCCATGCTACACCAAACCACACAGCATACACGAGCATAAAGGTTGCCATGAGAATTGGAAACGGCGCCATGCTTTTCGCTGCAGCGATTAATTCGTCTCTTTGCGGTTGTTCTGGAGTTGCCATATATCTTTCTCCTGTTTATTGGATAAGTGTTAAAAATTGCCCTTCGGTGAGGATCATTGTACCATACTTCTCTGCTTTGGCTCGCTTGCTCGCACCAACTTTGCCGCCCGCAACGAGGTAGGTGGTGTCTTTGCTGACGCTGCTTTGGAAGGTGCCACCCAGAGCACGGATTTTTTCAGCTGCTTGGTCGCGACTCATTGCTTGCAATGTGCCAGTGATGACGAATTTTTGACCAGCAAGCTGCTGCGATGATTGCACGAGCCGTGGCACGACACCACATTGGGCAAATTTATCCAGCAAGGCAATGTTATCTGCATCGCTGAACCACGCGACGATCGATTCAGCCACTACCACGCCAATGCCGTCAATCGCCTGCAGCTCGTCGAGCGTGGCAGAGCGCAGGAAGCCAAGCAATAGCTTGTCATTTGCAAGTGTATTGGCACGTGCTTGCGGCTCATCATGTAATGCATTCTTTTCTGAATTATTATGATTATTATTCAAACTTTCTTGCTGAGGCACATCGTTTTTTGAATTATCTGCAAAATGTTTCACGATATCGATTGCCGTCTGCGCACCCACATGACGGATACCTAGTCCGTAGAGGAAACGCTCAAGTAGTGGGCGCGTTGCGACAGCAATGGCATCGATGAGCTTCTGCGCCGAGACCTCGGCAAAGCGATCGAGCTGGAGAAGATCCTCCTTCCTTAGTGTATAAATATCGGCTAGGTCATGTACCAAACCAGCCTCGACCAATGCAGAAACATTCTTCTCGCCAAGTGTGTCGATATCCAATGCTCCTTTGGATGCAAAGTGCGTGAGGGCGCGCGTGAGGATAAGCGAGCTACTGACACCACACACCCGGTACACTGCTTCGCCAGCAGGCCGCTCGAACTGCAGCTCGGGGTATTGGCGCTGGAGCTCAGCTGGGTAATCAATCGGCTCGGTATTAGCTGGGCGCAGCTCTGGTAATACCCGCTCAACCTGCGGGATGATATCACCGGCCTTGAAGATAACCACAGTGTCGCCACGCCGCACATCGAGCCGGGCAATCTCGTCGGCATTGTGCAGGCTGGCGTGCTGCACCGTCGTGCCAGCCACGACGACTGGGTCGAACACCGCCACTGGTGTGGCAGCACCCGTCCGGCCAATGCTAATGACGATATCGCGCACGATGGTAGTGGCTTGTTCGGCTGCATATTTGTAGGCCACTGCACCACGCGGGTTCTTACCCACCATACCCAGGCGGTCGTAGAGAGCGCGATTGTTGATCTTGATTACGAGGCCATCTGTATTGAACGGCAAATCACGGCGCTGCTCGGCCCACTGCTGGACGAAATTCATTACCTCGGCTAGGTTGGTAAAGACAGCCGCTTGCTGGTTACGTGTGATACCTAGTGCTGTCAAGGCGTCATAAGCGTAGCTATTGGTCGGCACCTCAGCCGCATCATCACGGATGACATCGTAACCCCGAAAATGGAGTGGGCGCTGCGCCACGAGTGCTGGGTCAAGCTGGCGGATAGTGCCAGCCGCGAGGTTACGCGGGTTGGCGAAGACTGGCTGGCCAGCAGCTTGCTGTCGCCTATTAAGTGCCACAAAGTCGCGCTTGAGCATGACGATTTCCCCACGGATCTCCGTCCTACCCTGCAGTAAGTGCTCAAAGCCAGGTGCTTCACGCAAACGTAGCGGCACATTGCGAATCGTCCGCACATTATTCGTTACATCTTCGCCAACGTAGCTGTCGCCCCGTGTGACGGCCTGCACGAGCACGCCATCGTTATAGATAAGCGCGCAGGCCAAGCCATCCATCTTGATATCGGCAAAAAACTCATGCTTGTGACCCGGCAAGAGCTTATCCATGCGCTGCACCCACGCCTCGACCTCTGCCGTGTCGAAGACATCATTGAGACTAACCATCCGCCGGCGATGCTGCACCTTGATGAAGCCTCCTTTAAGAACGTTACCAACCCGCTGGGTAGGCGAATCGGGCGTGATGAGTGCAGGGTGCGCAGCCTCGAGCTGTTTGAGCTCGGCAAAAAGGCTATCGTACACCGCGTCGCTCACGCTGGGCGCATCAAGCACATGGTATTCGTAGCTATAGCGATTGAGTAGCTGGCGCAGCTCGGCACTGCGCTGAGCTGGCGATAGGGTGGGTGATGCTAGATGTTTGTCTTGTGTCATAGTGGTTCCTTACTAACTTTAGTATAGCGGAATTTGGCAATGAGTGCAGTGTTTTAAGAGAAGATTCATTGTAACCATGCTGCAGTATATATTTAATCTAAAAGTGGCACCCACAACCCCCAACTGCAACAAACTGAGCCTCTTGCTGTCGTAGAATACTATGCATAAAATGTCTCCTTCTGGTAGTCCTGGTGGTGTTTGTGGTCTTGTATGGCTTGTTGCTGGTAGTATGTAAAGACTTCTTTGGCGGTCTTGTAACCAAGGACTTTTCTTGGCTTGTTATTGAGTTTGTGCTGGATATTCCAGATATCCTGGTCAGTAAAGCGGGCAATGTCACAACCCTTTGGCACATAGTGGCGAATCAACCGGTTAACGCTTTCAACGCCACCTTTCTCCCAAGAGTGGTAGGGCTTGCAGAAGTAGATTGGCGCTTGGATGAGCTTAGAAAGCTGGGCATGCTTTTGGAAAGCAATGTCGTTATCTAGCGTGAGGCTTTCGAAGTTACCAATGAACGGTAAGGCTTCGATAAAACTATTCTCAACCTCACTCACAGTTCGGGCGGTTAGCTTTGCGATGAGCGTGTAGCGGCTAACGCGCTCGTGAATAACGAGAAGCGATGCCGAGCCGTACTGCTTGCCGCTGACGATGAAGTCTGCCTCCCAGTGTCCGAACTGGCTCCTGGTGTTGGCTGCCTCGGGCCGCTGGTCAATGAATATCCTATCCTCTAGAGGAGTCACCTTGTGCTGCCATTTTGCTTTGCTCTTCCGGCGTTTTTTCTTTGCGAGATCTAACTCGTAGGCTAGCTGCCGCCCATAAGGACTACGGATGTATTTGTATATGGTAGGAGCAGAGACTTTGGTTAGATCAGCCTCCAGGGCAAGACGTCCAGCAATTTGTTCTGGACTCCATTCGTCGATGAGCAGCTTGGTCTCAATATATTCTCTTAGTTTCATATTTTTCACTATACACATCGCTTGGTACTTTGCATACGTGCGGCGGACATAGGCTTTATGCTGAGCTTTACGAGGAGTGTATACTTCTTTCACTGAATTGCGCTTTCGCTCACGGTAGATAGTACTCCGATCTCTACCGAGCACGCGAGCAATCTCTGCATCCGAATACCCCCGCTCCAAGAGAATACCAATTTCGAGTCGCTCAGCTTTATCTATTTGTTTATATGGCTTCATACACAGCCACAGTACCAGCTGGGCTAACGCCCGGCTAGAGCTTGGGATGGTTTGTTGCAGTTCATTTTTAAGGTTAGGTACTAGAGAAGGTGGTTTATTTCCCACCAATCACGCACATATCTTATCCAACAACACGCTGCCGAGGCACGTTACCTTACGCTGGTGCTGCCGTATCATCAACAATCTTGCGATAAAGGAGGTAGATATACGCTGCGCACCATACTACTGTCACCGAGCTGATGAAGCCCGCTAGGACGGGCATCGTCGGCACAGAGGCGTACCACTGCCAAAGGTGCTTGAGCCAGGCATCAAGGAGAATAGCGGGGATCATCACCACACACCACAGCACTGCCACACTGCCAAATAGCCACAGCAGCCGATACAAAACCCGCAACCGCCGCCCCACCACTAAGTCACCTGCTGCTGCCAGCGCCCGCATAGGGTACATACCAGGCAGCGTCACCACCACAAGCGCAATAAAGGTGCTCGTGCCCCAATAGAGCGTCAGCACTGCCACAGTAGCCAGCAGCACATAGAAGAGCATCGAGCCAAATCCTTCGCTAATCACCCCATTGCTCGACAGGCCAATATACACCAGCGCCATCGCCCCCAGTGGAATAAGCTGGACGAGGAAGACGAGGACGACCATCAGCGTAGCCACCAGCGGCGCGCAGGCATTATACAGCCCATCGCGCAGGCGTGGCGCTCGCCCTGCCTTGTACTCGCGCAGCAGCCACACTGTGGTGAGCCACACTAGCAAAAAGCCCAGCACCACATAGAGCTGCTGGTCGGCACTGAGGTTGCCGCTGCCCGTGCCAAAGGCCGTCACCATGAGGAGACCTGCCTCGCCTAGCTTGCCCCACGCACCAGTGAGAATATCCTTGCCCGACTCTGCCAGCATGCTTTGCAGACGGTCGTACATCGCTTGGTTGGTAATCGCCCCAAGCGCCAAGAGCAGCACAGCATAAAACACCGCCAAGAGGCACAACGTCCGCCAGTGTGCCCGCACCATCCGCATCACCTGTGCGGTGAAAGCGATATAGCCTGGCAATTGCAATGAACGCGCATAGTCGCGCCGGCGCGTGTGGCGAAAACTCCGGTGCGGTCGGCGCTGTTGTAAATTATGCAACCATTGGCGGCTACTCACCACTACCATACCACCACGAGTCCGCCAGGTACGCCAATGGAGGTTGGTGCGCCAGCTGGGTCGCGTCGATGGAGTATCATTCGAGTGCTGCGAGCGAGCTTTTGCGGAAGCAGTCCCGCGAGAGGATGATGTTGCCTTTTTTGCAACATTATGACATTTTACCTCTGTTTTTGAACCATGCTTGCTTGCGTGCACCGTGGGAGCGGTGCGTGATGATGAGCGGCGAGTTGACTTCGTTGTTTTTTTTGCCACAGGCACGACCCTACCATTTGTTCATATCTTCGTTGAGGCGCTTGATGCGATCTTCGAGCGGCGGGTGGGTGCTAAACAACCGGCTAAAGAACCCCGGCTTGAGTGGATTGACCATAAACATATTAGCACTTGAGCTCACCTGCTTCTCCATCGGGCGAGTGTACATTTGCAGCTTGCCCAGTGCGCTCGCCAGGCCAGCTGGGTCGCGCGTCGTTAGTGCACCAGTGGCATCGGCCAGGTACTCACGCTGGCGACTCACTGCCATTTGCATAATGGCTGCCACGATAGGTGCAAGGATAATAGCCACAATGCCAAGCACCAATAGTACCGGATTGGTCTCGCGATCATCATTGTCACGGAACCACAGCATGCGCAGCGCAATGTCCGACACAAGGCCAATCGCACTCACCAGGCCAAAGGTAATCATACTCACCCGAATATCGTAGTTTTGGACATGCCCCATCTCGTGGGCCAGCACAGCGGTGAGCTCGCGGTCGTCCATAATCTCCAGCAGGCCCGTCGTCACGCCCACAATGGCGTGCTTGGGGTCGCGACCGGTGGCAAAGGCGTTCGGTGCTGGGTCGTCGATAATATACACCTGCGGCATAGGTAGCCCCACGGTGATGGCAAGATTCTCGACGGTGCGCCACAAACGGGGGTTATCCGCCTTGCGAATCTCCACTGCACCAGTCATACTCATAGCAAGCTTAGAAGCGATGAAGTACTGCACCAATGCATAGATCAGCGCCCCAATGAACGTCCCCCAAAAGATCGTCAGGTTGCCCTGCATGCCGCGGCTATTCATAATTAACTGCGCCGCCAGGCCAATCACCGCCACCATCGCGACGAAGACGATCATCAAAATAACTGTATTACGTTTGTTGTGTGCAATTGCTCTGTACATAGATATATTGTAGCAGATAATGGTGGTTTTGCAGGCACTCGCGTTAATCTCCGAGCGCCGCATTCTCTGCGCTGACTATTAGTGAGGTTTTCGGGCCTACGTCGCACCCACTTGACTCGCCCCTCATATATTGATATATATATCAGCTTTTGTTGACATATGTTCGCATTTTGTCCAAAAGTGTTGTTTGACAAGCAGAGCATACCGCTCAAGGTGGGCTACCCAGGCATGGCTACCATAGCCGCGCCCCAGCACCCCACCTTGAGTCGCCGCATCCGAGCGTCGACCAGTGTGATTCTACACGAGCGTCCGCTTGGGTGGGGAGAGAGTAAGATGATGAGTGACGTCAGAATCACCATTACCGAGAAAGAGACGAAGACTAGGGGTACCGTCATTGCTGAGTGTGTACTTGTGTTTGCATCCGGATTTCTCGGAGTGTGGACGTTTAGCCTACTTTGGGGCTGGTTTATTGTTCCCATTTTTGGAGTGCCACAAATCAGCATGTTTCAATCTCTTGGCATCATGCTAACCGCGAGTCTTATTAATGGCTCGTCATCAGGGGAGCGGAGCAATTGCTCTGACCTAGAGAAGTATTTGAGACTATTTATCCTCATTACTCTCACGCTAGTGTCAGGGTGGTTTGTGCACTTCTTCGTGTGACATCCCTATCGAACATGACATCCATCCTAGAAGGGTGTCTACCCTCTCTTGCTCTGCTTGTCATGTTCGCCTCTCGCGATGTTCTCACCTGCTGGCAGCACTCTAGCACTCTAATCATTGCAATTATTTTTATTACTCAAATCCCCCACCTTCTAGATAAAACACTCTCAGCCAAGCGATAAGCCGCTCGCTGTAGCTATAACTCTTCTCAAGCACCCCTCACCAAGAACGACATACAACCTGACATCACAACCCTTATGCTGTTGCAAAGCCACAAAAAACCGCCCTTCATCGAGAGCGGTTTCGTTATAGTGTGCGAGGTGTCTAGAACTGCACTTGCACTGGGTTCTCGACGCTGGCGCGGTCTTCGACCTCGAAGAACTCGCGAGCCTTGAAGCCCAGCATACCAGCCACAATATTGGCGGGGAACATGGCGATGCGGGTGTTGAGGTCGCGCACACCACCGTTATAGAAGCGGCGTGCCGCCTGGATCTTGTCCTCAGTGTCCACCAGCTCTTGCTGTAGCTGGATGAAGTTTTGGTTAGCTTTGAGGTCTGGGTAAGCCTCTGCTACGGCAAACAAACTCTTCAGAGCACCCTCTATCATATTCTCTGCCGCAGCTGTCTCTTGCACGCCTTGAGCATTCATGATGGCGCTGCGAGCTTCTGTCACCTTCTCAAAGACTTCCTTTTCGTGCGACGCATAGCCCTTCACAGTGCCTACTAAGTTAGGGATGAGGTCTGTTCGGCGCTTGAGCTGGACGGTGATGTCGCTCCAGGCTTCGTCCACGCGGATCTTCAGCTTGACCAAGCTGTTGTACGTTGCCCACATGAAGATGCCAAACAAAACGAGCAGGCCAATCACGCCGAGCAAAACGATTAATGCTATTGTCATAGTGTCGTTTCTCCTTTTTGGTTATAGCCTTATTATACCAAATTGTGTGGCTTATACTAGCCGCTATGGTAATTCTACAATAAATCTTGGGCTCGTAGCTAGCACGAATACTGCCATACTCTACCCTTCAGGCTATGTATACGAGAAAACCACTCTCCTCAAGTGGTTTTCTCTGTTATATCATGTCTGGTGCGCAAGGCGGGAATCGAACCCGCACGGCTTTTGGCCAAGGGATTTTAAGTCCCTCGCGTCTACCAGTTCCGCCACTCGCGCTTGCAGTCGCACTTTTAGCATAGCAGCCATGTGCTGCTTGTATTATACTATGTTTATGAAGCAAATTGTAATAATTCACGGCGGATCAAGCTTTAATAGCTACGAAAATTACTTGAATAATCTAAAGAATAGCCAGCTGCAGTACGAACGGCTACTGTGGGCGCAAAAATGGCGTGACTGGCTGGCACAGGAAATCGTCGACGCCGATGTTTTGCTGCCAGATTTCCCTAATAAGCAAAATGCTCACTACGCTGAGTGGAAAATATACTTTGAAAAGTTATTACCTCTGCTTGGTGATGACGTTCAGCTGGTTGGTTATAGTTTGGGCGCAATGTTTTTGGCAAAGTACTTGCATGAATCACCACTGCATATGCCAGTCCGGCGGCTCGTGCTAGTTTCGCCGTGCTATGACGATGAATCGAATGAAGACCTCGGTAGCTTTCAGGTAGTAAGCGCCACAGGACTCGAAAAATCAGCAAAGGAGATCCACCTATTCCACAGTAAAGATGACCCGGTTGTGCCTTTTACAGAGCTTGCTAAATTTCAGCGAGACGTGCCGACTGCTCAGGCGCATATTTTCGAAGATCGCAATCATTTCTTCCAACCAACCTTCCCAGAGCTGCGCGATCTACTTATGTCATAACCTATTTTTACGAATCATGAAACCATGCTCAAAATGTGGCGAACACAAGCCAAAAAGCGACTTTTTCGTGAGGAACACTGCGACTGGCACACGCCATACCCAATGCAAGCAGTGTTACAAAGCTCAGCGCCGCACGACCCACGCTGAGCATTATCGCAAGAACCAAGCAGCCTACCAGCAGCGTGCCAAGCAGCGCCGCGAGCGACTACGCGTCGAATTTCGCCACAATATGCTTGCTTATTTGCGTGATAAATCGTGCGCAATCTGTGGCGAGAATGATATACGTGTACTAGAGTTTGACCATATTGACCCAAAGTCAAAGCGCTTTAGCATCTCGCAAGCAGTCCGACTGGGATACTCGTGGCCAGACGTCGTGGTCGAAATGAAAAAATGCCGCATCCTCTGTGCGAATTGCCACAAGCGACACACTGCACAGCAAATGGGCTGGTATAAAGCATTCCAAAAATAATAACACATGGAGGCACCGAGCGGACTCGAACCGCTGTACGAGCTTTTGCAGAGCTCTGCCTAACCTCTCGGCCACGGCGCCACACCCCTATTATACCAAACTATATCTGTTCTTTGAACATCTCATAGAATGCACCACGCTGTGTCATCAATGCGGTGGCAGTGCCATGTTCAACGATGCGGCCGTGGGCGATAACGTAGATAGCATCCGCCTTCTTAACAGTGCTATAGCGGTGGCTGATGGTGATGATAGTCTTGCCCTGCTGAGCAAAGAGGTGGCGAAAGATGCGTGCTTCGGCGGCGGCGTCAATAGCGCTGGTGGGCTCGTCAAGGATGATGATAGGCGCATTGCGATATAAGTTGCGCGCCAAAGCTAGGCGTTGCCACTGCCCACCAGATAGGTCGACCCCTGTTTCGTGGTCATCCGCCTCCATCCATTTGCTGATATAGCTGTTCCCGCCATGAGGGAGCTTGTGGACAAAATCGGCTGCCTCGGCTTGGCGTAGTGCAGCATCGCGGCGCGCTGCATCCACTGGCTGCGAGACATCGCCATACCAGACATTCTCGTGCGCCGTAGCGAAGTCATAGCGGATGAACTCCTGTCCCAATACGGCCAATTGCCGATGCCAGGCTGCTGGGTCGATATGACGGAGATCGTGCCCATCAATGGTAATGGTGCCCTTAGTAGGCTGGTAGAGACCAGTGAGCAACCGAGCGAGCGTGCTCTTGCCAGCGCCATTTTCGCCCACAATGGCAATGTGCTGACCACGGCGAATAGTGAGAGAAATATCACGCAGCACCGCCGTCTGCGTGCCTGGATAGCAAAATGATACTTGCTGCACCGCGATCGCATCACGCAGCGTTACCTCATCGATGGTGGCTGCATGGCTTGCAACCGGCAATGCCATAAACTGCTGGTAGTCTGCCATGGTGGCGAGGTCTTCGTCAATCATATTATATGTATTGATCACGTTGTCCATCCCACTCATCACTCGTCCTACCATTTGCTGCACGAGCACAAATTGCCCAATCGGCTGGCGGTGTGCCACGATCTCCAGCACCACCCAGACAAGCGCCACTACCTCCGCTGCCGCCTGGATAATCTCTCCGCCCAGGCGCTGCCCCATAAAGCGGCGCTCGTAGCCAAGCACCCGCAGCCGATCTTTATCCCGCAGTGCTGCTCGCTCACCAAGTAGATGGTGAATCACTCCGTAGAGGCGCAGCTCGGCAATGAAGTTCGGCCGGCTAAGGATGTGCTCGATCCACGCCATGCGCCGCCGCGTCGCCACCTGCTCGCGCCAGTGACCAGCCTGCAAACGCGACAGCCGCACCTGCACCACACTACTTGGCACAAGCGCCACGAGCACGAGCAACCCCAGCCACCAGCTCACCATCACCATCATCCACAGGCTTGTTGCCAGCGACACTAGCGCCGTCAGCATTCGCACCAGTTGGATAAAGAGGTACGAAAATGACTGAACGAAGCGCTGCGCTTTATCAAACATATCAATGATCGCAGGGTCGTCGTAGCGCCAAAAATCCAGTGCATGAAGGCGGGCATACATGTGGTCGCTCATGGCCGCCTCGATGCGGTAGCGCGACACTTGGTCGTAATACCCCTGCACCACCGACCACACACTCGCCACAACGCCCAGCACCACAGTCACCACCACATAGGTAAGGAGTTGCTGCGGCTGCCCACCCGTCGCATATGCCTCAGCCAAAGCCGTTGTCGCAAGAGCGGCATAGTATGCCGTGGCCAGTGGCAGCACCGCCGACAGCACCGCTCCCACCGCTTGGACTGCAATCGTCAGCGGTGCCTCCCGCCAAATAATCCGCACCACCAGCCACAACCCCGCCAGACGTTGGCGTAGTGAGGGGGTAGGTATGGTAATAGGTGGTTTAGTCATGATATTCAGTTATCGTGCAGGCTTATAGCCCCATTGTAGCAATTGTCGCTCCGTACTTTCTGCTTGTTTCATAGCTGGTCTCTCAACATTTTTAGTGAGGACGCTGCGCTGGCGCAAGGGGTGAGTATGACTATAGGAACTCAAATATTGCCAGCCACCAAGCTCGAGTGACGTCTCACTACTGATGCGCCACTCGAGCTTAGCATGTTATTCCTTGTAGTCCTATGCTTTGGCAAGGCTAATCTGCAGCTCAGCGCCATCTACTGTAGCCGTCGTTTGGTAGAGTACATCGCCTGGCTGCTTCATTGTCGCGAGCGTCTCGCTCGCGATTGTGTCTGCATACTCAGTGAGGGCTTGACGGAGCTGCTCATCATTCGTTGCTAGGTGTAGCACAATCCGGTCATCCACTTGCAGCCCGGCCTTCTTGCGCGCGCT
>CAUTXC010000012.1:0-23964 GCA_963542675.1 uncultured Candidatus Saccharibacteria bacterium | reverse complement strand
ATCCCTCACTTTGGGGTATGTTCCCACGCGTTACTCAGCCGTCCGCCGCTCGCCGCCAAGTAGTAAACTACTCGCGCTGCCGCTCGACTTGCATGTGTTAGGCACGCCGCCAGCGTTCATCCTGAGCCAGGATCAAACTCTCCATAAAAAGAAAAGATGTACTTTTCATAAAAGATGCTTCCCTGTTGGGAAGCGTCTATAACTCAAAAATAGACTGACGATGATTATTGCACAACTAAATTGTTAAGATACAAAACGTCTCGTTGTTGGCTCTTGTTTTCGTTTCCTCAACCAGACTGAAACCATCATAGCGTATTTTTTGCGGATGGTCAACACTTTTTTGCTATTATTTTGTCGCAAAAAATACAACTAGGCCCACAAGCACGCCAAGCAGCGATCCAACGAAGATCTCGAGTGGTGTGTGCCCCTGTGCAGCCCGCGGCAACGTGACGTCGACCCCAGTCTTCTTGATAACTTGCTGGATAGCAATACCCTGCTCGCCTGATGAGCGCCGCACCTTGACAGCATCGTAGCAAATAATCAACACGAGGAGTGTCGTGACACCAACAAGCGGCGACTGCAGCCCCTGCTGCAGCACTAGCACCGTCCAGACAGACAATGATGTGGCGGCATGCGAGCTCGGCATGCCGCCAGAGATGAAGAGCTGATGGGTAAAGTCCAGCACCTTGCCCTTGGCGTGGGCAATTGCAAACTTAATGACGTGAGCAATTGCCCAGCTGATGGCGATGGCCACAATATATGGCGAGAGATACCACGGCATGGTTATGCTTCCTTATCCTCGTCTTTTTCGCGCACAATGCCGATCGATGAGACGGTATCCCCCTCAGTGAGGCGCATCACTCGCACACCCTGAGTGGTGCGGCCAAGGGTTGGGATGTCTTGGAGCGCAACACGGATGGTTTGGCCGTTTTGGCTGATGAGAAGTGCCTCAGTGGCATCAGGCTCGAGAGTTTGCACAGCGATAATCGGCCCAGTCTTGGCAGTGACAACCGCTGCTTTGATGCCAACCCCACCCCGTTTATGACAGGGGAAGTTAGCTGCTTTGGTAATCTTGCCGTAGCCGTTTTGGCTGATAACGAGCAATTGCTGGTCGCTACTAGTGACGATGTCCATCCCCACCACCGTATCATCGGGGCGGAGGCGTACACCACGCACGCCACGAGCAACGCGGCCCATTGGTCGGCACTCTGTCTCGCTAAAGCGCACTGCCTGACCAGCTGACGTTGAGATTATTACATCATTGTCACCATTGGTCTGCTTTATCCAGCGTAGCTCATCACCATCGTCGAGTTTGATAGTGATGAGACCATTCGTACGGATGTTGGCGTAGTCTCGTAATGTTGTTTTTTTCACAGTACCCTTGGTTGTCGCCATAAAGAGGTAGCCATCATCACTTGCATCCTTAGCGTGGTTGATGATTGATGTAATTTTCTCTTCAGGCTGGAGCTGAAGTAAGTTGACAGCCGCAACACCCTTGGCTGCGAGGCTGGCAGCAGGCACTTCGTACGCCTTGAGGCGGAAGACTCGACCCTTGTTGGTAAAGAAGAGCAGCCAGTCGTGGGTGTTGGCCGGAATAAGCTGATCAATGCCGTCTTCTTCCTTAGTAGACATGCCACGCTTGCCCTTGCCACCTCTGTTTTGGCGGCGGTATTCGCTCACTAGAGTGCGCTTAATGTAGTTCTCTGCTGTGAGAATGACAACGGTCTCTTCCTCAGGGATGAGCTCTTCGTCGCTGAATTTGCCGAGCTCATGGTCGATGATCTTGGTGCGGCGCTCGTCACCATACTTCTCCTTCATCTCGAGCAGTTCCTCTTTGATAAGGCACAGGATCTCATTCTCGTCGGCCAGGATAGCCTCTAGCTGCTTGATGAGCTCGTGCAGATAGCGCAGCTCGTCTTCAATCTCTTGACGGTCAAGGCCAGTCAGCTTGCGCAGCTGCATGGCAAGAATTGCCTTACCTTGGATCTCGCTGAGTGCAAAACGCTCCATCAACCCCTGCAAAGCATCGTTGTAGTTCTTACTTGCTCGGATTAGCTTGACGACTTCATCGATGTTATCAAGCGCGATCTTGAGCCCCTCAAGAATATGAGCTCGTGCCTTCGCCTTCTTGAGCTCATATTCAGTGCGGCGACGCACCACAATGCGCCGATGCGTGATAAATTCACCGAGAATATCATGCAAGCCAAGTACCCGTGGCTGGAGACGCATCGCGTTCTCGCTACTCGGCACAAGAGCAAGCATGTTGTAGTGGAAGTTAGTCTGCAGCGCGGTGAGCTTGTAGAGCTGGTTGAGCACCTTCTTGGGGTAGGCATCCTTTTTGAGGTCGATGACGACGCGCACATTACCCCGAGCCGACTCATCGCGCAAGTCGCTGATAGAAGTGAGCTTTTTCTCATGGACGAGGTCGGCGATCTTCTCGATCAGTGTTGCTTTATTCACACCATAGGGCATTTCTGTGATGACGATGCGGTAGCGCCCACGCTTCTTCGTCTCCTCGATGGCCGCCACGGCGCGCATCGTCACACTGCCGCGGCCAGTGGCGTAGGCCTGGCGCATTGGCGCACCACCATAAACCACGGCACCAGTCGGAAAGTCCGGGCCTTTGATGTGCTGCATAAGGTCATCCAGCGTGGCATCAGGGTTGTTGATGAGCTCGACTGTTGCATCCACCACCTCACCAAGGTTGTGGGTGGGGATATTCGTTGCCATACCAACGGCAATACCAACCTGGCCGTTGAGCAGCAGGTTGGGCAGCTTGGCCGGCAAGACAGTCGGCTCTTGGCGCGTGGCATCGTAGGTGTCGCGGAATGGGACGGTTTCTTTATCGATATCAGCTAGAAGCGCCTCTGACACACGCGTCATTTTTGCCTCGGTGTAGCGCATTGCGGCAGGCGGGTCGCCGTCCATCGAGCCAAAGTTCCCCTGCCCCTGTACTAATGGGTAGCGCTCAACCCAGTCTTGAGCCATACGCACCATGGCATCGTAGATAGAACTATCGCCGTGTGGGTGGTATTTACCCATCACTTCACCAACGATCTGAGCGCTCTTGATCGTCTTAGATGTCGGGCCAATGCCCATTTTGTCCATCACATAGACGATGCGGCGGTGGACAGGTTTCATGCCATCACGCACATCAGGCAGCGCGCGGTCAACAATGACCGACATCGAGTAGCGCAGGAAGTTATCCTCCATCACGTCCTCGACGGTACGTACCTCCACACTGCGCGAGTGGCTCTGGTCGGGCACGGTAGCTGGGGTGGTTGGTTGGTTATCTTCTGGCTGCATTGTATGTTCCTCGTTCATAGATTAGATATCAAGCTCCTCTAGGCTGACCTTCGCAGCGTTGGCCTGGATGAAGTTCTTGCGCACGCTTACTTCGTTGCCCATTAGCTTGGTGAAGATTGCGTCGGCACGCTCGGCATCCTCCAGCTGGACTTGCACGAGCACACGGTGCTCGGGGTTCATCGTCGTCTCCCACAGCTGGTCGGCATCCATCTCACCCAGACCCTTGTAGCGCTGCAGGGCAGACTCGCTCAGGCCAGCTTGCTTGATGCGGGGCTCGCTTGGGTCTATCTCTACCCCACGGGCCTTGCGCGCTGCAATCTGCTCGTCGTAGTAGGCCTCGAGCGCTTCTTCGTTGTAGATATATTCTTGCTTGTTGCCCGAGAGACGGAGCTTAAACAGAGGTGGCTTGGCCAAGTAGATATGCCCTGCCTCCACCACCGGCTGCATATAGCGGAAGAAGAAGGTCATGAGCAGTGTGGCAATGTGGCTACCGTCCACATCGGCATCGGTCATGATAATGATGCGATTGTAGCGCAGCCCCTTGATATCAAAGGTGTCACCAATCCCCACACCCATACCCTTGATGAGGCTGAGAATCTCACGGTTGGCGTACATTTTGTCGAGGCGGGCACGCTCGGTGTTAAGCACCTTACCGCGCAGTGGCAAGATAGCCTGAGTACGACTGTCGCGCCCCGTCTTGGCCGAGCCACCAGCTGAGTCACCCTCCACGATGTAGAGCTCACACTCTTCAGGGTTTTTGCTGGAGCAGTCGGCCAGCTTGCCCGGCAGGCTGGCGCCATCAAGCGCCCCTTTGCGGATCACGGTATCACGCGCCGCTCGGGCAGCCTTGCGGGCTCGGGCAGCCAGCGTTGCTTTGCCAACAATCTTCTTGGCCACCGCCGGATTTTCTTCTAGATAGTACGAGAAATACTCGCTCATCACTTGGTCGACGTAACGCCGCACCTCAGGGTTGCCGAGCTTATTCTTAGTCTGGCCCTCAAACTGCGGGTCGGGCAGCTTGACGAGGATAACGGCAGTAAGCCCCTCGCGGATGTCATCGCCCGAGAGGTTGTCATCCTTCTCCTTGAGGAGACCATTCTTGCGCGCATAGTCATTAATAACACGGGTCATTGCTGCGCGAAAGCCCACCAGGTGCGTTCCACCATCAGGGGTGAGCACGTTGTTAGCGAAAGGTCGGACGGTTTCGACGTAGGTATCGTTGTATTGCACCGCCACCTCGATCATCGAGTCCTCGACTTGCTTTTCCACATAAAAGACATCGTCACTCAGCACATCTTTACCAACGTTAAGGTTCTTGACATAACTGCGAATCCCTCCCTCGAAGTAGAAGGCCTGGCGCTGCTTGGTGCGCTCATCATACACAGTGGTGTAGACGCCTTTCGTGAGGTAGGCTTGGTGGCGAAGGTAGTGTACCACCCACTTATAGTCGAAGTCGACTGTCTCTTTAAAGATGGTCGGATCGGGATAGAAGATAATCGTTGTACCATCGGGCCGGTCGGTTTTGCCCTTATTCTTGAGCGGTACAGTAGTATGGCCACGCTCAAACTCAATCCGATAGAGGCGTCCTTTGCGCACCACCTCTGCAACGAGGCGACTCGATAGCGCATTCACTACGCTCGAGCCCACACCGTGCAAGCCAGACGACACCTTGTAGCCACCGCCACCAAACTTACCACCAGCGTGCAGCACCGTCAGCACGGTCTCGAGTGTGCTCAGGCCAGTCTTGGGGTGCTTGTCCACCGGGATACCGCGCCCGTTGTCCGTCACCATCAGGCCACCATCGGCCAAGATACGCACATCGACGCGCGAGGCATAGCCGGCAATCGCTTCATCGATAGAGTTATCAGCAATCTCCTTAATCAAGTGGTGCACGCCATCGTAGCCCGTGCTACCGATATACATCCCTGGGCGCTTACGGACTGGCTCGAGACCCTCGAGCACCTGAATTTGCGAACCGTCATACGATCCATTATCTACTTGTTTGTTCATTCATTTCCCTCACTATTAGGTCATTCGGGTTACATTACACGCACCTTATTGTATCATAATCGCCGAATCAGCGAAAATAACAGGGGTAGAATAGTCTGCATACTAGCGGCTTTTATTCATATTTGCTCGTCGCAACGAGCCCCAAGCCACTGATGAACACTATCGGCGCAATCACGACCCACGTAATGCCGCCATATATCGCAGCCGATATGACGAACAAGACACCTCCCCGCACAGCACTCATCGTACCCAGCCACTTCACTACATCAGAAGTAAAGAGACCCAGGTCATACCCATGCGCACATAGCAACACAAACAGCAGCCCACCATGCATCATCACCAGTGGTATGACTGGCCCAACCATCAGCCAGAAGCCAACTTTGCGTTTCATCATCTGGTTTTTCGTTGTGCAATCTCCATCATCTTTAGACCGCACTGGCAAGGCTGGCTGCGTGCCAAGCAGGAGATACCAGAGGTAGAGCGAGCCAACTAGGCTGAGCACATCGCTAACGATAATCATCGCATCACTCTGTACGCCCACCTTAAGTGGATTCTGCAGCACCCAAAAAGCATACAGCGTCGAGCCGGTCATAAACACAGCATTGATTGCAAGTAAGCTCAGTGCTCCAATCCTCTGCCAATACCGATCGGTGCGGTGCGACTGCCGCAGCGCAAGATAGCCCTGCACCAGCACACTAATGCTCCAAACAACCAGTAGCCACCCAAACGCCCGCTCCCCGATAGTCCGGCTACTCACGAGCGTGACACTATGCATACACAGCACCGCTGCACTGGCAATTGTCCCAACCCCACCAGCAATCACCCACGCCTCAAGCAATGGGCGGCGCGGCGGTGCAGACACATCAGATGTGCCTGTGTGGCTATGCTGTTTTGCGGTAGTTGCGGCGATGGATTGCGTTGGCATGGGGCGGTTCTCCTCTGTTAGGCGGTAGTTTTAGTGCTTGGTTATTCGCGCTGGCTGTTTGCTACAAGGACCATACCAATGATGAGCATGCCGATACATGGCACAATCAAGATCATGCCAGCGATCATAAAGAGAAGGTGAATCATGCCCAAAAACGATAGTATTGACGTAAAGATCGTAGTACCTCGGCTTGTGCTACTCATCAGCATCAACGTCCCCGAAAACTGCGCAAGAGCCGGAAGTACAAATGCCGTCACAATCAGCCAGAGACCAACCCGCCGACGTCGCATCAAACGAGCATATGTTGTAGCGGGCACATCAGGTGCAGTGCGCGGCGCGATTGTCCGCTTCGTACAGAGTAATAAATACCAGAGATAGATGGAGCCGAACACAGCGATGACGGTACTTACCTGCATGACTGTACTGTTTATCCATATAACCGCCTTTTGCCCGGGGCTCACAAAGAACAAATTGTATAGCCATTCGCTCATGATGAGTGCAGCTGGGTTACCCGCCACTAAGAGCACGGCAAGGAACCGCTGTATATAATGATCTGTCCGGTGGAGCTGCATCAACGTGCTAATCCCCTGCACCACCAAGCTCACGCTCCACATGAGGATGAGCCAACCAGATATCCGCTCTGATGATGTGCGATCTACCTGCCCCACCATCAGTGCACCATAGAAGCTCACCATTGCAGCATACATCAGCATTCCTGCTGCTCCCGTCGCAATAAACGCCTCCAACACTGGTCGGCGGTGGGCTGTTGCATACGTAACAGAGGTGGATGATGGGGATTGTCCGTTTGTTTGGCTGGGCGATGTATTATCTACGGCAGCTTGTGATGAGCTGCTTGGTTGTGTGCTAGGTGATGGAACAGAGGTCGTATCTACCTTTGTTGTTTTCTTCGCAACAGATTGTGACTGTTGTGATTTTTGTTTGGTGTGCTGCGCCCTGCGCTTCTTTGGAGATGATGTCGCTTGCGTTTCTGGCGCGGTGGGCGCTGCTGGGGTTGATTTTTTTCGTGGCATAGAACCGTCCTCCTCTGCCTAGTATACGCGCCCTATCACCGTTTTGCCACATAAAAACATGCAATTGCCTCAAATGCAAAGACTAGTGCCAGCTCGTACCAGCCACCATGCCCCACCGAGCGCGCCCCAATCAGCAGCACTGGTGCCAGCGCCAGTACCGAGCCAAAATAATAACAACGCCGAAAGCTCAGCGTCACCGCTCGCCGCTGCGCCTCGGGCAGCCAACGCCGCAGCGCCGCTGCAATGCCCGCCAGCAGGTACGTCAGCAACCCCAGCATTACCACATAGCACAACACAAAGACCAGCACGATCCCCAGGGGGTGAATCGTCGCTGGTGTGGTAGTCTGCAGCACAATCGCTAGCAGCACCGCTGCAGCCATGCTCATACTCGCAAGCAGGATTCTTCGAGACATATCTATCACTATACCAAGCAATCCGCCTGGTGAGAAGCCCGAGCAGCCACACAAAGCAACGCGCTTGCAGCGTCCTCATAAGTAAAAAATTAGGACGCCCGGCAGCCGCTACGGGCTAGAGGTGCTCCACAGTGTGGAGCATGAGTGGTGAGCCCTCGGCATGCGCCATGTATGTGGAGGCCACCACGCGTCGACGCCAACGATGACAAAAGTACTTCTATTGGGGGGTACTATTAGTATTGGCGGAGCGCAGGCAGTGCCAAAGCTCAGCGCTATGCCGCGCTCTGCCGCTGCCTGGTGTACGCCAATGGCGATGCTATGTTGGGTTAATAGTAGGGTAAGCTTTTCCGTTTTATTTTTCTTGGGTATTTGTGTTTGTCAAAGCTTACTTCTAAGTTAGCACAAGCGTTATGGTAAGTCAATCAGTTTGGGCTCTAAGCTGTAAAACTCTGGCGGCACTTGCATCATCTCACGACAGCGCTATACATCGCACCAACGCAAAGCACAAGCGACATCGCTATCATGCGAACTATCGCAAAACATTGCCTCGCCACCCTCTTTCTCATCCACGCGAACATTGGCGGCTTGCTCATCTCTTGCACCTCTGTACTTTCGAGAGTTGTACACAGGCATTTTTGTTGTATATATTGCAATAATTTTTTGTTCATTTTTGGCTATGTACTGTATGTGACACCTGTTGTATTCCATTACTTGTGTTGTGTTTATAACACAGATTTTGAGCGATGTGCGGTCGGTCTGGGTATATGTTCGATGTGGTATTTTTTACGCAAAAATATTGCCAAAAATCGTTGACACAAGCAGTTTTCTCCCATATCATAAGGGTAGCTTCTGAATAAAAAAATTATGCAGAGGCCAAAAATAAACAATATACGAAAACTCCACATCCAAAAACAACCACTACTCGCAGGTGGTTGTTTTTTTGGTGAGAGAGGTTTGGCCAGTAGGTGGCTTGTGGCGATACTTCGCAGCAGTGTTTGTGGTTTGTACGTATGCAGCCTCTTGGGTTGTGGTGCAATAAAAAATCGCCCACGCCTGGTGAGCAATCATCTCCTCTATGGTGGAGCTGCCGGGTACTGCCCCCGGGTCCGCTTGGTGCCCTCGTATTCGTCTACGAACGTAGGTTTGTTTGCGTGTTTGACAACGCGAGGCCGATCAGAAACAAACCAAAAATACAGCCTATCGTTGCGCGGTATATGTCCTCTCCTCGTGCCGCTGCCACCAGGAGAGCAAGCAACATAGCTATAACACTACGAGATGCCCTGTTGCCATGCACCTCATAGCGATCGCCAGACTAAGCGGCGAGTGCAAACGCGGTCTTGGAAGATGCGAAGATCTCCTCAACACTGCGGAATGCTGCTGCAACTTTACTTTTTGCAGTTATATCTATGCGTGTCGTGCATATCCGATTCGCAGAATACAATGACAAAGTCCAAACGTCGAACGCTATATCAGCCCCACGTCTGCATATATTATAGCACGGTTTTACTCACATATAGCCTCCCATAGCTTGGATCTTGCAACTATGAGCAACTGAGGTTGGCTCTCTTGGAGAGGCCCTCAGGCTCGTCTCTCGTAGCACCAAAGCATTTTATCTCCATTGCGGCGCTCTTTTCTATCTCTATATGCAGCATCGTATTCTCATAGATTCGTGAGCTCATGCAAACTCATACGAAAACAATTTGCACAGACCCCATCAATATGCTTAACTATAGACAGCATGAACAAAGTCGCAAAAATCAGGTCGGTTGCGCCCGTAGGGTTCACTGGCCATATGATTGACGTCGAGAGCGACATGACGAAGGGCCTGCCCGCCCTGCAGATCGTTGGCCTGGGCAACAAAGCCATCGACGAAGCGCGCGAACGAGTACGCAGCGCCATCACCAACTCCCTGCTGGAATATCCGGCCCAGCGCATCACCATCAATCTCGCACCGGCCGAGCTGCCCAAGGATGGCACACACTACGACTTGCCGATTGCCCTTGCCCTCCTCACCAGCAGCGGCCAGCTCCGGCCCGAGCAAGTGGCTGGTGCAGTCTTCGCTGGCGAGCTGGCGCTTGACGGCACGCTCCGCCCAGTCAAAGGTGCTATTACCATTGCCGAAGCCGCTCGTGATAATAATTACAACACTGTCTATTTGCCTGCGGATAATCTCGCCCAAGCCTCGCTTGTATCAGGGGTAACGCTCTATGGTGTGCCAGATCTTACAACACTTTTCCTCCATCTCAAGGGCGAAAAACTGCTACCAATCTACCAGCCACCACCCACTGATGATAAACCAACAACACCCACGTCATCACCCCTGCTCGACGATATCTACGGCCAGGCCCAAGCCAAGCGCGCCCTCACCATTGCCGCAGCGGGTCATCATAACATCCTCTTCACTGGGCCACCTGGCACCGGCAAGTCGATGCTGGCCAAGACGCTACCCAGCCTCTTGCCACCCCTGACTCCAGACGAGCAACTGGCCGTGACGAAGCTGCACAGCCTGGCGGGCCTATCGCTCGACCAGAGTGTCCAGACGCGGCCATTTCGTGCGCCACACCACACGGCGAGCCGCGCATCGCTGATTGGTGGTGGGTCGGTGCCACAGCCTGGCGAGGTGAGTTTGGCCCACTTGGGCGTGCTCTTTCTTGATGAACTACCCGAATATCCGCGCACAACGCTTGAGGTATTGCGCCAACCGCTGGAGGATACTACCGTAACGGTCACCCGAGCGCGCGGGCGTGCCACCTACCCAGCCGATTTTATGCTGGTGGCCACCATGAACCCCTGCCCCTGTGGTTACTACGGCGACCCAACGCACGCGTGCACCTGCAGCAGCACACAGATCATCGCCTACCAGAAGCGCCTGTCTGGGCCACTGATGGATCGGATTGATATGATCATCCCCGTCAATCGCATCCCCACCAAGCAATTGCTCTCACACCACGCCACCACCGATCACGAGCAGCGCCATGCGATAGCAGCTATCTCCACTGCCATCCGCGCCCAAGCCACCCGCTACAGTGGTAGCGCTATGCGCAATAGCCGCCTCAGCTCGGCCCAGGTGCGGCGCTCTATCCCACTCTCATCAGAGGTCAAGCAGTTCCTCGATGCCGCCAGCACCAAGCTCGCTCTGAGTCCACGCGGTTACTTCAAGGTCATCAAGGTAGCCCAGACCATTGCCGACCTTGACGAAGCGCCGCACATCACCATTGCTCACGTCTCCGAGGCGTTGCAATATCGACAACCAGCGCCTGTTAAAGCGTTGTAAAAATATCGTCGTGTATTTTACATCGTGCTCTACCTCTGTATTTTTCATACATCAGCGAGAACATGACAATAGAGTGCTATTCACAACATTTGACAAACCCCTCATCAGCCAGCCATACTAGAGCCATGCAAGCAAACTACTCTGACCAACCCCTCCACCACCCTACTCCAGGCCAGTCAGCAATCTTCCTCGCTGGCCCCACACCACGCTTCGATGAAGCGTCACAGCAGCTCATCTCTGCGTCGTGGCGGCCCAAGGCGGTGCGAATCTTTGCAGCACTAGGCTATGACGGGATCGTCTATGCACCAGAGAATCACGATGCCTCGCCCCAGCGCGAGCTCGACCTCCTCAAGCAAGCACGCTGGGAGTGGGAAGCACTCGACGCAGCAACAGTGGTACTCTTCTGGGTGCCACGCGTAATCGACCGGTCGCTACCCACACTAGGCATGCCCGCCTTTACCACCAATGTAGAATTTGGCCTTCATATCGGCAAGAACCCAGCCAAGGTCGTCTACGGTCATCCAGAGGGCGCGCCCAAGACGCGCTACCTCGACGCGCTCTACACCGAGCACACTGGGCGACAGCCAGGCACAACACTCGAAGAGACAATCACGCAGGCAATTGCCTGTGCTCGGGCGCTGCAAGCGCAGGGCAATTAGCCACTCATCTCTTCACCACGCATCGTTTTTCGCATTCACCCTCTCTACCTCCCCTCCGGTGGAGTGTGAAGCTCCTTATCAATAATCTCGCAAAGACAAGGAGTTCTCACACTTGTAGCACCCCACCTATAGCGTCTACCAACGAGCCATCGCCGCAAAAAATCACCAAACTGCAGCATATTTATTTGCCTTTTGCGGCGACATCTGGTAAACTTTTGGGGAGTCAATTCGTTTTAAGCTCAAGCAAAGGAGAGCACAATCAAATCAACCACCCGCATCAACGAAGCCATCCGTGCACGCGAGTTGCGCGTCATTGGCGAAAGCGGCGAACAACTTGGCATCATGAGCCGGCAAGCAGCACTGGATAAGGCGCGGCAAGCTGGCGTAGACTTGGTGGAGTTTTCGCCCAATGCTAACCCACCCGTTGTAAAGATCATCGATTGGGGCAAATATCAGTACCAAAAGATGAAGGAGCAGCAGCGCAATAGGCGAAGCAATAAAGCCAATGAGCTCAAGCAGATGCGTTTTGGCCTAAAGATTGGCGCTAATGATCTTGAAATCAAGCTACGCAAGATTCGCAAATTCCTGGCTGAGGGGCACAAGGTCAAGGTTTTGATCTTTTTCCGCGGCCGCGAGATGGCGCATCGTGAGCTTGGCTACAACCTGATTAGCCAGGTCGTCTCCGCCCTTGAGGACGAAGCGATTGTCGAGCAAAAACCACTGATGGCTGGGCGCAACCTCAGCATTGTAATAAGGAGTAAGTAATGCCAAAACTCAAGACCCACAAGGGCACTGCTAAGCGCATTAAGCTAACCAGTACCGGCAAACTGACCCGTCGGCGTGCCTTCGGGAACCACATGCTCTCCAAGAAGAGCAAATCGCGCAAGCGCAATATCAACACCCCTGCTACCATCACTGGTGGTATGGCCAAAAATGCTAAACGAGCCTTAGGAGTCTAACATATGCGCGTCAAACGAGGAACAACCGCCCACGCTCGCCACGCCAAGATGCTGCGAGCTGCCAAAGGAATGCAACACAATCGCACTCGGAGCTTCCGCCTTGCCAAGCAAGGGGTAATCCGTGCCCTGCAATATGCCTACCGTGACCGTCGCAACCGCAAGCGCGACCTGCGTCAGTTGTGGATCACCCGCATCAACGCTGCTGCCAGGCAAAATGGTACCACCTATGGCCGCCTGATCGCTGATATCAAGGCTGCTGGTGTGGCACTCGACCGCAAGGTCCTCGCCGAGCTAGCCGTCAACGAGCCACAGGCTTTTGCAGCTGTCGTTAAGCACGTCACCCGCAAGTAGTGTAGCAATTTATACGACGTTGTGAAGAATACACACCTCTGTAACAGGGGTGTTGTATTTATTTGTAGATGAGCGGCCACTTGGTGGGGTATAGTATTTCTCCTGTGCTGTTTCATTCCTGGAGCCTCCCGCACCGAAAATGTTCCGGCCAGACGAATTGCAGAGTCTATCCGTCCCCACAGTTGCTGGCCTTCTAGAATATTTTCTTGTGCGGCGAGGAGGTTGAGAAAATAACAAAGCTCCAAAGCTGGAGCTAACACATCATACCATAAAGCAGCCTATCGATAAGCCGGGTTCTGTCGTGGATGATCATCTATCTAGTTTGCAAATTGCTCTGCAAATCGAGCGGTTAGCGATAGCCACAAGCGGATCACTCATCCGTGGCTATCTCCTTGCAGCCAACAGGGTTTACCTCCGCGGCATGTCACCATGCAGCGCTGTGAGCTCTTACCTCACTCCTTTCACCCTTACCCCGCTACTCGAGCGCTACTGCGCACGAGTATTGGTGTTGCGGAGCGGTATCGTTTCTGTGGCACTTTCCCTAGGGTTGCCCCCGGTCGCCGTTAGCGACTGTCGTATCCTGTGCTGCCCGGACTTTCCTCTTGCCAAGTAGCAAGCGATCATCTAATAGACTGCCTCCCTATTATAGCATAAGGGATTTATGACAAGTGGATGCCAAAGCCTTCATCTTCAGTGCAAGGCCCTCTTCATCACTTCATCTGATGGAGTGTGCTAATCGGTTGCAATAACCGATTAGCAGCCCAGCGCAAGAGGTCGATACTTGGGGAGTATCGACCCTTATAGCGTTCTATCGGAGGGAGTGATGAAGAGATCCCGTGTGTGATAGTGATACTCTTAGCCTTCGACCATCAAAAAATCCCAGACTCACCCCAGGCGCTTGATATTCCCCTGCATGATGCAAGGTGGGTTTCCTCATCCATACCCACGGGTATGGTGAATGTTGGAATCCCTATCATATGATGTTAGGAAAATCATACACGCCCGATATTCGTCTGGGACACTCTTAGTATACCACAGAATGGTAAGCGGCGTCACGTTTGCGATGTTGAGATCCTCACACCTTCTTCCTTAATACTAAACAAGTCAATATCCGCTGAATATTAGCACCTCTTGTATTGGATGTTAAAACTCTACCAGTGCTAACAGACTCTCGCCTTTGTATGAGAGGTAGCCTCATTCAATCTCCCACCAAGCTAGCCTACAATCTAAACCCTGTACCAGGCCAGACAAAAGGCTCAATTCCTGCTCCTAACCAAGCGACACGCCAAACACCAGCGAGAAAAGCTGCAAGATACCCCTGATAGCCGCCATCATCACATTGCCAATAGCTGAGCTACCGACCAATACCAGCACAAAGACCAGCATCACGCCGTACTGCTCCACCACCTCCATGCCGCGGCGCACAAACTCCGGTGCCAAAGCATACAGCACACGCGAACCATCGAGCGGTGGGATAGGCAGCATATTAAAGACAAAGAAACCAAGATTCACACTCACCGCTGTAGCAAGCAGCGGCTGCACTGCTGGCCCAGCGATCGTCGCATATAAGCCAAAGCAGATGAAGGCAATGACGAAGTTTGTCAGTGGTCCAGCGAGCCCCACCAGCGCTGCGCCCCATTCGTCACCACGCACTCGCTCGGGATTGTACGGCACTGGCTTAGCCCCACCAAACACTGGTAGGCCCAGCAGTGCCAAGCTCAGTGGCAAAAGGATGGTCAAGAATGGATCGATATGATGCAGTGGATTGAGCGTCAAACGCCCCTGCTCCTTAGCCGTATCATCGCCCAGCCAGTACGCCATAAAGCCATGCATCGCCTCGTGCAGCGTCATTGAGATAAGAATAACGACAAGGACGATAATGAGGTGAGCGATATCAATATGCATTTCTTTATTGTACCACATTGCCTACCCACCTTGACATTGCCCCCTTGGCAGCGTATACTAATACAGATTGTAATAATATAAGTTATAAGTGGAATAAGAATATGGCAGCACGATGTGAACTGACTGGCAAGGGTAAGCAATTCGGCAACAATGTGAGCTTCTCGTTGCGACGCACCAAGCGAGTCTTCAAACCAAACCTTCAGAAAAAGACCTTCATTGTAGATGGGCAAAAGGTCACCATGGTTCTCTCGACCAAGGCGATCCGTACCCTCAAGAAAAAAGGCCTGCTCACCAGCGCCAAGACAAAGGCCAAGGCTGCGGCGTAGTCGCCCAGAGCAAACGATAACTGTAAAAATATCCCCTTTCATAGGGGATATTTTAGTGGTTACTTCGCTTTATCTAACTCAGCAATTGTCGCGAGCACGCCAGCGAACTGCCGAGCAAACTCTGGCCGCAGCACCAGTACACGCTGGGTGCCAACCGCTTCGCTCGTGACAATGCCTGCTTCGCGCAGGACTTTGCAGTGGTGCGAGACAGTCGAGAGTGAGAGATTATGATCGATCTGGCTGCAGCCCAGCCGCCCCTCCGCAGCCAAGCGACGGACAATCCGCAGCCGCAGCGGGTCGGACAGGGCGGCAAAGACATGCTCTGGTGCGAGTGCGTCAGTTAGGGTGTTTTGTTGGGATGTCATTTCCTTTGTATTGTCTCATACCTGCTGGTCATTGCCAAGGCAAGCACTACTACGCCGGACGCCACGAACGGAATTACCTGCGCTGGCTGGCTACTAATAATCGCACTACCTAGCATACCACCAAAGCCTTGACCAATGTAAATACTGGATGAATTGAGTGAAAGATTCAGCTGAGCCCGTTCTGGAGCAAGCGCAATGACGCGGTATTGCTGAGCAATCGTGGCAATCCAAGCACTAGCTGTCCATAATAGCACACTGCCACCAACGAGACCAAGCGCACCTGGCGTCCCAGCCGCCACACCAAGCAAAGCAAGCGCCAACGCAAAGGCAAGCATTGCCCAGCGGGCCAGCCAAATGTGGGCAAAACGATCGGCCAGCCAGCCGCCTAGCACACCACCCAGGAGTGAGCCCACACCAAAGATGAGCAAAATCCAGCTAAAGTATTCGTGCAGACCCGCCTGCTGCACCACCGCACTCAGATACGAAATCACGCTGGTACCAGCGACAAATATCACTACTGTTATCAATAACGTCAGTGCAACGTGGCGATTCGCCAGGCCCGCTACTAATGTGCGAATCGTTGGTACCTGCTGTGCTGGCTGTGCCTCACGTGCCCGAATGCCCAGCACAATGCCACACAACACCAGCACGGCAGCCACCGCCATTGCCCAAAACAGCGCGTGGTAGCCATAGCGCTCCCCCATAACCGAGCCTAGCGGCACAGCGAGCACCGTTGCCATCGTCATGCCTGTTGTAACGACGGAGATTGCCTTGCCACGATGCTTGGCTGGAGCAAGGCTAGTCGCCAAGGCCATTGCCGTTGGCATCATCATGGCTGAGCCCCATGCTGCCATCACTCGGGCTGCCATCATCCACACAAATGACGATGCAAGCGCTGCTACTACATTACCAATTGCAAATATCGTCAGTGCTAGTATCAAGGTCGACCGCCGATTGCGCTGTCCCATCAGCATGCCACACAGTGGTGCCGCCAGTGCATACACCCACGCAAACACCGTTACCAAGAGGCCGGTCTGCCCCAGCGACACCCCCAGTTGCTGTGCCACCTGTGGCAATACCGCTGCCAGCATGAAGCCATCCGCTCCAATAACAAAGGCTCCTAGCGCTAGCACCGCAATCTTACCCCACGGCGTGGTTGATTGTTGTTCCATAAAACCGTTCCTTTCTTCGATATAAATCGAAATAATAGTGGTATTTCGAAGTGTATCGAATTTAGTGCGCTGTGTCAAATCGACCACATTATAACAATGATTTCACTATGAATCTCACAAATCCTCATCACTGTCTCGCACTCATTTCTTGAGAAAACTATAGGGACTGGCCCCATCTTGCCCATCAACCCACCAACACTCGTGCTGGCTACAACTAATATTCATACCCCACCAGATAAAACAGTGAGGAGAAAAACGGAGTAAAGATGTATCATAAAAACCAGCCTCTCTACGAGGCTGGTTACGCTTGGTGTATATTAGTCCTAGCTTCGAGCCAGCTCAAACACCGTTAGCACTTCGGGCAGGTTACTTGCTGTTTTAATTTTGAGCTTAGGTTTTTGTTCGACTGGCGCACCAAGCTCCTTCTCAAAGACCTCCACCGTGTCTTGCGGTACTTCGTAATGCAACGCACTATCGGCATAGTGGACGGGCACCACCACCCGTGGCTCAATCTTGCGAATAATAGCGGCGGCACTTGTCGCATCCAGCGTGTAACCATAGCCACCCACTGGAATAATAACAATGTCGATCACTCCCAGCGCCTCGAGCTGAGCATCAGTAAGCTCTGGCGCGATATTACCAATCACCGCAACGCGAATATCGCCACACTCAATGCGATATACCGTAGAAAGCTGCTCACTCTCTGGCGTGTCGATGTGGCGCGTGGCTGCAATGCCGCGGATGGTGTAGTCGCCCACTTCATACTCACCAGGCTGGTCAATGATAAGGCGTGCCTCAGGGTTAGCCACCGCAAAGCGCTCTTCGGTCGCAAGCTCTACTGCGTCCTTCGTCTTAGCGTCCTTCAGGCCGAGCAGCGATAGCTTGGGGTCAACTGCGAGCGTGGTTTTCTTCGTCGCAATGATGACTGTGTTGCCGCCTTTGTATTCGATATCAAGCATGATTCTCTCCTTCGTCTTCTTTTAATATATTATCAACGTCTACCAATACGGTATGCTTGTTGGTCAGAATGGTAGTGATGAAGCGGTCGCGCACGCTCAGCCGGTAATAGAACTCGTCGTAGCTCAGGATGCTATACGTTAGCTCGCGCCCCTCCTGCCGCTCAATAACCGCCACCACGCTGCGCACCTTAGCAGCCGAGAGGTTACCCACGAGCAGCAGATCGATCGTACTGGCTGATCCTTTCACCAACGCCCCCGCCGCAATCGCCACACGCAGGCGCGGCAGCTGCATAATCGCATCTTGCCAAGCGGGCCGGTAGCCCGACTTATTCTTGGCTGGAGCGATTTTTTGATCAGCAAAGATAACGCGCAGCGGCGGATAATATTCGTACTGCTGGTTTACTTCGTAGTACAATTTGTTATCTACGCTGTCGCTCGTAATGATCCCCACTTCCAGCATATTGAGCAGCTCACGGCGCACCGAATTAATCTGCTCATTAATTAGCCGCGTAATCTCGCGCACATAAAATGCCTTTCCTGGATTGTTCAAGAAAAGGTGGAGCAATTTCACACGAGTTTTTGATCCAAACAGTGCATCTATCATTACGGTCACCAACTAGATTTATGGTATCACATCTGGTGCGCTTGCGCGAGCACCCGATCAAGGTAGGCCTCAGCATCCTCCAGGTCACACCATACGATATCGGGGTTACGTCGCAGCCAGGTCATTTGCCGCTTGGCCAGGTGCCAGTCTGCCGTACAAAATGCCGCTTTGGCTTGCTCGAGCGTATACTCGCCCTGTTGTAATTTATGTATAATTGGGTAGATATTCCCTGTCATTGCTTCACTGTCCCAGCCGTATTGGACTGCTAGTTCCGTTGCTTCTTGTACAACACCATGCGCAAAAAGCTGCTCTGTCCGCTTAGCAATGCGCTCACGCAGGACATCACGTGGTGTTGCAATACCTACAACCCATGTATTTTTATCAACATGCGCTGACCTCTGTAACTGTTGTCCTTCTCGCACTATTGTATTAATGACATGCCTTTTGTTGTATTTATTATTGGGTAATTCTATGTTGTGTACTCGACAATGTTCGTGCAAAGTTTCTATAGAATAGCCCTGTAACTGCTGCATAAGCTTTTTGTTCACCGTTGGAAATTGAAATTTATACAACACTGCATCGATATACAAGCCCGTTCCACCAACAAGAAACGGGATGCGCCCACGCTGGCGAATAGCCGCAATCTGCTTATTAGCATAGCGCTGAAAATCCACTACTGTGAAGCGCTGGCCTGGCTCCACCAGATCCAACCCCCAGTGTGGCACAAGGGCTTGCTCGTGCGGCGAGGGCTTGGCAGTGCCAATATCCATACCCTTATAGATGGTGCGCGAATCGGCGCAAATAATCTCACCACCATACTGCTTGGCAAGGCGAACTGCCAGGCTGGTCTTGCCGCTAGCAGTTGGCCCAACGATGGCGATGAGCGGCATAGTAAGTGGTGTGTTATTTTTTGTGAGCATGCGAGCTACCTTTCAGATCATTATGCTGCGCAGCAAGTGGCCGCCAGCGACGCTGTGCAAAATCAACCACGCGGTACGAATCATCACACTGGATCCCATCGTGCTCGAGCAATTGCCGTTGCACCACCTGCCCACCCGGAAAGCCGACCGCAAGGCCTCCCTTGCAATTCACAAGTCTATGCCACGGCAATTCCTCCGGCCCACCATGGGCAATTTCCCCCACTCGTCGCGCAGCGTATGGGTGGCCAGCAAAAGCTGCCAAGTCGCCATAGGTCGTCACTGTATCATCTGGCAGCTGTGCCATCAGCTCGTAGACGGCATCACGCAGGCTCATCGCTGGCAAGTCGCTCAATTGCCCCCTCCACTTCGTACCAATTTGTGCAGCGCACCACCCCAGCTGGCAATGTTGCGGCTTGGTTCCAAGCATAATCGCCAAAGAGCAGCGCGTTGCGGCCATGTGCTGCCACCGCTTGGCAGTGCTTGAGCTGGTCGTCGATCAGCACATCGGCATTAATCTGCACCACCAACTCTGCCTTGGTGGCAAGGTGCGAGCCATCCGTCAGCTCATCCCAAATGCCTGAGAAGTAGACTGATGTACTGGCAAAGATACCCGGAAAATGCTCGTCGATCCAGGCCATTGTATCGCTTTTCACTCGCAAGTGACGTGATGTCGCAATCATCAAGTGGTGGTGCTGTGCCAAGCGCTCCAGTACCTCCAGCGCGCCGCCAATATGTCCATAGCCCGTACCGAGGCCAGCATCCATCAGCTCGGCACTGCGCCGCTTCACTTCAGCATTATCCACCTGCCACATCTTGGCCCAATGCTCATCGTAGTCATCGACCGTCAGGTGCGTCCCCCAGCGCTGGTTGCTAAAGGCGACGACGCCAGCGGCATTCTCCGCCAGCACGTCGTCGACATCCACAGCAATGCGTAGGCGGCGCATTAGCTGAGCCCCTCTAGGTACGCCGCTAGCTCATCAAGCGGCATCGTTGTCTCACCCTGCTGGGTACGTACACTTACCTGGCGGTTGGCTTTGTCGCGTGGGCCAACGATAATCTGCACCGGAATTTTTACAACAGTAGCTTCGCGGATCTTTTTACCGAGCGATTCATTGCGCATATCTGTTGTATATCTTACCTCGTTGTATTTTATAGGATGCATCAGTACCACTGTTTTGAGCACCGATGTTATTTCATCAACATAGTCTTCTACGGTGTTGTTAATTGTGAGAATACGGACTTGCTCGGGCGCGATCCAGAAGGGGAACCACCCCGCTGTGTGCTCAATAAAGACGCTCAGGAAACGCTCAATCGAGCCCAGCAGCGCGCTGTGAATCATCACTGGCCGAGCCATGTCACCCGCTTCATCGGTATATTCGAGGCCAAAGCGCTCGGGCTGAACGAAGTCGAGCTGCACCGTCGCCACCTGGTGCTCGCGGCCAATCGCATCCGTCGCCATGAAGTCGATCTTTGGCCCATAAAAGGCCGCTTCGCCCTCCTGCTCGAAATAGTCCAGTTGCTTAGCCATCACAGCTGCCTTGAGCTGAGCCTGGGCCGATTGCCACAATTCTGGTGCCCCAAGGTAGCCCTCACCCTCATCGCGATAACTCAGGCGGACACGCAGCTTCATCCCAACAATGTGGTACAACTCCTCGGCACAGGCCAGCAAATTACTCATCTCCTGCTCGATCTGATCCGGCCGGCAAAACACATGGCTATCATCCTGCGTCAGTGAGCGCACCCGACTCAAGCCGCCCAGCTCGCCAGTTTTTTCGTCGCGGTAGTCGGTCGTTGTCTCGAGGTAGCGCACAGGCATATCGCGGTAGCTGCGCGGTTGGCTAGCAAAAATCTGTGTGTGGTGCGGGCAGTTCATCGGCTTGAGGGCCATCTTGTCACTCGTCTCTTGGCTCGTCACAAGGAAGAGCTCGTCGCCAAACTTCGCCCAGTGCCCACTCGTCTCATACAAATCTTTCTTGGTAATGTGCGGCGTCCAGACTTTGGCAAAGCCGTATTTCTCACGCAACTGGTTAGAGAGCTGCGCTGCTTTATCACGCAAGATCGTGCCACGTGGTGTAAAGAGTGGCAAGCCCACCCCCACCAGTGGCGACATTGTGTAGAGGTCGAGTTCTTTGCCAAGCTTACGGTGGTCGCGCTTTTTGGCTTCTTCGCGCATCTGTAGGTAGCTATCAAGCTCCGCTTGCGTTGCAAAAGCCACGCCATAGAGCCGCTGCATCTGCGGCCGGGTCTCGTCACCTCGCCAGTACGCACCAGCCACACGCAGCAACTTGAAAGCCCCCACCTTACCCGTACTCTCCACGTGCCCACCACGGCACAGATCGGTGTAATCTCCCTGAGAGTAGAGTGATACCGTCTTTACCTTACTCTCACCTTCTGCAGCGCTGCCAAGGGCCTCTCCAGCCAATTCTTTGGCAATGGTCGTCCCCGAGCGCTTCAGGTCATTGAGCAGCTCAACTTTATATGGCTGATCTGTCTCCTTCGCCCAAGCAATCGCCTCATCTACCGGCACATCGCGGTGTGTAAAGGGTAGATCGCGCGCAATAATACGCCGCATCTCCTTCTCGATTGTGCCAAAATCTGCCTCAGATATCGTCACATCACCAAGGTCAATATCATAATAAAACCCCTGCTCGATGGCTGGCCCCACGCCAAACTTCGCCTGTGGCCACAAATGTTGGACGGCTTGCGCCATGATATGCGCCAAGCTGTGGCGCATTGCTTGCTGCTCGTTATTCATTGCTTTGTTTGCTCATCAACTCCTCCGCCGCACGTTAGCAGCCAGAAGCCGACTCGCTCCTCCTTGTATATAAATTATTTTGATAAAAATAAAAACATGCGTCCTGGCACGGATATACTCCATCCGACCAATCTCGCATGTCTCGGGCCGCTTGCACGCAAACGGCGGTTCCACCGGACTTCTTGGCACTAGCCGCCAAGCACTCATGACGCAACGTTCTCGCACATCACGACAGCCCACGAAGCTCGGGAGGCTGGTGAGGCCCCGTCAGCACTTACCATCTATTGTATAACGAGAGTGGGGGTGGGTGCAAATACCTCGATTATCCTCGACGTTAACCCCTCTCTTACCGCTTCATCCGATGGAGTGTGCTAATCGGTTGCAATAACCGATTAGCAGCCCAGCGCAAGAGGTCGATACTTGGGGAGTATCGACCCTTATAGCGTTCTATCGGAGGGAGTGGTAAGGAGAGGGGTGTGATGGGCAAGAGCCTCGGTATTTGTGCCGGGTGCCCTTGCTCTCCCCTGCATCTTCTGCTACAATACACGTGTCGGGCGATTAGCTCATTTGGCTAGAGCGCTTCATTGACGTTGAAGAGGTGAGAGGTTCGAATCCTCTATTGCCCACCATTTCGGTCTATTCGCCAGTGCACCATGTCGGTCTGTAAGGTACACTGACACGAAAGCACTTACTATTAGTAAGTGCTTTTTGTTGTAGCAAAGCCTGGTAACATTACTTCGCTACCAGCTCACACCACAAACTTGCAAAACGCAAGCCTTGATGCTACGCTAAAGGCATGACACGAACAGTTCACAAACGCTCAACCTGCCCCATTAGCTACAGTCTCGACCTTTTTGGCGACAAATGGACACTCCTTATCATGCGCGACGTGCTGCTCTTTGGGCGCTGCTACTTCCGCGAATTCGCACACGATGAGCACATTGCGAGCAATATTTTGGCCGATCGCTTGGCGCGGTTAGAATCGGCTGGCTTGCTTGATAAGCAACGCGATCCACTCCAAGGCAACCAATACATTTACAGCCCAACAGATAGCAGCTGGCAGCTCTTGCCGCTGCTCGTCGAACTGGTCTTTTGGGGCACCTGTGCCGACCCGCACGCCGCCGTGAGCGACGACTATCGCACTACCATTACCCACGAAAAAGATTTGCTCAAACAAGAAATCATGCTTGCCGCAAAAACTGGCACTTTCGTCGATTACTACCACAACACCATGGGCATACAGAGGTAGAGCCTCTCACAAAAATTGATATATAGCAGAAATACATAGTACATTTTGGTTGCAAATTGCAAGTGAAATACCCTCCTTGGTGCGGCTACTTTTCTTTACGAGCTTGTCCATCTTGTTCCTGAAGATTACTACTTTATGAATCGAAGCAAAAAATATTCATATAATAGTATGTCAGGCAGTCGCATATCCTTCGCCCATAAGCACCTCACCATCCTCGTATTTAATTCTCGCTACGAGCCCTTAATTCATCGCATCACTTGTATATTACAAGCAAGATAGTAAGCTACATTACAATCTATTTGTAGATTAATTATGAACACAATACGCACATATTCACACACCGCCTTACACTTACCTAGCTCATCCGCACAGCCTGAGGGGCGGCTTACATCCTGATCAAACTCACGCATCAGCCATACGATATAACGCACATGCTTACCAATACTATGCACTATATGACCACCCGCATCCAACAGCCTAGTGCCACATACACCTCTCTCTCCATTTTCTCTCATACAGCATGATAACTAATTTGCCTACCAACTCTCAACTCTACAGCAGGAAGTAACCAGCAGAGAGATACTTGCCCCACTATTTCTAAGAATGAAGCAGAAAAATCAGCGCATATAAATGAACAATCGGTATATATTCATACGACGATTACACTCACCGTCCCTGTATAATTGAGAACTCTTCCATTTCAAGCCATCGTACCTTTCGAAACGTACCCAACCTAGCAATCCCACTATCCTTCCAGAACGCTTACCCCTATAGCGCAACT
>CAUTXC010000011.1:0-25367 GCA_963542675.1 uncultured Candidatus Saccharibacteria bacterium | reverse complement strand
CGATGTGTATAAGACGAGCTTTCAGCTGAGCCCGTATGCCTTCATTGAGGTGGCGGCCCGCGCTCAGAAGTGGGTTGACCAAGCGCTTCGCCGCACTACGTACGTAGAATCGCGTAATATCGAGGAGTATATTACGATCTACAGCGAAGCCTGGCGCCGCGGCCTGAAAACGACGTATTATTTGCACGTGAAGCCGCGCCACCAGTCCGAGCAGGTCTCCATTCGCGCCAACAAAACCGAACAAAAACTCCACCAAGACGCCAAGCGCGTGGGCTTTGGTGGCTTCTACCGCGCACGCAAGAAGCAGGAGGAAGGGAAGGAGAAGGAATCGTGAGCCACGAGTATAGCGACACGCCAAAGATAAGGGTGGACTCAACGGGTCATCGATCTGCAGAGCTGCCAGCTAATGAAACGCAGCGACCGGAGCTTGCACTGGGTAGCGTCCAGCACACTATCGGCACTGTAGCGATTGCAGAGGTAGATGGTGCAGTACCAACACATCACATACAAGATGCACTTGATGCTGGTATGGACCCACCACTCTTCCCAGTGCCAGAGGCGTCCGAGAGCTCGCGCCAGCAAAATAGCAACTCTGCGGTTAAACGGCGTCACCCAGCAGATATGGAACCAGAAATATAAGCCTAGATAGTATAATAATTAATTCGTTTTTTACAAAAACAAGGAGGTAATAATGGGCATTTTAGGATCAAGCGTACGCGATGGCTTGCAGCTCAAGCCGGTGCGCTACGACTGGGCGTACCGTTTGTACAACCAAGCGGTGGCCAACACGTGGTTCCCGAATGAGGTGCAGCTGAGCCAGGATTTGGCCGATTTTGAGAAATTGAGCGAGGACGAAAAGCACGCCCTGAAGACGGTGATTAGCTACCTTAATCCTAATGAGCTACTGATTAATAAATCGCTGGCTTTTGGCATTTACCCCTGCGTCAACGCCGCCGAGTGCCACCTGTATCTTTCGAAGCAGATGTGGGAAGAAGCCAACCACTTTATGACCTTCGAGTATATTATCGAGACCTTCCCGTTTGACCGCGAGGAAATTTATGCGGCCGGCTGGGGCAAAAAGTCCCTGGCCGATAAAGCTGCTTTCCAGACCAAATACGTCACGCGCATGATGGAGGAGCGCCCGGATGTGACGACGCTGGAGGGCAAGAAGGACTTTGTGCGCAACCTGGTAGCGTATAACATCGTGCTGGAAGGGATTTGGTTCTACAGCGGCTTTATGGTGGGGATGAGCTTCCGCCGCCGCAATCTGCTGCGCAATGTTGGCACGCTGCTGGACTGGGTGACGAAGGATGAGAACCTGCACCTGGAGTTTGGCATTAACCTGCTGCTGACGATTCTGCACGAAAACCCGGATTTGCAGACCGAAGAATTTGCCGACGAAATCCGCAGCTTGATCCTGGAAGCCGTTGAGCTCGAGAAAGCGTATAACAAAGACATGCTACCGCGCGGCATTCTGGGCCTGAACGCCGACTACGTCAACCAGTATGTCATGTATATGACCGATCGGCGGCTGGAAGAGCTGGGCTTTGAGCCAGAGTATAACGTGACCAACCCGGCCAAGTGGATGGCCGCCGCCAACGATACGCTGGAGCTGGTGAACTTCTTCGAGAGCACCAATACGAGTTATGAGGTGAATACGACGAAGTAGTAGATATTAGTAAAATAACAATCTTACTAGTCTACCGGTCTTACAGGAGCTCTCACTCCATCACCAGACCGAAAATGTTCCGGCCAGAATATGCAACAGAGCTTTTCCGCCTGCTTGGTCGCTGGCCTCCAGATATTTTCTTGTCTGGCAATGGAGTGAAAGCGGCTCGCTGATGCAATAAATAATATTCGCACATTAGATACGAAAGGAATATAGCCACCATGAATACCCTCACACAAACCATCCTCGATACCGTGCCAGTTGGTGCGCTGGCCACCGTCAATCGCGACCGCACGCCGCTCGTGACGCCGCTGCACTTTGTGCGGGTGGGGGATATGATCGCCTGGCTGTCTGATCGTGAGGCGCGCCACTCGCACAATGCCTTTCGCACTGGGCGGGCAGAGTTTGTGGTGTGGGATGACGCCAAGCAGGCTGTCTATCTCCACACCACAGTGCGCGAAGCCCGCGAGGATGAGGTCGCGGCTATTACCGAGGCTTACACGGCCAAGCTGGGGAGCTTTCGCCCACAGTGCACGCAGCCGCAGTGGTATGTTGCACCAATTGGCCAGCTGGATGATAATTCCACAACAGAAAATTGGGTGCACTACCTTGCCTAAAACGCTATATATAGCGTACAATAGACACTATAACTAAAAAACGGGTAGGGAATAATATATGACGCAGACGACACAAACGACATCACCAACAACCGATCCAGCAACCACGCAGGCGCAGGCTAGCAAGCCTCAGCTGACGGACGACATGACGCTCGAGGAAAAGCTTGATGCTATCGAGCAGGCACTGCTGGCTGCTCAGCAGGTTGCCGTCGACCAAGCAGTAGCGAGTGGCACTCCTGTTATTATGCCAGATCCAGCGGAGCTGACCATGTGCGAGGGCTGCCAATAGGTGGCGCGTATCAATAATCAGCAAAAGACCAGCGATCGGGCTGGTTTTTTGCTAGTATACTGCTTATGGATACATGCTACAATAGAACGCGAGAGGGAGATTGTATGACACAGACACACCAACCAAAGTATATTTTTGTCACCGGTGGGGTACTCTCTGGGGTGGGTAAGGGCATCACAGCGGCCAGTATTGGCGCGGTGTTGCAGGCTAAGGGCTTATCTGTCTCGGTGCAAAAGTGCGACCCGTACCTTAATGTCGATGCTGGGCTGCTTAACCCCAAGGAGCATGGCGAGTGCTTTGTTACCAAAGATGGAGCGGAGACCGATCTCGACCTTGGTCACTACGAGCGCTTCTTAGACCTTGAGCTCACCCAGCGCAATGCTACGCTAGCGGGGCGGCTGCTGCGTGACTTGATCGCCGATGAGCGGGCTGGGAAATTTGGTGGCCAGACGGTGCAGCTGGTGCCGCACCTCACCCAAGCAATTAAACGATCCATCCACCAAGCGGCGGCAGGGCAGGTGCATATTGTGGAGATTGGTGGCACGGTGGGAGATTATGAGGGGCTCAGCTTCGTCGAGGCGATCCGCGAATTCTCATTAGAGGTGGGGCGCGAGCACTGTCTCTTCGTCCATGTGGTGTATGTGCCGTTTCTTGCGACGAGCCAGGAGTACAAGACCAAGCCAGCCCAGAATGCTATGGCTGACCTGCGTGGTTTTGGTATTATGCCCGATGTGGTGGCAGTCCGCACAGAGGGTAGCATTGCGCCGCCGCGTGGCGTGGCGGATAAGATTGCCATTGCCAGCGGGGTACGGCCAGAGGGGATCATTATGATGCCAAATGTCGATACAGTCTACAAGGTACCCTTGATGGTGGCACGTGAATTGGGCCCGGTGCTGGCGAGTTTTACTGGCAATATGACGGCACCAGATATGACGCGTTGGCAGCAGCTCGTCCGGCATGATAGCCAGACCTACCGTCAGCGGCTGACGATTGGCCTCGTGGCGAAATATGTTGATAATGCCGATACCTATCTCTCTATCACTGAGGCGCTCAAAGCAGCTGCCTGGGCGCACCGCAGTGAGGTGACGATCCAATGGATCAATGCCGAGACAGTGACCGATGCAGCGCTCAGCGCTGTGGATGCTGTGGTGGTGCCTGGTGGCTTTGGCAAGCGCGGGGTGGAAGGGAAGATTGCGGCGGCGAGTTATTGCTTGCAGCACAACGTACCATATCTTGGCATCTGCCTGGGGATGCAGGTGGCGGTGATTGCCGCTGCCCGCCGCGGTGGTCTGGCCCAGGCTGGCAGTGCGGAGTGTGGTGCAGCGTCGGATGATGCCGTCATCTACCTTATGCCTGACCAGCAGGGTAAGCAATCGACCGGTGGGACGATGCGCCTGGGCAATTACCCGGCGGTGCTACGGGCTGGCTCACGCACCGCTAAGGTATATGGAAAAACAGAGGTTGTGGAGCGTCACCGCCACCGCTATGAGGTGAATCAAGCGCATCTTGCGGCGATTAACGCGGGCGGGGTTGTGGTGTCGGGTACGTCACCCGATGGCAGGCTGGTGGAGTTCGTCGAGGCACCTACCTGCGACTACTTTGTTGCGACTCAGGCTCACCCAGAGTTTACCTCGCGGCCATTTCGAGCCCATCCCCTCTTTGCTGGTTTAGTGCAGGCGGCACTCAAGCGGCAGAAGCGGATGCAGAAGGGTAAGGCGTAAACCTTCTCGCTGTGCTTACGCTATTCTTGCGCCGCATCTGTTGTATACTATAATCATGGAACAGACGATTCGTGATGCAGTATATACTCTTTATCAACAAACTCCGCCGGTGGAATTGACGCGGCCGGAGCCGACGTTTGGCGATTTTGCGACCAACGTTGCACTCAAGCTTGCCAAGCCACTAGGCAAGAAGCCGCGCGAGATTGCCGAGGAGGTGGCGGCGGTGCTGCGCCAGACTGGCCAGTTTTCTGACGTGAGCGTGGCTGGCCCGGGGTTTATTAATCTCCGCCTGAGTGATGAAGCGCTGTGGCAGGCGGCCAATACCGCACCGCAGCAGATCTATGGCGGCATGCGCTACACGCTGGAATATAGCTGCCCCAACGCCTTTAAGGAATTGCACACCGGCCACCTATACCAGACGGTGTATGGCGATATATTAGCGCGGATCATCGAGTCGGTTGGCGCGTCGGTAGACCGAGCCAGCTTTGGTGGTGATGTTGGCCTGCACGTTGCTAAGTGCTTGTGGGGAATGCGTCACACGCTAGGTGGTGAGCTACCAGAGAAGTTGACAGAGGTAGAGAGCGATGTCTTTGCTCGGGCGCGGTGGATTAGCCAGGCTTATGTGATTGGTGCGAAAGCGTACGAAGAGAACGAGACGGCGAAGCAAGAGATTATTGAGTTTAACAAGTTAGTCTATAGTTACCACGAGCATGATGAGCACAATACGCCACTGGCTCAGATCTATTGGACGACGCGCCAGTGGAGTTTGGATTACTTCGATGCCTTTTATGCGATGATTCAGGTTGATCATCTTGACTATATCCCCGAGAGTAGCACTGCACCGATTGGCCTGGCTGTGGTGCACGAGCAGCTGGAGCGGGGGAATTTGCAGCGGTCTGAGGGGGCAGTGGTCTTCGTCGGTGACCCCGCCAAGCATTTGCACACCCGCGTTTTTGTGACCTCCAACGGCCTGCCGACGTATGAGACAAAGGACATTGGCGTTATCTGGAAAGAAGTAGAAGACTACCACTTCGACCACCGGATTCTCATCACTGGCAACGACCAAAAGGAGTATATGCGCGTGGTGTATGCTGCGGCAGAGCTCTTCCGGCCTGAGCTAGCTGGGCGGATGACCCACCTAACCAATGGTACGGTGCGCTTTGGTGATGGTAGCAAGATGAGTTCGCGCCTGGGTAATGTGGCGCGAGCGGCCGATGTGCTCGCTATCGTTCAAGAGCGCGTCGCACGCCTCACGACAGACCCAGTGGTGCAGCGCCAGGTGGCATTGGGGGCGATCAAATATGCCTTTGCGAAGTATCGTATGGGCAACGATATCGCCTTTGATATGGATGAGACGGTGAGTCTGCAGGGCAATTCTGGCCCCTATATTCAATACGCTCATGCTCGGGCCTGCAGCATCCTTGCCAAGGCGAGTGCCGAGCCTGCCGAGCCGACCGATTGCACTGATGACGAGCGCCTGCTCCTGCGCAAGCTGAGCGAATATCCAGAGGTCGTCGAGAAGGCTGCCCGCGAGTATCTTGTGCATGGCATCTGCCACTACCTCTATGAGCTTGCCCAAGAATTTAACCGCTTCTACGAGAAAAACCGTGTCGTTGGTAGCCCACGTCAGGCCGAGCGCCTGAGCCTGGTGCAGCGCTACCGCGACACCCTGGCTGCTGGCCTTGCTCTGCTCGGTATCGAAGCACCGGAGCGGTTGTAGTGGGTGAGCGTACGCCACGTACCAATCCATCTATCTTAGATGAGTCGCTGATGGCAGGGCTCAAGACACCAAGACGTGGTATAGCGGAGAGCAATCCCGAGATTGGCCGCCAGCGTTTGCCCGATTCTACTCAGCTCAAGATCATCGGCACAGCATACGAGCAGTCGCCGCTGACATTTGATGACGCGATCGAAGCAGCTATTCTTGTGGGGCACTTGGTGCGGCAGACACTTGAATTCGAAGACATGGATGAAGCAACACCACTATTGACTACAGAGCTTATCGCGCAACGCGAGAAGGCTAATTGCTATGGCTACACCATTGTGGCATCGGAGTGCCTGGATCAAATAGGGGTGGAGCATTATGTTGGGTATGTTAACCAGCACGCAGTGGTTATGTTGTTTGACCGCACAAGTGGGAGTAAGCGCTCGTTTTTGCTCGATGTTGCAACCAAGGAGTTTTATCAAGAAACGACCAAGGCGGTTGGTGGTGAAGACCCGCTTGACCAATTATGGCGTGGTGAGCTGCGCGCGATTAATACCCTGCAGACTAGTGAATTATTACGAAAAGTCGATATAGACGATCCAGGTAAGCGCCAAAAGTTCATAAGAGATCGGTTCTGGCTAAGCTTTGACAAAGATAGCCGCCATCGAGACGACGATGAGTATGAGTATCTGCTCCATAGCCAGCTGCAGCTCATTACCATGCCATCAGTGCCGGGCCGCGAAATACTGCGCCTGTATCATAATGTGATTATTAATACACTGGGCAATAACCCCGATCCAGTTGCTGCGAGTGAGGATATTATTGATCAATTTGCTGGTATCTATCCAGACATTGATCCACGCAACAAGCTTGAGCATGCAAAGGCTCTGCGCACAAAACTCATCGATCGACACATGGGGGATAGCGCCCTGGCCTTAGCGGATGTGATCAAGGCAAGCTTGCTGCCCGACGATACTTCGGAGAGTCGGTTCTTTAAGGGTGAAACACTACGCAAGATTGCAAAAGTTGAGGGCGACCCCAAGAAGGCAGCCGAAGCGATAGAAGAGTATAATGGGTTATTTGAATTGCCATCTGATAACGCCGAGTTCTTGGCGAGCGTAGGGCGAGTGGTGGCGCGTAAACCAGTGCTATCACGTGGGTTTGAGAAGACGCGTATGGAGAGGATCGCAGCTGCCGAGCGAGACAAAGAGAAGATTGAGAAGCGGTTAGCAAAGTCCTCGCGCCATAGAATACCACCAACACAAGACCGCTAGCAATTAATGCAGAATATGCTATAATTTGAATAAACAATGGTTAATAAGGAGAACCTATGGCAGAACGAACAACAACCAAAACCAAAGCAGCTGCTGCAAAGAAGCCTGCTGCGCGCCGCACCCCACGCAAGGCTGCCCAAGAGGCTGCAGCTGCTGCCCAAGCGATGGAGCAGAAGATGAAGAACAGCCACCTCGGTGGTTTTGCGGACTTCATCCGTGAGCAGGGCGTGGTTGGCCTGGCTGTTGGTTTGGCGATTGGTACCGCCGCCGGCGACACGGTCAAAAAATTAGTTCAGGGGTTCATTAGCCCTGTGGTGCAGTTCATCGTGGGGTCGCAGAAGGGCCTCGAGGCTGCCAGCACACATATTGAGATTGCTGGGCGCAGCGCCGACTTCGCATGGGGAGCCTTCGTGAGCTCGCTGATCACCTTGATCGCCACAGCATTCGTCATCTACCTGATCATCCACTTTCTCAAGCTCGACCGCTTGGATAAGAAAAAAGACTAAAGAGGCGAGAAGCCTCAGGGCGATCAACCACACCCACTCAGGGTGTGGTTTTTCTATGGTGAATAATAAATTTGCACACCATCCAAACACCCACTCAGCCTGAACATAAAAGTGAACCATTCGGAAATAACAGGGGTAGGGAAGACGATTTACCTCATAATTAGATCTTAGAATAAGCAGGCGGGAAGGGAAGCAAAAACACCTGAACAAAAAAGTAGTACACCAATTTGCATACCAGTAAAGCTTATGCTTATAACGGTAACAACTAAGGATGAGCGCTATGCGGTGGACATGTAGTATACTAGAAGCATGAAACCAAGCTTCAAACCAAAACGGATTTTGTGGGTAGACCTTGAGATGACGGGGCTGGACCCTACTACAGATGAAATACTAGAGGTGGCGGCGATTGTGACGGATTGGGACTTCGCTGAGATTGCAACGTATGAAGGGGTGGTGCGCCATGATGCGGCTAAGCTCAGGCGCCTCCTCGATGGCAACGCCAGCTTTTGGGATCAGCACCCGGCAGCGCGGCGTGGGCTGGAGGAGCAGAATGCTCAGGGCAAGCCGCTGGCAACAATTGAGCAAGAGCTGCTGGCGTTTTGTGATGAGCAGTGTGCTGGCGAGGGGCGGATATTGCTGGCAGGGAATTCCATCCATCAAGATCGCCGCTTTATCGATCGCTGGTGGCCGCAGCTGGCGCAGCGTTTGCATTACCGCATGCTCGATGTAAGCGCCTGGAAGGTGGTGATGGAGGGTAAATACGGCAAGAAATTTGCCAAGCCAGAAGACCACCGCGCACTGGAGGATATTCGTGGTAGCATTATGGAGCTGCGCTATTATTTGCAGAAGGTCGCCGTGTAATGCCCGAGCTGTGGCGCGATACCACGATCGACACAGCCGAGCAGCGGCGGGCGCTGCTAAGCGAACTGCGCTTACCTGAGCTGCAGGCCCGTATGGTGCGCGAGCATCGCTGGCTGCCACAGGCGATAGAAGGGGAGGCGTGGCTGCTGCTCACGCTGGATATACCATACGTCAGTCGGCACAATGTGAAGTACCACACCATTACCATTTTGCTCAGTAAAACCGAGATTATTACGCTGCACCAGGGCAAGCTGGACGATGAGCTCATTCAGCGCATTACTGCGCTGCGGCCTAGTCACACAACGCCATCGCTTATTCTGGCGACTATTGCGCAGTTTTCTATTGAGCAATTTATGCCCCTACTTAACCATATCGACGATGTGACCGACCAGCTGGAGGATACGATGATTCGCACCCCAGATAATCGGCAGCTCCAGCAACTTTTCGTCTACAAGCGTCAATTGGCTGACCTGCGCAAGGTGGTGCTCCCCTTGATGAATGTGCTCAATGGTCTCAGTAACGGCCGCTATGCCTTGTTTGATAAAAAATGCGCGGTGTATGTGCGTGATAGTTACGACTACGCCTGGCGCGTTCACGAGCTTATTGATACAATGCGTGACCTCCTTACCAGCGCACTCGATATGTACCTCTCGGTGGTATCTAACCGTATGAACGATGTGATGAAGCGCCTCACCTTGGTTGCCACCGTCTTTATGCCGGTCTCGTTCTTGACGGGCCTGGGCGGGATGAACTTCGTGCAGTTGCCGTTTCGTAGCGACGTCGCCTTTTGGCTGATGATCGGCCTGATTGTCCTCATACCGCTGGCGATGGTGGGGTATTTTGTGCGGCATAAGTGGTTGTAGTATCATAGTGCTATGACACACAAGCAGCTCGAAGAATTTTTGCTCAGCCTGCCCGGAGCGTGGCTCGACTATCCCTTTGGGGATGATATCGCGGTGTACAAGGTAGGGCGCAAGGATGTGCCTGGCCAGCAGGAGAAGATGTTTGCGCTTATTGCCGAAGGGTCGCAGCCACTAAGGGTAAGCCTCAAGTGCGACCCGCAGCTTGCCCTCACCCTGCGTGAGCGGTATGAGTCGGTCCAGCCAGGTTACCACCTCAATAAAAAGCATTGGATCACTGTTATTTGCAGCGGCCAGTTGAGCGATGACGAGGTGATTGACCTAGCGCGGCTTAGCTACCGGCTGGTGACGGAGTAGCGCGATGCTTCTTTGTGGAGAAGATATTGGTTAGTATAAGGAGCGTTCACGGTGTGAGCGCTTTTCTATTGTTTGTTATTTGTGATGGAGCGCGCGTATTTTATACGCCAGCGCATTACTAAAAAGCCCGCCAGGGAGGCGGGCTGGTTTAGTGGAGTAAGTAGTAAGCGCGTTGCTACTTTGTTGAGGTGAAGTTGCTGAATGACTTGGTGGCGGCGTCGAGCGTCTTGCTATTGGTGGCAACGTAGTCGGTAATGGCTTTGCGGTTGCCGCTGGCGGTTTTGAGCTTTTGGAGGTAGCTCTTGAGGATGGATAGCTGGTAGCTCATTTCGCGTGCATAGACGCGGTCGAGCGCGCCAGTCAGGTAAGCATCTTCGAGCGTTTTGGAGAGTTTGTCGGAGTAGGCTTTTTCGGTCTTTTTAGCATCACCGACTAGCTCAGTCTTGATCTTCGCATCCTTGAGCGACGACTTGAGCTCCGTACCCATACTACCGAGCGAGGTGGTGAGTGTGGTGTTCATGCTCGAGAGCTCATTTTCTGTCAGGCGCGATTGCTGCTCCTTGGTGGCCGCTTGCAAGGTCTCGATGCGGGCTAGGGTGGTCTGGGCTTGCTTGGTGTAGTTGGGTTGGCTATTGACCATCATCATGACAATGGCGAAGGCAAGCAAGAGCACGCTGCCGATCAGCCCAAACACCGCAAAGCGGTTCATCTGCACTGGCTGTTGCTTGGGCGCAATCTCGTTGAGGTAATCTACCGGGAAGGAGGTGTCTGGCTCGCTTGCTGCGCCAAGGTCTGCGCCGGTAGCAGCCATGGCAGTAGCGCCAAGCGGCTGCTGCGGGTTGGCATAGGCCTGGCCATTGTAGCCGCCTGCTTGTGGCTGGTAGGGCTGCGCAGTGGGTTGGTTGGCGCCTGGGTAGGCATCAGCATTGGCGTAGCCATGCGGCGTGTCTGCGGTGGTTTGTGGGTTGGTTGAGTGAGCCGCTGCGGCTGGCTGCTGCTCGGGCTGCGGTGCGTAGTGGTATGACTGGCCTGTGCCGTAGCTGGCGGTTGGTTGGCCAGCTGGTTGGTTGTGCGGTGGCTGATACGGCTGGTAGGGAGCAGCCTGAGGTTGTGGTGATGAAGGAGTGGGCTGCTCTTGATACGGTGGCTGGGTTGGCTGGCTTTGCGTTGCCGGATTATATGCACCATAGCCATAATCCTGCGTACCGTGTGACGCCGCCTGGGTAGCATAGTAGGGGACATACGGAGCAGCTGCCGGCGCATTGGGCTGCGGGGGCTGTTGCTCGGGCTGCGGTGCCGAACCATTCGGTTGGGGAGTGTATGGTTGCTGTGGATTCATAGTTACTATAATACCATTTAAACACAACCACTAACAGGGGTAAAGAGGATAATATTTAACAGAGGTCAGATGGATAAATAATACATAGTATATACCCCTCTACCCTATATACTCTATACCCCTATATACTATATAAAAATTAGTCTTTGTTTTTGACTTGTTGCTGTATATGATCAGTCGTGTGAGTGGAGTAGCTTTCGGGGGAGGTAAGAATGATCAGATAGGCGATTGGTGCGGTTCGATTGGCTCATGCTCAATGCGGTATACTATACCTATGGATGCCAAAGAAGAGGTGCGGGCGCGCTTGAATATAGAGGATGTGGTGGGCGAATATGTGCAGCTCAAGCGGGCGGGGCGGAGTTACAAAGGCCTGAGCCCTTTTACCAGTGAGCGGACGCCGAGCTTTTTTGTGAGCCCCGAGAAGAATATTTGGCATGATTTTAGTAGCGGGCGGGGCGGCGATGTCTTTAGCTTCATTATGGAGGTGGAGGGGCTGGACTTTCGCCAGGCGCTGGAGTTACTCGCGCGCAAGGCGGGGGTGGATCTTTCGCTGTATGAGCAGAAGGGTAATCGCGACCTAGCGCGGCGCAAGCAGCGGCTGCTCGAGGCGCATCGGCTAGCGGCGAATTTTTATCAGCATTGTTTGGTGCGGAGCCAGGATGCGCTGGCGTATGTGTTTCGGACGCGGCGGCTGAGCAAGGCGATTGTCCAGCAGTTTCAGATTGGCTATGCGCCGCGTGATGGTCAGGCTCTGGTAACGTATCTTAAGAAAAAAGGCTTTTCGCTGGCAGAGCTGCGCGAGGCGGGCTTGGTGAATCGCTACGATGGCGACCTCTTTCGCGGGCGGATGATGGTGCCGTTGATGGACGCTGGTGGGCAGGTGATTGGTTTTACGGCGCGCCTGATTGCTGATGTGCCCAATGCACCAAAATATCTCAATACACCCCAGACACTGCTCTATGATAAAGGCCGGCATGTCTTTGGCTTGATGCAGGCCAAGCAGGCGATTCGGGCCCAGGGCTACGCGGTGATTGTCGAGGGCAATATGGATGTGATAAGCAGCCATCAGGCGGGCGAAGCAGCAGTAGTGGCGACGGCGGGCACTGCCATGACGGAGCAGCATATTCGGGCGCTCAAACGACTGGCGGGCGATATCCGGCTAAGTTTTGATGGTGATAAAGCCGGGCAGGCTGCCACAGAGCGAGCGATTGGCCTGGCTGCCCAAGCGGGGGTGGAGCTGAAGGTAGTGTCGCTGCCGGCGGAAGCGAAAGACCCTGATGAGCTTATCCAGCAGCAGGGGGTAGCGGTCTGGCAGCAGGTGATTGCGGCGGCTCAGCCAGCGGTGGATTGGCTCCTGGCGCAGTATCGGCAGCAGCTTGACCTCACCACAGCAACGGGTAAGCGGCAGTTTACGACGGTTGGGTTGGCACTTGTCAATCGCTTGGGCGACCCGGTGGAGCGCGAGCACTACCAGCGGCAGATTGCTCAGGCGGTGGGCTCAAGTGTCCAGGCCGTGCAGGCCAAGGCGCAGCAAACGGCACCGGCTGCACCCATCCGCAAGGCTGTCAAGGCGGCAGCGGCCGCGCCACGCAATCGCTACCTCGTACAAGACGACGTGCTTGCACTGGCGATGCTCGATGGGCCGAGCCAGGAATTGTTTGGGCGAATTGATCCACAACTCTTTGCGGGGGAGGAGCGCCAGGCCCTGGCTCAGTACTATGCAGCGCACCACTCACAGCCTCTCACCACCACGCCGCCAGCATTGCAAAACTTTGACGAGTATATTACAATGGTTCGGGTACGTGCCGACGCTCGGTATGGTGCGTGGAGTGAGACCGATCGCTACTACGAGACCGCCCGGCTTTTGCGGCAAATCGAAACCGAACACAAGCAGCAACACAAACATCATCTTACCACCCAACTGCGCCAAGCAGAAGAGAGCGGCGATACGACTGCCGCCGCCGCTTTGCGCCAGCAACTGAACCAATTAATCAAGGAGATAGCGCGTGGCAACCGACGATAAGGATACCAAGCAAAAAAAACCAGCAACCACAGCTCAGGCGGCGCCACCCGATGCCCAGCCACCGATGATGGATCCAGCCGTCGACGATATAGAGCCCGACCTCGCGGCGCTTGAGGAAGAAGACACGCCGGAGGAGATTCTTGACAGTAACCAATACTTTGATGATATTAGCGACGACTCGGTGCGGCTGCACCTGCGCGAGATTGGTAAGATCCCGCTGCTCAGTGCTGACGAAGAGGTGGATCTCGCTTATCGCATCAAGCAGGGCGACAAGCGTGCCAAAGACAAAATGGCCGAGGCTAATATGCGACTGGTGGTAAGCATTGCCAAGCGGTATAGTGGTCGTGGCCTCGATTTTCTCGATCTTATTCAAGAAGGGCACACCGGGCTGTTGCGGGCAGTGGAGAAGTTTGACCCAGATAAGGGCTTTAAGTTTAGCACCTATGCCACCTGGTGGATTCGCCAGGCGATTACCCGGGCAATTGCCGACCAAGCGCGCACCATTCGCATCCCCGTCCACATGGTGGAGACGATTAATAAGCTGCTGCGCACCCAGCGCCGCCTGACCCAGGACCTGAACCGCGAGCCAACCATTACGGAGCTTGCTAAAGAGCTTGATATGGAACCGGATAAGGTCGAATATGTGATGAAGATTAAGCAAGACATTAGCAGCTTAGATGCTGGTGTGGGGCGCGATGGCGACGACTCGGAGGAGTCGGTGCTGGGGGACTTTATTGAGGACGAAGATACGGTCAGCCCTGAAGAGTCGGCCTCCAACCAGCTTCTCAAGGAGCAGGTGCAAGATATTCTCTCGACCTTGAGTGATCGCGAGCAGAAGATTATTAAAATGCGCTTTGGCCTGGAGAATGGCAAGAGCCACACGCTGGAGGAAGTTGGGCAGGAGTTTGCCGTGACGCGCGAGCGTATTCGTCAGATTGAGGCCAAGGCTCTCGCCAAGCTGCGTAAGCACAAGGACGCCAAGAAGCTGTACGAGTACTTGCAGCAGTAGGGGGTAGTGCACGAGAATAATCGGCATACAGTATGTATGTCGATTTTTTGGATAAATTGCTTGTAAAAGTCGTTGCTGTATGGTTTTTTGGTGAAGCTTCTGTATAATAATGGCTATTTACTTTGCTGTGAGGGCACAAACCTCTCGAATACCCACTCCTACTATCGCTACCAAGAAATAGAGATCATGATTGTAGAGGGGTGACTACGAAAGCCCTAAAAATGCAGAAGGTACTCCCAAAATACTTTATATAAAAATACCCAGTAGTATGCTGGGTATTTTTATATCGAAGTAAGTGGCTTAGTAGTAATAATAGTACCACCAAGATGGCTTGGACAATACACCAACAAACACAAGTATCCAGAAAAGCCAGATAAGACACCAGCAGACTGACCCAAAGATGCCCCAGCCCAGACTAACGTTACCCCACGTTGTAGACATACCGGCTTCCTTAGACTTATTGCGCGAAATAATACCAAGGAGAATACCACCGATAGAGATACCAAAGAAGCTCAAGACGCATCCAATGACACCGAGTGTCTCACCAGGGTTGTCATAATGAACGGGAGGATAGGCATATGGTGTTGGCTGTGGCTGAATAGCTGGCGGTGGCACTGGTGCAACTGGCTGCTGGTAGGGTTGTTGATATTGATATGTCTGTTGCGGCTGCGGCTGGGCCACCGGTTGTGGCTGCACGGCTGGCTGCGGCTGCGGTGCAGCGGGTTGCTGGGGTGTTGGCTGGTTGTTCATAGACTCCTCGTATTAGGCTATTATAGTATTGTGCATTTGCCTCATGCACACGTGATCTGTGGGAGGATTATAGCAGAGGAAGGGCGATGTGTCAATTATCTGATGATTTACATACCCCACTGGGGTATTTTACAGCCAACCAATCTCGCGGCAGAGGGCGTCGACTTGCTGGTGGAGTTCGGTGAGATCGTGGCTGTTGGAGATAAAGTGGTCGGCAATGGCGATGGGCCCGCCTTTCTCAATATCCTCAATTTCCGACCAGTCGCGGGCGATTGCTTCCTGCGCGGTAAAGGGCCGCTCGGGTCGCTGGGCGAGGCGGCGATGACGGAGCTGCTTAGGCGCGACGATGGCAGCGACAACGAGCTCACCCGGGAAGTGGTGGGTGAGATACTTGTACTCCGTCCAGGAGTAGAGCCCGTCAAAGAGGATGTGGCGCTGCCCAGCGGTGGCAAGGCGCTGCATTTGCTCGGCAGCAGTGCGGATAATGATGTCTTTGCCAGCCTCTTCGCGCCAGGCTTTGCGAAATTCGGCTTGCGACTGCGGGGTGATGGCGATGCCGCGGCGGCGCATTTCGTCGTAGAGGATGCCGCCGGCATAGACCTTGGGGATGCCAAGGCGCGCCACGTGGTTGACCGCCTCGCTCTTGCCCGCGCCCGAGAGGCCAACGAAGGCAAGGATTGTCGTCGGGTGAGATGGATGATTCATATCTCTAGTATAGCAGATAATGATGCTTATGGTTGGCGATGCGGTGAATGATACAATAAAAATAGGATGAAAGAGCGGCCAGCGGCATCGCCACCACCAGAGCAACCCCGACGCTATGCGCCGAGCGACCCGGTGTCGCGGTTGTTTTGGCTTGGCATATTAACGCGGCAACGGGGAAACGCACCACTACCAAAGGACTGGATGCGCGATGCTGCCTGCAGCCCCGCCACCAGCGAAGAATATTTTAGCGGCAAACCAGAAGATACGGCACTGGCCCTGCAGCGCTGCATTGGCTGTGCAGTGATCGACGTCTGTGCAGCGTATGCAGTGAGAGAAGGAGTGTCGGTTGGTATCTGTGCTGGCCTAACACCAAAACAGCGCAGACAACTGACGGATGGTCCTACGCCAGCCGATCTCCCCAGTCAGTCTACCACGCTCACCGCTGCGATGCATCACGCTATCCAGGCAAACGACACGCCCAAAGCACGCATTGCCTGGGCAGAGCAGTGCATGGCCGAGCGGCGGCACGTTGGGCACATTCCCGCGCCGCAGGCTTTTGCTCGCTTGGCACTGTGTATCGATGCCGAGACAGGGCAACGGCTAGAACCCGAGCGGCGCGAAGACTGTGCTGAGTGCCCAGTGGCAGCCGAGTGTTTGCTCTTTGCGCTGCGGGGGTACCAGCGCATCATTCCTACTGGCAATATACGGGGTGGTACAGCCAAGGCCGACCGCCAACAGTGGGGCGCACCCAAACCCAAGCGGCGGCACGTCCGGCGGCGCTGAGCAATGGGGGGTAGGGTGATAAGCAGCGCACTACTCTGCTTATGCTTGGCAAAATAACAGTGGTGTGGAATAATGCAGAAGCTATGATTGAGCAATCACGAACACCACGAGGTACATTTAATAAAGACAAAGTACCAAGAGGCCAAAGAGCGCGCGCGATATGGGCAGTGCAGCGCAAAGACATGCCATTACCGCAGGATTGGATGGATAATGCCGCATGTCGTAAGGAAGAGGGTGATCATTTTAGTGATGATCCCCGATCGCCCGAATATATCAGAGCACTAAGGCAGTGTGAGACATGCTCGGCTATTGGTGAATGTGCAGTGCTTCGTGCTTTGCTTGCGAGAAAAGGCAAACCAGTGCCAGGTATATGGGGTGGAATAGAGCCTCATATATGGCAAGGTGCGAATAGTGCAGTAACACAGTTAAAGAATATAGGCAAAAAGGTCTATCAAGAATAGATATATACCTGTTTGCTCACTGCACACTCAGACGACAAAATAGTAAGGATAGGGCTTTCGTATCTTATACGACTGTTAAATCATACTCTGTATATAGGTGTTTTTGGCGTCGTAACGTTTGTGAAATGAATTGCAAAACACTCGCCTCCATATTCGCACAAACGATATATTTTGTAGCAAAATAGCACCCCTTTTAGCACGTAGCAAGGGGTGCTATTGAGTGGTAGAGGTGTGGCGATGTGGGTGTGGTGTGCCTTGCGACGCAACGCCGCGTTTTATCCTGCAAGACACTGCTCATGCTATAGCAATTGAAAAATCCGACAGAACGTGTACACTTATACATAACGTATGAGTATATAAGCACACATGTGTGCAGACTGAGGAGATAATAGTGCGGCGACGAGGTGGGCTGGTGTATGGAGTAGAGAGTATCCTTATTGCGGGTGCTGTGTCGGTGATCTTTAGTGGGGTTGCCCAGGCGCAGCAGTGGCAGATGGTGTATAACGAGGAGTTTACGACGTCACTGTCGAATTGGAAGGTTCTTCAGCAAAATAAAGATAATTATGGCAAGGAGCATTTGGCATATAGCGCCAACAATGTTGCGGTGACGAACGGCGCTTTGCAGATTACGACCCGGCGTCACTGTGTGTCGAGTGTAGCTGAGCCACTGGGTGATAGTAATGCCAGCCAAGAGCCGTGCCCATCTGGCAAGATGACACGCTACCAGAGTGGGCGAGTGGAGTCGGGTCGGGTGCTCGATGGGCATAAGCCATTCCGTGTGGAGGTACGAGCGAAGATTAATTGGAATGGCGAGAATGGGACGCGCCCAGCTATTTGGCTGCGCAATAGTGTGACGCTTGCCAACTGTAGCAACAACAAGCAAGCGAATGACCCCTATGGTGAGCTCGACATACTGGAGTGGTATTCATGGACGCCGACCTACACATGGTCGACGACGCATATTCGCTGCTACCACAGCCCATCATCGCAGATATGGAAGACGAAGGGGTTAGGGCATAGCCGAGAGAACCTACTACCGTCCCCGGTGACGTTGGCGAACAACTGGCATGTCTGGGCGACGGAATATGATGGTGAGACGGTCAAATTCTTCGTGGATAACCAGCCGGTGCTGGTGTATAACTATCGAGCAGGCGATGAGAAGAGTCATCCAACTGCTCGGGTCCCAGCAGAAAAACCAGCAAAAATGGGCATGGATGCGAATCAATTCAAGCAGGTCTTTGACGATACGTGGTACGTCATCCTCAACGATTATGTGGAGTGGAAGAGTGAGGAGCACCCGCCCGACTCATCGAAGAAGTTTGCCAACCAGACCTTTCTTATCGATTATGTCAAGATATACCAAAGTGGTGCTCCGACTACTGGCGAAAAACCATCAGCTACCACACCAGAGAAAAAGGATGACAAGAAAGATAAAAAGCCGGGCACCAAACGGATGACGGTGAAGAAGAAAAAGGGTGCGTTTGCTGCGCAGGGCCCGCTGGCCGAACTTATCAGCAACTTTGTGCCAGCACTGCTGGTTAGCCTGTGTTTGCTACTCATCGCACTAGCTGGCTGGCTAGTATGGTGGTGGCGACGGCGACGCCACCGCACTCCGCCTACGCCGTAGCTGGAGGGCAGGGAGCAGGGTAGAGGTGCCGCGCGAGGATGTTTCCGTACGGCACCAATGCTATACTAGAACTATGATGAAGCGCCTAGTGATTATCGATGGCAAAAGTGTGTTCTACCGTGGGTACTATGCCATGCCCAACCTTTCGACGGCTGATGGGACGCCAACTGGTGGAGTGTATGGCTTTGCGGCGCTGAGCCTGGAGCTGATCAAGCGCCTCCAGCCAGACTACGTGTGCGTGGCGTGGGATAAGCCGAAGACAAACATCCGCCGCCGTCTTGCCATTTACGACCAATACAAGGCTGGTCGCAAGCCGGCTCCGCCAGATTTTTACGCCCAGATACCACTGCTCCACGAGCTTTTACAGGCCTTTGGTTGGCCGCTGTATGAGTTTGATGATTACGAGGCGGACGATATTATGGCGACGCTCGACGCTCAGGCTGAGCAGGAAGGGGATATCGAGACGTATCTCATTACGAGCGACCTCGATGCCCTGCAAATACTCGACCAAAATACCTACCTCTATGCCCTCAAGAAAGGCTTGACCAACATCGACAAATTCGACATCGCCGCCTTTGAGCAGCGCTATGGTATTCGGATTGGCCAGTTCCTCGACTTTAAGAGCCTGAAGGGCGATGCGTCGGATAATATCCCGGGCGTGCCAGGCGTGGGAGAGAAGACGGCGGTTAAACTAATGCAGCAATTCGACACGCTTGACAACCTCTATGATAACCTCTGGCAGGTCAAAGATACCTTGCGGCGTAAGCTGGAGCAGGGTAAAGATTCGGCCTATATGAGCCGCGAGTTAGCCCGGCTGTATACTGATGCGCCAGTGACGCTTGACCGAACAGCGATGGCAATGGACAACTGCGACCCAGCGGCGGTGCGGGCGATGTTGCAGCGGCTGGAATTTCGTAGTTTGCTGCGCCAATTGCCGCCGCAGATGCAGGCGGCAGAGAGTACTCAGCCATCTGATGTGCCAGTAGTGCAGCATGCGACCGAGCTGCCTGCTCACCAGGCTAAGGCACTCTTCCTGATGGCAAAGGAGCTGCTGGTCTGGCCAGTCGAGGGCGGCGTCTGGGTGAGCCACGAGCGAGGCAAGGCGGCCCGTTTGAGCTGGCGTGATGCGATTGATGTTATCCCGCATGTGCCGATTGTTGGGCACCGCACCAAAGAATTATTACGTCGCTTACTGGCTCGTGGCGTGCGGCAGCTGCCAGTCGTGAAGCATGATACTGCCCAGGGGTCGTTTTTGCTTAATCCCCTGCGCACGTCGCGGGCGCTGGCTGATCTTGCAGGGCTGGAGTCGCTTGATGACCAACGCCTCGCTATTAGTGCGCTGTGGGCGGTGTACGATGAGCAAACTCAGGCGCTTGATGCGCTGCCCGAGCTTGCCCGGGTGGCACGGACAATGGACTTTCCGCTTATTCCTGTGCTGGCGCGAATGGAGTGGCGCGGTATCCGGCTTGATAGCCGCACGCTTGCGGCGATGCAGCGCACCTTGAGCAGCGAGATCGCCGAGTTGCAGCAGCAGATTTATGGCATGGTGGGGTATGAGCTTAATATTGGCAGCCCGGCCCAGCTAGCCGAGGCGCTCTTTGTGAAACTCCAGTTGCCAACAGCGGGGATTAAGAAGGGCAAGACGGGTTACTCGACGAGCCAGAAGGAGCTGGATAAGCTCCGGCCGCATCACCCGATTATTGGGCTCATAGAGCGCTACCGCGAGCTGACGAAGCTGCAAAACACGTATGTTGAGGCGCTGCCGCAGCTGACCGATGACGCAGGCTATATCCACACTACTTTCAACCAAGATGTGGTGGCGACGGGCCGGCTGAGTAGCACCGACCCAAATTTGCAAAACATCCCTATCCGCAGTGAGCTGGGGCGGCACGTTCGCGATGCCTTTGTGCCGGCACCGGGCAATGTGTTTGTCAATGCCGACTATTCGCAGTTTGAGCTGCGCCTGGCGGCAGTGCTGTCGGGGGAGGAGGCAATGATTCGCGATTTTAATACCGATATTGATATCCACGCGAATACGGCCGCCCAGGTCTATGGTGTGTCGCTAGACGTCGTGACGAAAGAGCAGCGCCGCCGGGCTAAGGTGGTGAATTTTGGGGTGCTCTATGGGATGAGCCAGCATGGCCTGGCTGCTGCAGCCCATATGAGCTATGCTGAGGCGCAGCACTTTATTGATGAGTATTATCGCCTTCGGCCGAAGCTCAAGGCCTATATGGCGCAGACTATCCAGCAGGCGCATGATGCGGGTTTCGTCCAGACGCTGTTTGGTCGCCGTCGCTGGACGCCGGATGTTGCGTCGCGTAACTTTGCGGTGCGCAGCGCTGCCGAGCGAGCGGCTGCCAATATGCCGATCCAAGGCACCGAGGCTGACCTCATGAAGCTTGCCATGCTGGCGGTGGAAGAAAAGCTGGCCCAGGCTGGGGAGCAGCTGGCCGATGGCGATGGCCAGCCGCTCGGTTGGCAGGTGGTGCAGATCCACGATAGCATTATGGTCGAGTGCCCGCGCGCCTATGCCGAGCAGGTGAGCCATATCCTGCGTGAGACAATGGAGCATATTTACCCGCAGCTTGGTGTTAAGCTCAAGGTCGATGTCTCGATTGGTGAGCATTGGGGAGCGGTCTAAGAACACCGACCGAACAGAGGTCAGACTATAGACAAATCACTGGTAGTGGTGTATAATCTGGGCCATCACAAGCAAAACAGAATAGAGGTTAGGCATGGCACAAAGCGAAGCAGTATATTCATCATTTCCTCGTGGTGGAGCATGTAGTGGCCTTGAGCTGCCCAACCCAAATGAGCTACCAGCGTATGTCGATAGTGCAGACCGCTACGCCCCTGAGCAACATCCCACCAGCTACCACACCATGCGCAGTGCTATCGTCGAAGCAGCCCAGGCGAGTGGTGAATTGCAGCCCTTGACTGAGGCGGAGATGGAGCGGCGAATGCAGCAGGAGGCAAGGATTGAGCATCTCTTGCGAGAAGCAAGACGGGCTGAGATCTATGGACGAAATCTGCCTGCAGAAAAAACCCGCGCCGCGCTGCAAAAGCTAGAGCAAAAAACAGTGCCAACTTTTGGTTTTTTGTATAGCCCACAGGGAGATCTGGTTGCATTTGACCACTCTCGGTTCGACTCGATGAACCCGGCCGATTGGCGAGTGGTCTGCTGTGATGTGGGTGGCGAGCCGTATGAGGCTCGAGTGACCGATGTGTATCAATACACACCAAAGACACACAAAAAGTTGACCGAGATGGGCATCTTGCCCGCAGCGATCGATGCACGCATCGTCGTTACTACAGAGGTAGAACAGGGTGGCGAAGCGGTGCATCATATCGATTGCTACGATGGTAAATCACCAATTGTAACGGGCAAAATACTCAGCCATCACGCAGCAAACGGCGAACCAACGGTGTATTTGAATGAGTGGGGCAGTAAAGATGCTGCCCAAGCGGGTGCGAGTAAATCTCAGCATGATCCTGCTAGCCATGATGACAAAGACACACTTGTCCGCGTGGCCTAGTACACTAGACCACACACCTATTCTCCCACTCTGCATACGCACAGTAGCTCGGTATGGAAATACGCTAGGCTGCACTGGCTTGACTTTTCTTGCGGGAGGTTCTATTGTGTAACAAACTAATAACAACACACTCACGGAGATACCCCTTATGACCTTAGTACCGCCAAATGGCAGAGATTTAAGCCCAGATCAGCGAGCGACGCTCGAGATGAAGCCGCGCCGCAAAGGATATGACAAAACAGCCACGCAGCAACAAGCCGAAAATGAAGCTGCCGTTAATAGTCTCTACGCTGGCCTTGGCGGCAACAGCGCGCCCAGCGGCAACACCTTCGACAAAACAGATACTGCTACGCTAGAGAATAGCAACCCTGACCCGCGGATGGATGACCTCGCAAGGCAGGTGAATGCGCTGTATAAGCCACACAACGAGGCTGAAGCGATCGTTGCTGGTGTATATGACGACCTAAACAACAAGACTGACCCTGAAGTGGCTGATGATATTGAGCGCGATACACCCCTACCAGAACAGGAGCCACAAACGGATGAAGAGGAAGATAATAAAGGCACACACCTCTTCTCAAACAACCCTGCCATCAACACTGTGAGTGTGACGAAGAAACTTGACGGCGACACAGCAGAGATATTGCGCCAGGCCAATGGTGGCTCGACGCTTGGTGCTCGAGAGGAAGTAGGCAACCTCATCAATACAATCAACTACCAGCCAACGAAGCACCAGTTTGAAAGACAAAAAACAGCTACAGCTACAGCAGTTAAGAACGCTGGCTTTGACGTTGATGACAAGACAAAAGAGCATGTTGCCGAGCTGACGACTGTTGCAACAATTGATGCAGCGGTAGAAGAGCAAAAAACAGGTGAGGATACAATGAACGAGCAAAACGCGCGTAATCATGGCGATCTACTGAACCGCCGCGAGTCGTACAAGCTAGCGTGCGCTGCGCTGGGCAAGGAGCTACTCGATAGCGTGAATAATCGTGAGATGAGATTTGATGATATTAAGCAGGCTGATCCATTGATTGCGCAGCGGGTAAGTGACTATAACGATGGTATTTTTACTGCCCATGACGCAGCAGCTAGTGATGCCACAATTGATGACCTTGCGATGATTGGGGAGTTGATTAACCGCTCACCAGCCATGCAGGAGCTCATCCGCAACAAGGACGAAGCAAAGCAGCAAACCGAGGAGCAGCCCGCCACGCACAATGCTCAACCTCATACACCGAACAAAGATGACAAGAATAAGGGCGATATACCCATGCAAAATCACTCAAATGTATTTGAGACATCGTCTCATCGTTCCTTTGCCAAGAAGCCCGAAAATGCGCCAACTCAAAAGAACACAAAGACGACTAGCACACTCCTTGGTAGTGAGCAGCGTATCGTCAGTTGGCGCTAACTTGTGTAGTGGGTGTTAGTTGGTACTTGCGGCGTAATCACAGGGATTTTTCCGCATTATACTCTCGGATCTATTGAGTTTTTGTAGGCTTTGTGGTATTGTACTCTCATGTATAAAGGCGAGCGGCCAAAGGTATTTCCGATTATTGTCACTATCTTGGTGATTTCGTTGGTGGTGGCAGCGGTGGCGTCGGTCATTCGCATGGTGGCGACCCGCCAGGAGTCGAATAACACCAACACGCAGCAATCAGCCGAGAGCTTTTACGACCAAGTGGTGGCGCACAACGCGACCAACAGTGTCCGCTGGACGGTGCGTGGGCCGATTGTGGCAGATGAGACCTTCCGCTCGTACCAGATCGAGATTTCGCCCAATAAGCGGACGTATACGGTGTATCAAGGCTACTTAGATAAGCAGCTTGACCGCAAAGAGTTTGAGAACAACCAGCAGGCCTACGAGCAGCTTGTGTATGCCCTCAGCAAGGCGCAGATCCAAGATACGCGCAGTGTGGATGACGACGACGTGCGTGGGGTGTGTGCCACTGGTGGGCGGCTCTACACCTTCGAGACGATGGATAGCGGCGTGACGAAGACGCGCATCTGGACGTCGAGCTGCCAAGGCTCGCCTGGCTCGATGAAGGCTGATGTACCCAAGATTCATGCGCTCTTTGCCAACCAGATCCCTGGCTTCGCACCGATGTTTGATAAGACGCAATAAAGATTAAAGGCGCTGCGTGGCTCGCTCCCGAAGCTTACATAACCTCTGTGGTTCTGCGCACCCTCTGATGAAATACCGTGACAGGTAGCTCTCTCCAGAGCACGGGCTCTCTTGCGTAAGATCTAAAAAAATTATTATAACTCCTCACACTCCATCCAATGAAGGAGTGGGGAGGAGCTTATGCGCGGGTAAAGATGGCTTTGAGATATCGATTGTGCGATGACTCTGTGCGGATTGTCTGATGCTCATGCTAGCCACGCTCTACTACCAATGGTATAATCGAGCGTATGATTCGTGCAGTGATTTTTGATTGTTTTGGTGTGCTCTATGGCGGGAGCATTGAGGTGCTGATGGCGCAGTGCCCACCGGATCGCCGGGCCGAGCTAGAGGATATTAACAAGCAGTCGGACTATGGCTATATCTCGCGGCAGGAGTTTATTACAGAGGTAGCGCGGCTCTCGGAGCAGACGCCAGCTCAGATAGCAGCATTGCTTGAGCAGGTGCATGTGCGCAATAGCGAGCTGATCGCCATGATCCACACGCTGCGCCAGCATCATCCTGCCATCAAGGTGGGGTTGCTGAGCAATGTGGGAAGCGATACGATCGAGCGACTGTTTACTCCTGATGAGCTGCGCAAGCTCTTTGATGCTGTGGTGCTCTCGTATGCCGAGCATGTTGCCAAGCCAAGCCGCGAAGCCTTCGAACTGGCGGCAGATCGGCTCGGTGTGTTGCCTAGTCAGTGTGTGATGATTGACGACCGGCTGGACAACTGCTCTGGGGCCGAAGCCGCTGGCATGCGCGCCATTCTCCACACAGCCAATCGCCGCACAATGGCCGAGCTTGAGGAGCTGGTGGGGGAGTGATGACGACGGCGTGGCTTGGGCTGATGGCCGGTTGCTTGCTTGTGTTGCTTATCTACACACTATGGATGGTGCCGCCGCAGCTTGACAAGACGCTCAGCATGCATATTGAGCAGCGGACAAAGACAGTCATCGCAGGCAAAATCCTCTTGCCACTGACTGGCCTGAGCCTTGCACTGTGGGCTGTGCAGTCGGCATTGCCACGAGCGATGCAGTTACTCCTTCTTGTCGTGAGCCTTAACTTTTGTGTGATGGGATTACTGCCATGTGGCGTGAGTCAGCGGCGC
>CAUTXC010000010.1:0-29182 GCA_963542675.1 uncultured Candidatus Saccharibacteria bacterium | reverse complement strand
TCGTGATGAGATGGCTGCTGGTCTATAGATCTTTTCATATCACTCCGTGTTATGAGCCGCTGCGGCTATGCAGGGCTTCTTGCTCGGTTTGTATCATGCATCATATAATAGCATTTGGCGCGAAAGTATTGCAATAACGGCTGTTTGTCCTCGTACTACTCCTTTCTCTTTCTCGCCTGTGTGCGGTATACTAGAGTTTATGGATTATAACAAACTTGCACTCGACCTACACAAAAAATATAAGGGCAAAATCACCACCAGCCTGCGCGATAGCGATGAGCTTGACCGCGATAAGCTGAGCAGCTACTACAGCCCCGGTGTGGGCGCAGTCAGCAAGGCAATTGCAGATGACCCCACTACTCTGCCCACCTACACGTGGACGAATAACCTCGTGGCGGTGATTAGCGACGGCTCGGCCATTCTGGGCCTGGGCGACCTTGGCCCCAAGGCAGCCATGCCAGTGATGGAAGGTAAGGCGCTGCTGTTTAAGCACTTTGCTGGTGTCGATGCCGTGCCAATCGTGCTCGATGTACACCAGCCAGAGGAGATTATTGCTACGGTTAAGGCAATTGCCTCAAGCTTTGGCGCGATTAACCTCGAGGATATCGCCGCGCCCAAGTGTTTCGAGATTGAGGAGGGCCTGAAGGCCGAGCTGGATATCCCCGTCTTCCACGACGACCAGCACGGCACGGCTGTGGTGGTGCTAGCTGGGCTGATCAACGCTGCCAAGCTGACGGGCCGCAGCCTGGCTGATAGCAAATTTGTGGTGGTCGGCGCTGGCGCCGCTGGCACTGCTATTATCAAGCTGCTGCATACCTATGGTGCTCGGCATATCGTGGCGGTCGATAGCAAAGGCATCGTGGGCAGCCACCGCACCGATCTCAACGCCGAAAAAACCGCCTTGCTCGCCTATGTTGATGCCGCGCAGCAGGGGTCGCTCGAAGACGCCATGGCCGGTGCTGATGTATTCATTGGCGTATCGCGCGCCGGACTGCTGACCCCAGAGCTCGTCGGAGTGATGGCCAAAGACCCGATTATCTTTGCCCTAGCTAACCCAGTGCCAGAAATCATGCCAGATAGCGCCAAAGCAGCTGGTGCGGCCGTCATTGCCACTGGCCGCAGCGACTTCCCCAACCAAGTCAATAACGCCCTGGCCTTCCCGGGCATCTTCCGCGGTGCGCTCGATAACGGCGTGCAAAAAATCACCGACGAGCACAAACTCGCCGCCGCCCAGGCGCTGGCAGCGCTGGTCGATGAACCCACGGCAGACTACGTCATCCCCTCGCCATTTGATGGACGCGTGGTTGGGGCTGTGGCGACGGTTATTCGGTAGGCTATCTATCATATAAAAACCACAAAGGCCGATACTGACATGTACCGGCCTTTTATATTGGGTGCTATCTGCTTTGGCAGCGCATCAGACTGACCCAGCGCCATTCCCTCTGATGCGTTTGCGATCTTGCTGGGTAATGTGTTGCAGCATATCGAGCTGATGCTGCTTGTCACACGCACCGACAAAGAGTAGAGCGTGCTTGATTCCGCGCTTTTTTAGCTGGGATCGCAGACGCTGATTTGGTATTTTGCCAACATTGACGTCCGCAACGTAGACACGAATCACATTTCGGCTGACTGTTTTGTTATACCAGATTGTATGTGCTTTATATGGTGAGCTATGGCGTATATCACTGAGCCTGCTCATTGCGTGCGTTTGCTTGAGACCGTGCTCGTTGAGCGCTGCATCGGCATAATGCGTTAGCCTGCCGAGCACTTCACTCACGATGCCCTGCTGCTTTTCTTTTGTCTCGTAGCCAGCCATCTGGTGCTCGATATCTTTGGCTGCTTTCGTCCGGCAGTCGAGCACAAGCACTCCAGACCCATTATTGACAAGCACATCAACTGGCGGCAAGCGCTCGCCATATTCCCCAAGCCACGGAGCAATTATCGCATCCAGCTGCACCTCTGTTATTGCTTGTTTTTGCTCATGTGGTTTGCTATGGCTCATTGCTTTGTGAGCTGGCTCAGCCGCTTGCGAAGTTGTCTCACCTGATGGCTCATCAAGCTGCATAACGGCCGCGTGGTTGGCCTGGCAGCGCTCTGATTGGTAGCCATCAAGCTGTTGCTCGAGCCAGCACAATGCATTGATAACCGCATTATCCGACTCGGTAGCAAGCTGCTGATGAATCGCCTGCTTCAGATCATCACTCCAGAGCCGCTCAGCACACTCAAGAGCAAGATCATCAACGATTTCTTGGTCTGGCCGGTCATACCATTGATATATTTGTCTTTGCAATTGCTTGATGACTGGTGCTTCGGTAGTGATATGCTGACTGAGCCTATATAACCGTTTGCTATAAACGAGCTGGAAATACTGATGAGCGTTGGCGACTGGTTTTGCCTGCGTATATAACGCCTCGTACTTACTAGCAAAGGCTGCAAGATATGGAGCCTTTGCATTGCATACATCATCAGCTTCTACCTGGCTTAGTTCGTATTGCTCAAGCGTGTGGCGACCTGCGTCTATCATTGAGCGTAATTGCTGAGTTGCTCTTTCGACAGCCTGCTGGGCAAACTGCTGATATACCTCTGTTGCGGCATGCGGATCAAGCTGCTTTTTGCGTCGCCAGCTCTTGACAGTCGGTACTGATACATCGTACTGGCCACTCCAATCAACCCCTCGACTGTCACCAAGAAAGATCGCTTCTATCGTTGCTAAATGCTCCAGCACAACTTCTTCATACTGGTGCACTACCAAGTCTTTTGACCGTTCTTTTGCCTCTGGGTATAGTCGCTGATTTGTATAATTCCACGCGTCTTTATCGTGTGGGTTATTATTATAAATACGCGACATGAGATCAGTCAGATTGATCGGGTCGATTCGATACTTACCAATGCTTGTCACCGCATCATCGAGAGATATAGCAAGACCATTCTTAAAAGATCCGGTGTGTGCTGCCTTGCCGCCCATCTTTTCTAGGACGCTATTCATAACATCAAACGCTGCATAAATACACGCCCCTTTTTCGGTTAGCTCTTGTTCGCTACACTCCCCCACGGGCTGCTCTTGCGAAGGGTACTGTTCGCTCGATAATGGCTTCGGCTTCAACATGTGATATTATCGTAGCAGAATATATGATAGGCGTCAAAGTTATGAGCCAGCACACCTTGCTTGGTATGCAGGCATAATCAATGAGATAATATACAGCAAGCGTACACCGCGGTGCTATATCACCCGCCCGACTTCTTCCAGCGTTGTCTCGCCGCGCAGGGCAGCAAGGACGCCAATTTGCTCGAGGGTGAGCATGCCTTCGCGCTGGGCGGCTTTTTCGATGACGTCTGGATGGACATCGGTAAAGTCTCCGCGGATGAACTTCTGAATACCTGGGGTCACGATAAGCTGCTCCATAATCACCATGCGGCCCTTGTAGCCAAATGGTGCATCATCGCTCGGTACTGGCCGCCAGAGTTTGAAGGTGTCGAGATCAGGATGCTCTACCTCTTCAGGAATATCAGCCAGAACTCGCTTGACATAGCTGCGCGTGGCGTCGTCTGGCTCGTAGGCTTCCTTGGTTTCATCAACGAGGCGCCGCACCAAACGCTGCGCCACCACGAGGCGGATAGCACTGGCAAAAATCGGGTTTACGCCAATCAGGTCGATCATCCGGCTAAAGGCCGCGCTACTACTATTAGCATGGAAGCTCGACATCACCAAGTGGCCGGTAATCGATGCTTGAATGGCAGTGCGCGCCGTATCGACATCGCGGATCTCACCTACCATCACAACATCTGGATCGAGACGAAGCACGCTGCGCAAACCCTCACCAAAGCTTCCACCAGCAGTGGTATTGATTGGGATCTGCGAGATGCCAGCCAAGCCATATTCGATTGGATCCTCCAGAGTAATAATCTTACGGTCAGTCGTGTTGAGGGCATTGAGCATGCTGTAAAGCGTGGTAGATTTACCTGAGCCCGTTGGCCCGACCATCAGCACAAGACCACGCGGATGGCTGATGATTTCATCAATCTGCTGGCGCTGCTTGGGCGGAATACCTAGCAGGTCAAGATTAAGCAAACTCTCATCAAAGTTAAAGAGACGCAGCACAGCATCCTGTCCATACATGGTTGGCACAGTCTCAACACGGATGTTGAGCAAGTGTGTTGCGTTGCCGTGCGTTACGTCCTTTTGGATGTGACCTGACTGCGGCTCCATCGAAGCACTCGACACACCAGCTCGGCTGGCGAGCTCACCCATAATCACGCGGTAGCGGCTCCGGCTAATCGTTGCTACGGGGTGGAGTGCACCATCGACACGGAGGCGAATCCGGATATCATGGCGTTCATTTTCGATGTGGATATCACTCGCCCCCAGCTTATCTGCCTGGTTGATCAAGAAGTCGAAAACCTCCTCGCTGCTCACTCGCCCAAGCGTCTGGCTCACCTCGGCAATTGTTTCGCTATCGCCCGCTTTGGCAATCTTAATGTCGTCATAGACGATCTTCTTTGGCGGGTCGAAGCGGTTCATCAGCACGCGGTAGGCACTGAGACTAATCAGATAAAAATCGACAGGTAACCCCCGGTCTTGATAGGTGCGCCGCGTCCGCTGAATGACCGACTGGGGCGTCTGCGTTGTAACGGCAAACTGATACGATTCCTGCTCATTACCATCAGTCAGCGGCAGCATGTAGAGGTTGTGCATCTCCTCAATCGTCATTAGGTCGCGCGCCAGTGGCAGCGTCTCTTCGATGGGGCGCATATCAAGGTACTTGAGGCCAAGAATGCGCGATCGTTGCTCGGTCGACGCCTCATCTTGCTGGCGACGACGTTGTTGGACTTCATCTTCATTCATCCTTCTTAGTGTAACAAAAAGCTCGTGGTAAATATAGAGGTAAATCCAAAGCACTTCAGGTATAATACAATTATGCCAGAGATTATTGTTATCGCGCACAACATTCGCTCAGCACACAATGTTGGGTCGATTTTTCGCACCTGCGAGGGGTTTGGTGTGCAGCAGCTCATCCTCAGTGGCTACACCCCCTACCCCGATCTTGCCCTTCAGCCAACCCCACCACACTGTGCCTACCAGCCTGAAGAGACAGTGCGAGCCGACCCACGTTTGCCACACATCCGCGAAAAGATTACCCAGCAGATCCACAAAACGGCGCTTGGTGCCGAAGCTCTTGTGCCGTTCGATTATCAGTCAGAGCTCGACCTTGAGCAGTTTGCCGGCTATCGCATTGTTGCGCTCGAGCAAGCTCCTACTTCTGTTTCTCTCCAGCAATATCAACCACCAAGCAAGCTCGTCCTTTTGCTTGGCGAAGAAGTCCATGGTATTCCGGCCGAGACGCTCTCGCTTGTGGATGACATCATCGAGATTCCGATGTATGGGCAGAAGGAGTCGTTTAATGTGTCGGTCGCAACCGGTATTGCGCTCTATGCGCTCACAACCGCTGGATAGTTGCAATATCATATGTACCCATTTTGTTTGCGTTGTGGCAAATATCGGGTTATACTAGCAGGAGGTGGCATGACCAAGCCACCGCCCACAACTTGCCTGTGCTAGAGCTTATTTCGCTCGCCTCGCAAGTATCTGGCCTCGTGCCACCCTGGTCGTAGACGCTACTGTTCGAAGTAAAAATCACACGCGCAGCTAGCAGACTCCCAGGGTGGCGCGAGTCACCCCCCTTCGCGGGGACGGCATTATTTAACAACAACGCAGTCTCTACCGAGGATTTGTGCAAGCTCATCCTGCAGCCGCTGCTGCGCGTCGACCCGGAATGGCAGGCGAATCGCCGACGTTTTGTCATCACCGAGCATCATAATAATATCGTGCTGGCCCGGGTTTTGCGTACACAGTTGCTTAAACTTCGTAAGAGCAGCCATATCATCGGGGTTCTTGACCCGCACATAGACCGTTGGGAGCGTATCAAGCGGTTTGGGCGGTGGGGCTACTGACACTGATGCGACTGCACGCGCCGATGCTTGCGCTGAACGCTGGGTATTTTTTTGCGACGATGACCGGCGGCGCGGCGTAGCTGCTGGGCCGGTTGGTGCAGACATCGTGCGACCAGTTGCTTGATATTCGGCTAAGTCGGTATCGGTCACGACGGTGATTTCATTGGCAATTAGCTTCGCTTCATCACCAAGGTTGCCATCGCGATCGCGCGCGCTCACCTTGCCGCTGGCAGTGATTACTACATCTTGCTCCAGCTGGCCAGCCAGCTTCTCGTATAAGTTCGGAAAGATAATAATCTCACTCTCACCCGATTTGTCCTCAATTCCTACAAAAGCCATCTTACTGCCCGACTTCGTCACAATCGTCCGCAAGCGTGTCACGAGGCCACCGATCGTCACTGTCTGGCCGTCGATCTGTGGTGAGACAGTGCGCAGTGGCACGGTCTGCTCAGCAAAGAACGTGTCGTAGTGGTCGAGCGGATGTGCGCTAATGTAGAGGCCAATCAGCTCGCGCTCCCACATCAGGCGCTCTTTGTCAGTGTGTTTGACGGGCGCTGGCTTAAGCTCAATCGACGGCATAACTTCTGTAGAGCTGTCGGCTAGGCTACCGAAGAGGTCAGTCTGGCCGCTCAGCGCTTCCTTCTGTAATTTACTCGCAAAAGCAAGGACATTCTCAAGATTAAAGAGAAGATCAGAGCGATCACCCAGCGCATCAAAGCCGCCTGACTTAATGAGTGACTCCCACACCCGCTTATTGCACTTACTCGTCGAGACACGCTTGGCAAAATCTTCTACCGTAGCAAACTTCCCATCGCGGTCACGCATCTTGACGATCTCTTCCACTGCCCCCACGCCAACACCCTTCACTGCTGCCATACCAAAGCGGATCTGTTTCTTGCCCGGTACCACAGCAAATTCCTCGTATGATTCATTAACATCGGGGTTGAGTACCGTCAGGCCCATATGCTTGCACTCGGTGATCTCGATCGCTAGTCGGTCGACGTCATCATGGTCGCTTGTCATCAAGGCCGCCATAAAGGCATCGGGGTAGTGCGCCTTGAGATATGCCGTCCAGTAAGCAATAAGCCCATAACACGCTGCATGGCTCTTGTTGAAGCAGTAATTGGCAAACTCTTCCAGCTGCGTCCAAAATGTCTCAGCCATCTCACGCGTCGCTCCACCGACCTTCACTGCTCCTTCAACAAACTCCGGCTTAACCTTCTTCATCAGGTCGATCTTTTTCTTACCAACGGCCTTACGTAGGGTGTCGGCCTGCCCACCAGTAAAGCCGCACCACTCCTTGGAGATCTGCATAAACTGCTCTTGATAGACCAAAATACCATACGTGTTCTCAAGTGAGCTCTTCATCCCCGGGTGAAGGTAGGTGATCTCCTCCTCACCATGCTTGCGCCGAATAAAACTATCGATAAACTGCATTGGTCCAGGCCGATACAGCGCCACCATTGCGATGATATCCTCAAAGTGCGATGGCTTGAGGGCGCGCAAATAACGTTTCATCCCAGCCGACTCAAGCTGGAATACCCCTGTCGTGTCACCCCGCTGAAACAGTTTGTACGTTGCTTCGTCATCAAGTGGTAGCGTGGAGAGGTCGATCGTATCACCATAGACTTTGCGGATGATCCGCATTGCATTATTAATAATTGATAAGTTCGATAGGCCAAGGAAGTCCATCTTGAGCAGACCAAGATCCTCAACCTCACCCATTGGAAATTGCGTCGCCACCACGCCTTTCTGCGCCTGCTCAAGCGGAATATATTTAACGAGCTCGTCGGGCGCAATCACCACACCACACGCGTGCACCCCATGGCTGCGAATCGTTCCCTCTAGCTGGATAGCATAATCAAAGACCTGCTTGGCAGTTGGGTTCGTCTCGTATTCGTGCTTAAGGTCAGGGTCTTCTTTAGTGCTAACTGCCAGCGGAATGTGCCGCCCCTGGGCAGGTGGTGGCACCATCTTGGCCAGACGGTCACTCTCAGCATACGGCACCTCCAACACACGTGCGACATCGCGCACCGCGGCCCGAGCCGCCATCTTACCAAAGGTGACGATATTACTGACGTGGTCGTGACCATATTTATTTGCACAATAGTCGATCACCTCATCGCGCCGCGTATCCTGGATGTCGACATCGATATCAGGCATGCTAATGCGGTCGGGGTTGAGAAACCGCTCAAAGAGTAGACCGTACTTGAGCGGGTCAAGATCGGTGATATTAAGCGCATACGCAATGATCGACCCTGCGGCACTACCCCGGCCTGGTCCAAAGACAATCCCCTGACTCTTGCCCCAGTTGATGAAATCCTGCACGATGAGGAAATACCCCTCATACCCCATGCTTGCCATGACGCCTAGCTCCATCTTAGCCCGCTCGCGCACGTCATCAGCCAAGGTAGGGATGATCTGCTCGGGGAGCTGGTCAGCAGTATCTTCAGGTTTTGCACCATTGTAACGCTGGGCTAGGCCGCGATACACCAGCTTGTGCAGGTAGCTATGCTCACTCGTTTCACCCTCAGGCAATGGGTACTTTGGGATGAGGATTTTGCCCAGCTCGATATCAACATTACAGCGGTCGGCAATCTGCTTGGTGTTGGTAATAGCCTCGGGTAGCTCACTTCCCCAGCGAGTAATGATATCGCGCGGGTCAGTCAGGTGGAGTTCAAAGTCTTTCAGGCTCATCCGCTTTTCGTCGCTCAAGAATGAGCCCGTTCCTACGCAGAGCAATATCTCATGCGCGTCTTGAAAGTCGTGCGTCAAATAGTGACCATCGCACGTCACAACCAGAGGGATGTCCAGCTCCTCAGCCATGCGGCGCAGACCTTCGTTAATCTTCGCCTGCACATCCCAGTGCGTATTAGACTCGGGGTGGCCATGGTCTTGCAATTCCAGATAGTAGCGGTCACCAAAGACACGCTTATACCACTGAGCGATCTCGACCGCCTTGGCATAGTCATCATAGCGCAGCGCCTCACCAATCTCACCACTTGCACAGCCGCTTAGGACAATCAGCCCTTCGTTGAGCTCCTCTAGGAGGTCATGGTCGATCCGTGGCTTATAGTACATCCCCTCTAGGTTTGCCTTCGTACTCAGTCGCATCAGGTTATGGTACCCCTGATTATTCATCGCAATAATAGTCAGGTGGTAGCGCATTTTATCCTTGGCAGGGTCACGGTCGAAGCGCGAGCGAGCGGCAACGTACGCTTCAATGCCAAGGATCGGCTTGATGCCCGCTGCCTTCGCCGTCTTGTAATAGTCAAGCACCCCGCTCATCGTCCCGTGGTCAGTGATGGCTGCTGCTGTCATGCCATAATCCTTAACAGTACTGACAAGGTCGCCAATTTTCGTCAAGCCATCAAGTAGCGAATGATGAGTGTGGTTGTGCAGGTGAACAAAATCCGATGGTTGTAAAGCTGGTAATGAGTGAGGGGTCATACCTATCTAGTATAGCAAATGAACGAGCGATAAGGCCAACACTCCATCGTTGTGATTAGCAAAAACAAACTCAACTACTCTCGCGTTGCGTGCACCAGTCGTTCATCACTCCATCTAGTGGAGTGTGACGATCTACTGCAGAATAAATGGGGAGCCTTGCCTCCGTATAGCATATCAGTGCCGTGCGTTCATCACCTTAATAACACTATCAATGAAGTCTGCCAAGCCTGGCACCAAGAGACCAATAGCATTGAGCAGCCAAACAAACAGCGCTACAAGAATCGTTCCGCCAAGCACACTCCCTAGGCCAAAAAATATCCCGCGGATGAAGTTCATTTTGTAGACTTCTGCGCGGCTACGATGAAAATCGTAAAATAAATCCTCGAGGATAGCCTTGCGTGCATCGGTCTCGTTGGCTTGCTTAATCTGCCGTGCAAGCCCAGTAACTAGCCCAGGGTGGTCACGTTGCTCACGAGTTACCGACTCATCTGATGAGCGCTGCGGTGGGGATGATTGCTCTGTCATAATAATGATAATTACGAAGATGCGGTAAGCATTCTGCCTATAAGGAGAATACTCACCGCACCCTTTGTCGCCTACTAACTACTTCTTGTCCTTTGCAAACTCATCGCGAGCACTGCGCAAAGCGCGGCCACTGCGGTCGTGCAGATCACGAGCGGCATCACGTGCATCGTAGTATGCCTTCTCGCCCTTAGCACGCAATTCGTCGCCCTTTGCGGTTGCGTCTTGCTTGAGCTCACGTGCCTTCTTCTTGAGGTCAGCTCGCGTCTCTTTGCCTGACTTTGGCGCTGTCAAGAGCCCAGCCACCACGCCAGCGGCAGCACCAATTGCTGCACCAAGCACAAATTTACCTTTCGACATTATGTCCCTCCTTTATCGATTATGTTTGGTGGTAAACAATTTTTTGATTGAAGACACAGCGGTCTTGGCTAGCCAAAACGGCGAGGTAACCCGGGTGATATTATCAGTCGTTGCCTCAAGGTTTGCTGCTACGCGTTCAGCCGACTCGACCACAGCACTAATCCGCTGCGTAATGCGAATCAATATGATCGTCAAGACGATCGCAAGCACCAGCAGCAGCGCTAGCAATACCGATAACATGATAACTAATATCTGGGCCCACTCCATGCGGTATCTCCTTTATGTTAGTAGCATACGATCTATGCCTGGGTATCAGTATAGTGAGTCCGTAGGTATTTTGCAAACTCTGGGCCAAGCACGGGGTCTTTGAGGCCAAAATCCACGACGGTCTTGAGATACTCTAGCTTATCGCCAGTGTCATAATATGTACCGTTGGTAATCTCCACACCAAAGAACGCGTGATTGTCATCAATCATCCGCTGCATAATAGGCTGGACGGTAAACTCGCCATGCCCATCAAAATGCTCCTTCGCATGCTCAAGATAGCTAAAGAATTCGCCAGGCAAAATATAGCTACTGACACTAGCGAGGTCAGATGGCGCATTAGCCTTGCCTGGCTTTTCAACGATGTTGCTCATCTTAATAACACCGTCTGATAGCTGCTGGCCAGCCACAACGCCGTAGCGATCAAACTCAGCATCATCGACGATCTTTTTGCACGATAGTACCGCACCATCGAGCTCTTGCGACGCAGCGATCATCTGCTGGAAGCGGCTTGGACTGGCAGCAATGAAGTCATCGGCAAAGGTATAGATGACGGGCTCGTCGCGGTTGATGAGGTGTGCTGCACAGGCCAGCGGCGTCGCGTTGCCGTATGGACCCTTTTGGCGGATGTAGATGAAGTTTGCCATCTCCGAGAGCTGCTTGACGGTATCGATCAATGGCTGTTTCTTCGGCCCACCAGCCCGGAGGTTAGCTAGCAGATCCTCATTTGGCACATCAAAGTGGTCTTCGATCGCACGCTTATTGGCACTCCCCACGATGATAATGTCGCGAATCCCCGCCTGGACGAGCTCCTCCACCACATACTGAATGATCGGCTTATCGATCAGCGGCATCATCTCCTTAGGCATGGCCTTCGTCTGAGGTAAGAACCGCGTACCAAAACCCGCGGCGGCGATGATTGCTTTTGTTGGTCGTTTCATTATGATTCCTCCTGTCGTCGGTTATTTAGATACTCAAATGCTAAGGCAAACGGCCCTGCAAGGCAAAGCTCGCCATTCTTAGCAATTGTAAACAATTCATCAATCGAGACGAGACGCGTCTGAGCTCCCTGGTCTCGTTCGGTCTGGTCGAGCTGTTTTACCTGTGGATCATACGTGCAATCAGTCGCAAGAAAAACTGGACTCTTGCCATTAATGTAACCATTCTCGTGGCAATCCCCCAAGTAGTGCATCGCACCCGGAACGTACCCTGTCTCCTCTGCCAATTCACGTCGCGCTGCTGCTTCTGGGTCTTCGCCAGGCAAGGCAGCTCCACTCGGGAAGTCATACAGCCACGCCTCAGGTCCTGCTCGAAACTGATATACCATTACCACCTTACCCTCTGGCGTGAGAGCAATCACTGGCGCAGCACAACTATCCTCAGCAAAAAACGTTGTAAACTCATGCGTCAAGCCGTCATCCGTCTGAAAATGCTTTACGACCACTGACTGCTTAAACCGCTCACCTACTGGTGTCACTGTTGTTGGCTCACTGCGGGTAAATGTCTTCATTACTGCTCACCTCTCTGGATATCCTTTAGTTGCTCATATGCTAAGAATAGACCTTCTGTATCTGTCATTTTGCCAGATTTACCATTCTTAAACAGTTGATCAATCGATATCGTGCACACTTCAACAGCTTCATTATCGTCGAGTTGTTGGCCAACTTCACTTGGTGTGCAATTTTTTACCAAGAAGTAGTGTGACTTGGTATCCATCCAGGCGTGTTTGTATATTGTGCCCAAAAATATTAGCTCTCCCGCGTCATAGCCAGTTTCTTCTCGCAACTCGCGACGCGCCGCCTCTTCTGGTGCTTCATTCGGGTCAACAGCACCACCTGGCAACTCATCAAAAATTTGCTCAGGGCCACAACGAAATTGCCGTGCAATAATTGCCCGATACTCTGGCGTCAAGGCAATAACCATAACCGACTCAAGGTAATGGCTACTGGATATTTCAGCCTGCATTGTGTGCCCATTTGGCAGTGCAAATGTTTTTTGGAGCACTCTCCGCCAGTTACCATCATAGAAAACAGCCTGGTCACCAATCCGACGCCACGGATTCATTACTTCAGCCTCTCACGAATCAGTTTCTGCGCCAGAGCTGGATTGGCTTTGCCGCGGGATCGCTTCATGACTTGCCCAACGAGGTAGCCAATTGCCTTATCCTTGCCGGCCTTGATATCGGCAATGGACGCTGCACTGGCTGGGTCATTCATCACCTCATCGACAATTGCGCCAATCGCCCCCTCGTCTGACACCTGGAGCAGATTCTTCGCCTCAGCAATCACCTCAGGCATCTTGCCAGTATATTGCTCGTCAAAGAGGTCGAGAAAGAGCTCCTTCGCGCCAGTCGAGCTGACTTTGTTGTCCTCCACCAATTGCGAGAGCAGCAAGAGTCGCCGCGGCCCAACAAAACCCGATTCAACCTTACTCATATCCATCAACTCTTCTGGCGTGGAGGCAAACCAGTTAAAGATCCGCTTGACAAGCCGCTGATACACTGACTCATCGATGCCAAGCCATTGCAAAATCGACGCAGCATTATGCTCGAGCGGGTAGATATCACTGAGCAAAATAGCCAGTGGCTGATGACTCAGCACAGTATTAACCACCGAGTTATCCAGCGCAAGGCTCTGCCACTGCGCACGGTATTCGCCTGGCATCGTCGGTACGTCCTGCTGAACACGAGCAATCTCTTCGTCCGTTAGGACAATTGGCGGAATGTCTGGGTCGGGCATGTAGCGATAGTCCTGGGCATCCTCTTTGCTGCGCTGACTCGTGGTGATACCTTTATCGTCACTCCAGCCACGGGTTTCTTGCACGACACGCTCACCGCGCTCGAGCAAAGCTGCCTGACGCGCAAATTCATACTCCACTGCCTTTTCTACACTACGGAAGCTGTTGAGATTCTTCACTTCAGCACGTGTACCAAGCTGATCTGAACCCTTTGGCGCGATTGAGATATTGACATCAAAGCGCATATTACCATGGTAGAGATCACCGTGTGTGACGCCAGCATAGGTCATGAGCTTGTGAAGCTCTGCTGCGTAGGCACGGGCCTCGGCTGCTGAGTGAATATCAGGCTGTGAGACGATCTCGATCAGTGGTGTACCCGCTCGGTTGAGGTCTACCAACGAGTAACCATCGTGGTGTGTTAACTTGCCAGCATCTTCCTCCATGTGAGCATGGTCGATCCGGACGCGCGTAGTACTGCCATCATCAAGCGGCACATCGACATAGCCCGCCAAGATAATTGGCTGGTACATCTGGCTTGTCTGGTAGCCTTTCGGTAGATCTGGATAAAAATAATGCTTACGATCGAAACGCGAAACACGAGCGATGGGTGCATTGAGTGCCTTGCCAGCCCGAATCGCAAGATCAACAGCGTGGCGATTTAGGACTGGTAGCATGCCAGGCAGACCAAAGTCGATCGGATGGACTTTGCTATTAGGCTCGGCATCGCGGGCGTCATTGTCTGCTGGGCTGAAGAGTTTTGTGTCTGTTGCCAACTGTACGTGGCATTCGATACCAATCGTCACTTCATATTTTTGCAAAACATCGTGAGAAACTGCCATAATTATATCGCTCCCAAATCCTTTAACCCCTGTTTATACGCGGCTAATGCCCGCAAGGCAATTTCGCGCGAGAGCCGCACATTAGCCTCGTGTGCCAGCTTGTTGCGCACCTTGTGAGCACCCCATACGTGGTTGCTATTGCTCCATTGTTCGCGGGCCGACTTCATGCGCTCGCCCATCGTATCGCCAGCAAAGCCACGTTCGCGGAGAGCAAGATCGAGCAACTTATCTGCCTCGAAGATAGCTAGCTGATACGTACCGATGTTGGATTTATCGAGGCTATTCTCAATGGCAAGCCAGCGTGCTTGGTATTTCTCAACATTGAGCACCTTGCCACCCTGGCGCGTCAGGGCAACAACGACGACCAAGATAGCAGCAATGATAATAATACCCACCAAAAGGATCGTGACACTGCCAGACATCAGGCGCTCCTTTCTGTAGCCGCTTGGGCTGCCACAGCAAGCAGCGTTGCATCACTCTGCATAGGGCCGATCAACTGCGCACCGATTGGCAAGCCCGTCTGGCTCACTCCAGCCGGCATATTCAATGCAGGTAAGCCTGCCAGACTGGCTGGCACTGTCATGATATCCGTGAGATACATCTTAAGCGGGTCGTCGCTGTTTTCACCAAGACCAAAGGCAGGAGTTGGTGCTGTCGGCAAAAGAAGCATGTCGTATTGCTCAAACAGAGCGTTAAATTCGTTGATGAGTAGTGTCCGCGCTTTTTGCGCCTGGAGATAGTACGCGTCGAAATACCCACTGCTCAGTACGTAGCTACCGATCATAATGCGCCGCTTGTTCTCTGGCATAAAGCCTTCGTCGCGACTCCGACCATAAAGCTCGGCCAGTGTCTTAACTCCCTCAGCGCGATGGCCATAGCGTACACCATCGTAGCGCGCCAGGTTGCTTGAGATCTCAGCTGGCACAACAATGTAGTAGATAGCAAGGGCATGCTGAAGCATCGGCATACTGACTGTCTCGACGGTATGGCCATGCGATCGCAGGGTATCGGCATACTGGCTGACCGCCTGACGCACCTCTGTATCAACACCATCACCCATTGCTTCGTTGATGATACCGATCTTCAGCTGCTGCGGTGCCTCGGTTGCAGGCGCGAAGAAGTCGGGCAGCGTCGTCATATCCTTCGGGTCTTGGCCAGCCATGACGTTCATCACCACAGCAATATCCTCAGCACTGCGCGCAAAGCAGCCCATCGTATCAGTGCTCGAGGCCATTGCCACGACACCATAGCGGCTCGCTGTGCCATAGGTTGGCTTGATACCATACACGCCATTGAAACTGGCGGGTTGGCGAATTGAGCCTCCCGTATCTGTTCCTAAGGCAAATGGCACAATGTCGAGCGCCGTCACCACAGCCGAGCCACCACTGCTGCCACCAGCGACTTTTGTTTTGTCGATAGCGTTATGTGTAGCACCAAAGTATGAGTTCTCTGTGCTCCCACCATGCGCAAAGGCATCGAGGTTACTCTTGCCAATGCAGATCGCCCCAGCTGCCTCGAGCTTATCTACCACTGTTGCCTGAAGAGGCGTATCAAAGTTCTCAAGCATCTTGCTAGCTGCCGTGCTTGGTGCACCATACGCAAGATAATTATCCTTAACGACGAACGGCACGCCAGCCAGCGCTCCAATGTCCTCGCCCCGAGCCAGTGCCTCATCAATTTCTCGTGCCCGCTGCAGTGCCCGCTCCTCTGTCAGGCTCAGCAGGGCGTGGTATTCCTTGGCGTCACGCGCCCGCTGCAAAGCCGCTTGCACCTGGGCAGTAGCCGATGTCTTGCCTTGTTTGATCTGAGCAACTCTCTCTGTAATATTCATATCACAACACCTTCGGTACTTTTACACACTTATCTGCCTGCTCGGCGGCTAGCCCCAATAGCTGCTCGCGCGATACGTCGCTTGCATCTATTGTGTCGGGCCGCCACACATTAGTCAGGCCAGTTACTTGGTAGGTTGGCTCGACACCAGTCGTGTCGAGGGTGGATAGCTGCTCAATGTAGTGCAGGATATCCTCGAGGTTTTGGCGCAGCGCGGCAACGTCGGCTGAATCACCAAGACTAATCGAACTTAATTGTGCAAGGTGCTGCACATCTTCAGTGGTAATATTACTCATTATGGATATATTGTACCACATTCGGCGTGTGGAATCGCTATATATCAATGAATGAGATGCACCAGAAAAATGTAAGAGTAAGTGCAGAATCAATACCGATACTAGACTACCTCTAATTTATCACCCTTAGCCCGATTGCAGCGCCAACAGAGTGCTCGCAAATTGTGCTCGGTCGTAATACCACCTTTCGACACTGGCACAATATGGTCAACTTCGAGCAAGAGGTGCTTCTCATCCTGGCGCGAGACATGGCACTTTTGGCATTCGTAATTATCTCTGCGCAAGATAAACCGCCTAAGCTTTGGTGTCATAAGCTGACGCTGAAACTGCGCAGATTTGCGATAGGTTATCTGTTGGCTGAGATATTCTGCCAATTTCTGGAGCTTTTTCTCTGTGAGTGTAATATCGAACGAGTAGTTATTGCGCTTGGCGGGCGAACTGTACTTAAATGAATATACGAGAAAATAATTCTTTTCAAACTTAGGTAATGTATTCGATCCAAGCTGCTTCATCGTCATTTTCTTGAAAATATAGGCTCCAACGTACATTTTGGCATCAATGAAGTCCATAATCTCGTTGTATTCGCTCCGCAGTATTTCCTCAGTCTTTTTAATTGTGTCGTATTTCTGGAGGATTTGCTCGAGTATTTGCACTGTCTCTTCGTTTATTGTGCGCTGCGCAAAAAAATATTTGACAATATAGCGGTATGGGTCGAGCTGCGCATTTTTATACACCGTAAGTGTGCTATTTTTCACATGCGCATGCGAAAGCATCGACTGCTGCTGACGAATAAAGCGCTTAGTTTCGGGTAAAAAGGCATTGAAGTCGTTATATTCTTGTATTTGCTTGGCAAGCCTCTGCTTGACACTTTGAAACTCTACTGTTTTGTAATAACCACGCGTCCTCCAAAACACGATGCAATAACAAACGACAAAGAATATCACTGGCAGGCAGAGCAGTATAACGTTGCAGATAGCAAGTCCAATAAGAATCGACCACCGGATAAACTTCGGTCGACGATCAATCGTTGCCAAGAAATATATCACCTGTTCTGGCAGGGCGTGAGTATCACGTATAGGCATACTACATCACATTATACACTCTATGCCTGTGTCGATCGTAGGTTTACTCAGCTACTACTACAACTTACTCTTCACCTCAGCGATCAAATCTCGCAATTCGGCTGCTCGCTCAAACTCAAGATTAGCACTAGCGAGATTCATTTGGCCAGTCAGGTCTTTGATAAGGCTCTTGTATTCGTCCTTGGGGATTTTACGTAGGTCAAGTTTGGGCGCGTCATCCTCTTTTTGCGGGATGATGGAGCGCAGGCCTTCGTCGATCGCTTTATTAATACCACGCGGTGTAATACCATGCTCGCGATTGTATGCCTGCTGAATTTCGCGTCGGCGTTTGGTTTCGTCAATCGCTCGGCGCATACTATCGGTGATACTATCGCCATACATAATTACCCTGCCCTCAACGTGGCGAGCTGCCCGGCCAATTGTCTGGATAAGGCTGCGCTCGCTACGGAGGAAGCCTTCTTTATCAGCATCCATAATCGCTACTAAGCTTACCTCTGGCAAGTCGATCCCCTCGCGCAAGAGGTTGATCCCTACCAGGACATCATACAGGCCCATGCGCAGATCACGCAGAATGTCGCCGCGCTCGAGCGTGTCGATCTCACTGTGAATGTAAGCCGTCTTGATGCCGAGGTCCGTCAGATAAGTAGAGAGATCCTCAGCCATCCGCTTAGTGAGCGTTGTCACGAGCACGCGCTGCTGCTGGCTGGTACGCTCGCGAATCTCTGCCATGAGGTCGTCTACCTGCCCTTCCGTTGGGCGAACTATAATTTCTGGGTCGAGCAAACCAGTGGGGCGAATCACCTGCTGAGCGGGAGCAGGACTGCGCTCTAGCTCATAATCACCAGGGGTAGCAGAGACGTAAATCACTTGGTTGATGTGCTTGTCGAATTCATCAAAGCGCAGTGGACGATTATCTAGCGCACTCGGCAGGCGAAAGCCATGCTCCACCAACACTTCTTTGCGAGCGCGGTCACCATTATACATCGCGCGCACCTGCGGGACAGTCACATGGCTCTCGTCGATCAGCATCAAGAAATCATCAGGGAAGTAATCGAGCAAGGTAGCTGGCTGTTCACCTGCTTCGCGATTAGTAAGGTAGCGACTGTAGTTCTCAATCCCCTTCACGAAACCAGTTTGCTCGAGCATCTCTAGGTCATACTTAGTGCGCTGGCTCAAGCGCTGCGCCTCGAGCAGTTTGCCGTGCGCCTCAAACCACTGCACGCGCTCCTCATACTCCTGCCGAATCCGATCAATCGCCTGCTTAATTTTCTCCTTAGGTGTTGCATAGTGGCTACTCGGAAAGATGGTGAACTCCGCTGGCTCATCGAGGATCTCGCCAGTGAGCGGGTTGATATGCGTAATCCGATCTACCTCATCTCCAAAAAATTCCACCCGATAGGCCGTCTCTTGCCCTGCCGGGAAGACGTCGACCACATCACCCTTAACGCGAAAGGCACCGCGTGCAAAGTCGATATCATTGCGATGGTATTGGATATCCATCAGTTGGCGCAAAAATTTATCCTGAACTCGCCGTTCACCCTGGCGCACCGTGACGGACAGCTCATAATAATCGGCGGGCGAACCGAGGCCGTAGATACAGCTCACACTGGCAATAATAATCACATCGCGACGCGTCAGTAGTGCATCAGTCGCTGCATGGCGGAGGCGGTCGATTTCCTCATTGATGGCTGAATCCTTCTCGATGTATGTATCACTGCTGGCAATATATGCTTCTGGCTGATAATAATCAAAATAACTGACAAAGTAGTGTACTTCATTCTCTGGAAAGAACTGTTTGAACTCACTAAAGAGCTGCGCGGCGAGCGTCTTGTTGTGTGCCAAAACAAGCGTCGGCACGCCACGCTGAGCGATAATATTTGCCATCGTAAAGGTCTTACCACTACCCGTTGCACCGAGCAATGTCTGCTCGCGCTGGCCCGCCTCCAGGCCAGCAAGTAACTGAGCGATCGCCTGTGGCTGATCACCGGTCGGTTGATAGACAGAACGAAGCTGAAATGGTATGTGCGTCACGCTCCTTAGTGTAGCATAGCCGAGGCCTTAAATCACACTCTGGCGATTCATCTCAGCAAGGAGTTTGTTGTACGTTGCTTGCGGGTCTTTGGCGTGGTTGATCACCCCACCAACGCTAATCACGTCAGCCCCACCCTGGGCAATATGGAAGACATTATCTACCGTCACACCGCCATCCCAGCCAATCTCGACCCGAGGGTGGATGGCTCGCACCAGCCGAATCTTCTCTATTTGCATCATCCGCGCCTTACCACCAAACTCACCCAGCTTGCCGCTGACGATCGACACATAGTCGGCCGTCTCGATATACGACGCCACCGTCTCCGGCACTGTCGTACGCTGCAGGGCCACCCCAGCATGAATACCAGCTTGCTTGATCTGCTGCAAGACAGGAATCAAATCTTCCTTAACTTCGGCATGAAAAATAATTGTACTGGGCCGCAGCTTGATCAGTTTCTCAACGTACACGCTGGGGCGCGCCACCATAGCGTGGATATCAACCGTCCACGACTGAGGCCACCACAGTTGGCCGATCCCTACCGTCTGGCGGGGTGCGAATACGCCATCAGAAATATCAATATGAACCCGCTTGGCAAACGGCATAAAATGCTCTACCGCAGCCTTGTATTCATCAGTTTTTGTACTCAAAATAATTGGTGCTATGACAGCCATGCAAGACATTATACGGCGTCTGACGTGTGTTGTAAAGACGGCGACGGCGTTCTTTGTCGATGTAGTCTTGTATTGCTTTTGTCAAACTCATATGTATACTTTAGCACAATATATTGGACAGTTAAGCAACTACAGAACATTCTTTATAGCAGACCTTTCACATAATTAATGCTCTACAAACTCGCTGGGCAACCCCCTGCTTGCGGCCGCGCCATGCCAGTAGTGGCGTAGTAGCGAATGTCGGTGAGATGGCGGTCGGTGGCTTGGACGCAGAATTTGGTAGCATCGGGGCTCAGCGTAACCTGCACGGCTGTGTCGCTTGGCGGACGGTAACCGACTTGCTCAAGGTTAGTACTATAGCTTGCACCACTAGCGCTAGCGTTGGCGTGGTGCGTCTTAATCGCCTCGAGTGCACTGGTGGCTGCCGCACGAGTTGCGACATCGACTGAGCGCCGGCGATAGCCCGAATACGCCGTCATAGACAGCGTTACGAGTAAGCCCAGGATCGCAATGACAATCATCAGTTCCATAAGCGTGAAGCCCTTCTGGCTCCGCTGCATCCACCATACTGCCCTGCTTTGCCTCATTATATTTCTCCCTCCATTAGCATAAGCATATTTAAGCATCACTATAGCAGGTGGAATGGTCAAGGGCAATAGCACTTTTCTTCTTGGCAGTATATACTAGGTTTATGGTGACCAAACAAGACGTCCTCACAAAAGCACGCGGCCTCTATAGCGAAGATCAGCTGTATGAAATCGACCATGCGATCGACTTCGCCACCCAGGCACACCATGGGCAAAAGCGCAAAAGCGGTGAGCCCTACATTACCCATCCACTAAGCGTTGCAATTATCTTGATCGACTGGGGGATGGACAGCGACACCATCATCGCGGGTATTCTTCACGATACCGTTGAGGATACCGAGACGTCACTAGACGACATTGAGTCGCTTTTCGGACATGACGTATCCTTCCTCGTTGACGGCGTGACGAAGGTGAGTCAAGCTCGGGCTGGTATGCGCGACCTCGACCACTATCTCCCTCAGACAAAAGACAACCTTACTAAGCTGCTTATTGCTGTGGGACAAGACGTGCGCGTCATCATCATCAAGCTGGCTGACCGGCTGCACAATATGCAGACGTTGCAATTCAAGTCGCCCGAGAAACAACAAAAGATTGCCCGAGAAACGCTCGAGGTCTTTGCCCCCATGGCCGACCAACTAGGTATGGGGCGCGTGCGGATGGAGCTAGAGGAACTTGCTTTTAGCTACCTTGACCCCAAAGAATACAAGCGGCTTGAGAAGGTCATGAAGCAGCGCCTAGGCAAAAGCACTCGCAAGCTTGGCGTCGTCCGCCTTGAGGTCGAGCAAGCACTCAAGGACGAGAAGCTCGAGTTTGAGATCAATGGGCGAGTCAAAAGCCTCTACAGCTTGCACCGCAAACTCCAAAAGCGCGGTAGTCTTGACAATATCTACGACTTGATGGCACTACGCATCATTGTCCACACCAAGGAAGAGTGCTACTTAGTACTGGGCATCCTCCACTCGCTCTACCAACCGATGATCGCTCGTATCAAAGACTATATCTCCATCCCCAAGCCAAACGGCTACCAAAGCCTCCATACAACGGTCATTACGCCCAATAAGCAGATTGTCGAGTTCCAGATCCGCACCCGCGATATGCATGAATACGCCGAGCGTGGCCTTGCCGCCAGCTTCCACTACCAGCAACAAAAAGATAGCAAGGAGTATCTTAAGGGCGACTCCAAGCGCGGTGTGTCAAACCTACCGGCTCAGCTGCAATGGATTACGCAATTGCAAGAGATCGCCGCTCGCCTGCGCGCTGGCGAGGATATCCCTCGCGAGCAGCTATCGATTGACCTCTTTGGCCACCGCATCTTCGTTTTTTCTCCTAAGGGCGATATCTACAACCTCCCCGAGGGGGCTTTACCACTCGATTTTGCCTATGCCATCCACTCTGATATCGCCAAGCATGCCTATGGCTTCCGGATTAATGGCAAGATGGAACCATTCGAGCGGCCACTTGAGAATGGTGATGTCATCGAAGTCCTCACCCGCAAGCTCTCCTATCCCAAGCCAGGTTGGGCACAGCTTGTTACCACCAGCCACGCACGCGACAAGCTCCGCCTTCAGCTCAACAAAATCCGCGTTCAAGCTGTTAATGGTGCGATCAATCTGACAGATAAAATTATGCCAATTAGTAAGCCTGAGGCTGCTTCGAAAAAGTCAAAGAATAAATAACTATCATAAATACAAAATACCCCAGTGGGGTATTTTGTATTTGCTTAAGCGTGCTATCTAGCGTTCATTCCAACGCGCAATAGATTCATGAATAATCTCCTTGGCACGCGCGGTGTCACCGAAGCCTTTCACGACAGTAGTGCCAGGCTTCTTGAGGTCTTTGTAGTGGTTGAAGTGGTGCTCGATTTGCTTGAGTGTTGCAGCAGGAAGATCTTCGAGCGAGTTGATTGCATCGCCTGTGTTGCGGTTATCTGCTGGCACGACAATCACCTTATCATCCACCTCGTTATCGTCTACAAACTCTAGCACGCCAATCACCTTGCCTTCCAAAACGACACCAGTCGTTAGTGGTTGGTCGGTGATGATGAGCGCATCGAGCTCATCGCCATCTTCATCTAGGGTTTGTGGAATAAAACCATAGTTGGTTGGCTTGGCAAAGATTGCTGGTTCGACCCGGTCGAGCTTCATCACTGCGAGGTCGCGATCCCATTCAATCTTGTGGTAACTTCCTTGCGGAATCTCTACCACCACATTGACAATGCCAGCGTCAACGTCGCCAGGCGTCAGTATTTTATTAAAATCTGCCATTTATATTAGCTCCTTTCTGTTGCTATCTGTTTTATTTTAGCAAAATCTGCTCGGTAATAGCAAAAGAAGATGTGCTGGCAGTGCAACTTTGCTCTGCCAGCACATTTTCCTCATCGCCAACCCATTTGATGGTATAATACTGCTAGCATGTTAATCATTGGTCATCGCGGTGCGGCTGGACTCGCACCAGAGAACACTATCGACGCTATGGCAGCGGGTGTCGCGGCGGGCGTAGATATGCTTGAGTTAGATGTGCGATTGACGCGCGACGGTGTTCCTGTGATTGCGCATGATAATCGCCTGCTCCGTACCCACCACCGAAATGAATCAATTAGCCATCTGACATATACCGAGTTACAGGCCCTCACCAGTGAGCAGCCTGTCCCGTCGCTCGCAGCAGTGTTAGACCGTTTTTTGGGCGTTGTGATACTCAATATTGAGCTCAAAGGGCACGGTAGCGCCGAGCCAACGCATCAGCTCCTCACCCGCTCCATTACATCGCCAGATGATTGGGATAATGTACTACTCTCGTCATTCTCCGTACGCGAGCTTCGGCAATTTCGGCAGCTTGCGCCTCAGGCCAATCTTGCTCTACTTCACCGCAATAATCCCTTTGCATTCTTGGCCTATCAGCGAAAGCTCGACTTCACCGCAGTAGGGTTTCATCGCTTGTATGCACATCCACTGGCGATAGAAATTGCACGCCGGTCGAATCTCTTTACCTACGTCTATACGGTCAATCGCCCAGGTGCCCTGCAGCAGCTTGCCGAGCGCGGTATCGACGGCGTCGTGACCAACTATCCAGATAAGTTTCTTGCTGAGCTGCAGCGCTTTAGAGATTAGGAATATTGTCTGAATCCAACTAACGTCTCATTTGGGTGATGATAGGCCTCTCCGTTCCTTTCTGTGGACGAATATTACCACTATCCAATTTAATACAGAAGAGCAATAGTCGGGTAAGCGCTTAGAGGGTTTATCGAAAAAGGCGATCAAAAAGAGCAGATAGTAGCCCTTCAATGCAGTTGACAAGCAACCTCTCTAGGTCTATCGGCCTCGCCTTCATACTAATAAAAAATCAGCCATGACGACTGATTTTTACTTCATCAGATATAAAGGAGATGTTACTCAAGAGCTGAGTTTTGAGATTTAGGCTCTTAGCTATCCCACACCAATACTGTCTATTCTATGCTTTGTGCTGCTGAATATACTCACGGATACTCAAAGCAGCCGTCGCGCCTTCGCCCACCGCTGTAGCAATCTGCATCGTTGCGCCACTACGCACATCACCACTGGCAAAGACACCAGGCATTGTCGTCTCAAGATGTTCATTGGTGATAATCAGCCCTCGCTCATCGAGCTGGACGGGCGTACCCTGCAAAAAGCCTGTGTTTGGCTTAAGGCCAACAAAGACAAACACCCCATCACAGGCGAAGGTAGTTGGCTGGCCATTACTGATAGCTGCAACACCAGTTACCTTGCCGTCCTCTGCTATAATTTCAGTCGATTCGGTATGGAGATGGACGCTAATTTGTCCTCGCTCGATAAAGGGCTGCAGGTCGGTCTGGAGGATCTCACTCGCTTTGATCGTGCTCCGCACCAAGAGGTCAATATGCTCCGCAAAGCGAGTCAAGAACATCGCTTCTTGTAAGCCAGAGTTGCCACCACCGATCACCACCAGTCGCTTGCCTTTATAAAACGCACCGTCGCAGGTGGCACAGTAGTGTACGCCGCGACCATACAATGCATCTTCACCAGGGATACCAAGCTTGTTATATGCACTGCCAGTGGCAATCAATACCGCACGAGCACGCACGTCCTGCCCATCGACTGTCACAATCGTATCATTGCCATCTTTGCGGAGGCTCGATACCTCACCCAGCTCAATCTGCGCCCCAAAGCGCTCTGCCTGGCGCTGCAGCTGCTCGGCGAGGTCGAGGCCTGCTACGCCATCAGCAAAACCTGGGTAGTTATCGATCTTATCGGTAATTGCTGCCAGACCACCAATCACTGCTTTTTCATACAATACCGTCTGCAGGCTCTCACGCGTCGTATATACCGCGGCAGCCAGAGCGCTTGGCCCCGCGCCAATCATGACAACGTCGTAGACTGGTGTCTGGGTTGGTTTATTGTTATTGGTAGTGTTGTCCATAGTTGCCCCCTCCTTGGCCTTCTTGGTATGCCTTCAATAGTTCTGAAGTGTCGATCGTAGCTGGCTTTGGCACTGCCATCACGACGAACTTCAGTGGTGTATTGGCAGGAATGTCATTGCCTTGGCCTTTCTCACCGTATGCTTTGTCGGAGGGGATGGTTAGCTCACGCACTCCACCAAGGCGCATCCCCTTGATGCCCTCCTTCCAGCCAGTGATGACACTCGCACTCTTGAGCCCACCCTCAACGGCAAATGGTGCATCAAGCTTGCCGTCTTTGATAGATTGGTCAAATACCTTGCCTTTTGGGTTCCAGCCAATGTAGTAGGCCGCAAATGCCGTATTATCCTTGATTTCCTCACCATCACCAACTACCAAATCTTCGCTAGAGAGCTCCTTCACGCTATCCCGATCAAACTCACCAACCTGGCTCGTATATTGGCTAAAAGTTGGGTAATATTTGCTTGACAATTCTTGGGCTTGAGCAGCTGTCTTGGCTTGGTAGTCCTTCATGAGCTTTTGGTATTTTTCTTGTGCCTTTTGCGCTTTGGCTTGGTCATTCTTGTAGTTCTCCGAGGCAAGGATCATTGCCGCAAATGACCCCAGCGTCCCGACAACCGTCGCGACCAAAATAACAATAATAATCCAGCGTTGTGTCTTGGTTGTTGCCATAACTCCTCTTATTTCATCGACTAATCTATCTTGCCCAGTATAGCACACTTGCCAGTATGACTGCTAGATAACAGAGGTCACATCGATAAATGCTGGTTCGTTTGCACTGCAGTTATTTCGCCAGCACTATTACTCATCACCACCTTGCGCTGCGCAGAAACACCTCGCGAACAACCGTCGGCCAACACACCTCTTGCAATGCCGATTTTTCTCAGTATACTAAAAAGCGATGAACCGTCTCCATACCTTATTTTCACCTCTGCTTGCCCGCCTGGCTATTGGCGGCACGACTGCGCTGCAATCAGCACCAGTCGAGAAACTTGATGGTGCTCTCACACCCAATATGCGCGCCCTGCGCCTAGCGATGAGCATTGCCGATCAGCTCATTTCAATGGGCACACCAGCCCAAAATGTCGTTCATATGGCACTCAGTATTACGGACACATACTGCACCCGCAAAGTGCATATCGACGTTATTTCGTCGCAGCTTATTTTATCGCAAGATCGAGGTAACGATTACGAACCACTGACGCTTCTGCGCACCATCCCACCGCGCGAGATCAACTACCAACACATGCAATGCCTCCAGACCCTGGCCGCTACTATTGCCGAGGGAGCGCTCACTCTCGATGCTGCCGAGCGCGAGCTCGATGCCATCCTTGCCAAGCCGCGACGCTATCCACCCTGGGTGATTTATCTGGCAGGCGGCGGGCTCAGTGCTGGCTCGGCCCTGCTCTATACGGCGTCATTGCCAGTGATTTTTGCCACCTTTGTGATGGGTGTGGCAATTATGTGGCTGCTAGGCCGCTTAAATCGCATTGCTCTTCCTGTGTTCTTTACTCAAATCATCGCGGCAAGCGTTATTACATTGGTTGCAACCATTATCACGTGGCTTGCCACCAACCATTATCTCGATGTTCTTGGTATCATCAACCCAACCATCATAACCGTGAGCGGTATCGTGCTCTTGGTGGCAGGGATGATGATCGTTGGTGCCTTCCAGGATGCAATCGACGAATATTACGTGACGGCAACGGGTCGACTACTCAAAGTGGCAATGATGACAATGGGCGTGGTGATCGGTGTGATGATTGGTCTGTATACAGCGCGGCGTTTTGGGATTGAATTTGTTGCCACGCCCGATCAGTTGCAGCTGACTGGCACGATGTATCAGTACATTGGAGCAGCTGCTATTGCGGCCACCTTTGCCCTCGGCAACCACACTCAGCCAGTCGGCATCATCCTAGCTGGTGCAACTGGCATGCTTGGCTACGATATATACCTCGCCATTACTAGCTGGAGCATGTCTGCTATTGCGGCCAGTGCGGCAGCGGGTTTAGTGATTGGCTTTATTGCGACAACCGCTTCCCGTTTGTGGCATATGCCTAGCCTAGCCATTGTCAATGCCGGAATTGTTCCACTTGTACCAGGCGTCACGCTCTACAATGGGCTCATGGGCGTCGTGACGACTGGCTCAAGCGAGGCAGGTCTGCTGGTACGCGCTGTCCTCATCGCTATTGCCATTGCGGCTGGTGCGTCATTTGGCGTATTGATTGGTCGGCCCACGCGGCGGAGTTTCCTCCGTCTGCGCAATCGCCTACCACAGCGTCGCTTGCATCAACCTCATTCACCAAAGTCCACACCCTGAAACAGCACATGCTGCTCAGGTGCAAACACTGTCCGGATGATCGAACGGACACGCTCAGCACTCAGCGTTGCCTGGCTACTCGATAGCGTTAGGCGAAATGTGGTGGTTTGATGTGATGCATCAGGGGTTGCTTTGTAAATACTCAGCGGCGTGAGATCGCGAATCGTCACATCTGGATATGTTTTGCTAGCCCGAGTCATAGCGCTCGAGACTGCTTGCATGAGTTCATCATAGGTAACCTCTATGCTTGTTTGGATTGAGATATCGCGGGCGGTGGTAGGGTAGCGACTCATTGGCTGGTAGTGCACCACCGTATCACGCCATACCTGCTCCATCACATCAAGGCGAAGTGATGCCGCTGCAGTATAATCAGGTAGCTTGAAATGCTTCACCACCGCTGGGCGCAGCTCTCCAACCACACCAATGAGCGTTCGCTCTGCCTTGCCACCAGCTGCGCCACTACACTCCGCCCAAACGTGGGCTGCGCGATTGATGTCAAAGGGTGCATACACTGGATCATCTTGAGCTGCTGCGACTGGCGTATACACGAGAGTTAGACCGCTATCATGCGCCAGCTGGTCCAGTGTTGCCCGCACCCGGTAAAAGGCGGCACCAGCCTGTGGCTTTTTGCTGCTATACACAAGGTCAACAAGCGACTGCTCCGCCGGCAGGCCGTCCTCGCCCATTCGTGCTTTGGTGTGGCCTTTGCCAATTTCGAACAGCATAAATTCGCTGTGCCCTGCCTTGATATTAGCGTGAACTTTATCCAGCAAACTCGGCAGCACACTCAGGCGGTAGTACTGGAGGTCTGGGCTGAGGGCGTTCGACAGCTGGAAGGCCTGGGCTGGATCTTGGCCTGCACCCTTGAGCACACGCTCGTGCACAAAGCTATAGCTCAGCACTTCGTTGGCACCCGCCTTGGCCAGTGCCTCGCGCACAACGCGCCTCAGTTCACGGCGGGGGTTCTTGCGCGCTGGCTGAATACGGCGCATGGGCAGCTGGCGTGGCACAGCATCAAAGCCGTGCAGCCGGCCGACTTCCTCAACGATATCCTCTTTGGTTTCCAGGTCTGTCCGCCAGAAAGGAATTGAGACATACAACGCATCCTCATCTCGATACTCTGTGCGTTCATAGCGGATGTCGCCAACCTCATTCTCAAACTCAACACTGCTCCGTAGTGTATGTGTAGATGTCTTAATTTCTACGTTACCAAGCATTCTTCTTATATCGTCGTTATTTAGTTGTATATCGCCAAGACGCTCTCGAATAAAGGTTGGTTTTATTGCTTGCTGAGTCAATTGATTTTCGATAAAAATATTATCATTATGTATATCCACCACCGCACTGGCTTGCTCACCGCCCACCATACCAATCAGCCGGTTCAGTACAGCCGCATTCTGCAGGGGTGACTGGCCTTTGTTAAAGCGGGCCAGCGCATCAGTAAACACGCCGTGGCGCATGGCCATTTTGCGCACTGCGTACATGTCGAAGGTAGCGCACTCCAGCACAATCGTCGTGGTCGTGGCTGATACCTCAGTGCGGCTGCCGCCCATGATGCCACCTAAGGCCACCGGGCCTTGCCCGTCGGCAATTACAATATCATCTGGTGTCAGCTCAATTGTCTTACCATTCAGTAGCGCCAGCGTTTCGCCCTGCCGCGCCATACGCGCGCCAAGCTGCCCGCCGCGGAGTGTATCGTAATCATAAGCATGGGTTGGCTGAGCCGTCATGAGCATCACGTAATTCGTTGCATCCACAATGTTATTAATGGGCTTTGCCCCCATCGCCACCAGTTGGCACTGCAGCCAAAACGGGCTCGGCACCACCTGCACG
>CAUTXC010000009.1:0-32488 GCA_963542675.1 uncultured Candidatus Saccharibacteria bacterium | reverse complement strand
GTGCCAACGGGGATATTCTCTGTCGTAGTGAGTTCTGGCTCCGCTGGTGGCCACCACACCTCACCTTGTGGCACCCCAGAAGGCTGTGCTACCAGCGGTTGGGCGGCAAGCTCGGCGAGATTGAGTGTGGGTAGGCCAATTGGTATAACTGGCTGCGTGGCCTGGGTTTGCGTCTGCTCGACTTGCTCGGTGGCAAGCACACGTGCCAGTTGTGATGGCGGTGGCGTGTTATGGCGCTTAGCGGCACTGGGTGGTTCTACCTCTGATGGTACGAATACAAAATCCATACTGCGTGGTGCACTTGGCTGGGTGGGTGTATGCTGAGCGGTGTGGTGTGTTTGGGTGCGCGGCGATGCAGTGGCCGCTGGCTGAGCCGAGAGTGGCGAGATCGTCACTGGCTGCCGCTTCTGTAGCTGGCGCGGCGTACTGGGCCGAGACGACACAATAGGCTGCACCGCCACTGGCCGGTGATGTTTGGTGATGTGCGCAGTTGGTGTTGTAGTGCGATGTGTTGCCGTTGTTTTTTGCGGCGTGGCTGCATGGAGCGTGACCAGCTGATGCGCGAGGTGCGGCGGAGTGGTTTGAGCGGCCCCCGTAGATACCCGTGGCTGGTTCTTTACGGGTGATTGCGGCGTCGCAGTGGCCGTCTGAGCTGTCTGTACCGCCTTGGTTGCCGGGATGATTTCTGAGATATGCTTCTGAGCTGCCTTGATTGCTGTAGAGCGAGCGCGCGAGGTATGAATGATCTTTAGCTCAGGCCCGTATAGTACAGGCTGCCGCTCTGATTTGCTCGTGCGATGCTGCTTTGGACTCTGTATATCTTGACGAATGGCAGTCTGCCCAGCTGCCTGCTTAGGCGCTTGTCCACCACGTGTGACCGTCGTATGACGCATAATAAATATATCCCCCTTGTTCCCTCTTTGATCGTATAATACTCTAAGCATAAGGACTTTTGCAAGAGGTGGGAGCTGTTTTGTATAAAATTGTTAAGACGAAATGCATGAACTTGCTGCGAGACTGAGCTGGATAGGCAACGCATCCTACTTCCCTCCAGTCATGGTATAATGTTGTCATGGATACGCAACAACGAAAGCGACGCCAACGCGTCCATCTGACATTGATCTATAGCATGATGGTGCTGACTGTTCTCTTCACTGTCGTGATTTTTGCTTATGCAATACAGGGGTACCGGCTCAATTGGTCGAGTGGTAAGGTTGTGCAAGGGGGGCTAGTGCAGTTCGACACCCACCCCGATGGCGCCCAAGTGACGGTAGACCAAACCCGCCTCAGCAACGAGACACCTAGCAAGCTCACCCTCTCGGCGGGCCAGCGTAATATCACCATCCAGCGTGAGGGCTACCACGATTGGCACAAGACGGTGGATGTGAAGGCCGGCAGCGTGCTGTGGCTCGACTACGCCCGGCTTATCTCTAGCAACCCGAGTCATAAGAATGTCGCAACTGCTAGTGGTGCGTCGAGTGCCATTGCCTCGGGTAATAATCGCTATCTCGCCTTCACTCCTGCTGCGCACAAGCCTACCGTTACTCTGGCTGACCTCAGTGGCGACAAACCGCAGACGACGAATATTACACTCGACAGCGCGCACTACACCGCGCCAGACAATGCCGAACACCAAACCTTCACCCTCGACTCGTGGGATAAGGATAACCGCTATGTGACAATCAAGCACACTTACAATGGCGATAAAACCGAGTGGCTCGTTCTCGACACGCAGGGTAGCCACAAGCTCGAGAATGTCACGCGGCAGCTTGGTGTGGATGTTGATGCTGCTAAATTCTCGCAGGGCGACAGCCGCAAGCTCTTTGTCCTCACCGGCGAGGGCGACCTGCGCCAAGCAAGTCTCGGTGACACGACGATCACAGGCCCACTCGTTAGTAACGTGGCTGAGTTTGCGCTCTACAGCGATACGACCATCACCTACACAACTAAGCTTGATCACACCAGCAAGCAGCGCACTGCTGGCTACCTCACTATTGGCACCACCAAGCCTCGCACCGTCCGTAGCTATGCCGATGATGGTGTAGCTCCACTACACTTCCGTATCGAGAAATATTACGACAAAGTATACTACGTGATCGCCTATGGTGAGACGGCTGAGATTCTTAGTAGTACCTCGCATGCCGCGAGTGATTCGCGTACGGCAAGCAGTCTCAAGTCTGTCGCCAGCCTCAGCATGCCAGGCGGTATTAGCCATGTCGATTTCTCGCGTGGTGGACACCGCTTCGTCTGTGTATATAACGATGCGAGCCTCATGACATACGACCTCGAGCTACTTAAGTCCTCCACCATCAAGCTCCCTCAGCCACTAATGCGAGATATCAACTGGATTGATGGCTACCACTTCACCTTCACACACGGCGGTGTACACCTCTACGACTTTGATGGTGCCAACCAGCAGCGCATCACTACCTCGGCGCTCGACCTCCCTGTTGTCCTCTCACAAAACCAGCGCTACCTCTATAGCTTCGTCAAGACAAAGGATGGCGTGGCGCTGCGCCAAACGAAAATCGTGAACGATAACTAAAAGTTATTACAAGCCCTTGATAACACTAGCGATAAACTTGTCGTTGTTGAATAGTATGTATAATCAGCAAAGTAATTAACAAAATCAAAAAACATAGCCCACCAACCACGCTCAAGCTGAACCCGGATATATCTCAATCCGAGAGTGCAATAGAATAGCACTACGATCGGATTGAGATATAGTTCGGTGAGCTATGTTGATGGGCTCTAGGAGTCCTGGCTATTGTGGTCGTTGTTGGGCCGAATAGTGAAGATCAGCGACGCTGTAGCAACTGTCGCACACCCTATAAAGAGCATAAGACAAAAAGCAGTCACTGGGTCATTCTCATCACGAGAGCTGAAGAAGCGCAGTATGATGAATAAGACTACTGCAGCAATAGTATTTGCTGCCTTATACCATCTTAATACCCTTCTCGGCTTCTCTTCGGCAAGGCCCCAGTATCCAAACACTAAGCAGATGCTTATAATACCACTGACACCCATTGCGATCAGTGTCCCCATTTCTCTCACTCCTTCTAGAGTTGAGCCCAAAGCCAGGAGCGACTCTTCGCTCCAAGACAGACTTTGAGCAAAAAGTTAATATATATATATCAATATATGAGTGATCCGTCAAGTGTTGAGGAAAGCTCCAAGAAGCAATAGTCGCAAGATTCACGAGATATTCACCAAGATAACAGAGGTTGCTAGCAGGTCTGTTAGCCAGTAATCGTTGTTATTTCTACATACTTTTCTTATTGCTATAGCGCTATGTAGCTTGGCAATACACTCTCATATTCGCATATCTCTTTGCGATAGCACACTTTCCTTCGTCTTTATACTGCTACACGAGCTACCCAGAGTAATCAATGAGAAATCTCGCACTTTCAAGCGTAGATACCACACTCGTTATAGAGCCAACTTACCGCCCTGAAAACAGGTTGCCGACTCGTTGGACGAAGGTTGGTGAGTTGCCTGGCATGGCGCTCTTGCTGTTGCTGCTACTGTTGGTAGTGGTTTGAGATGCTTCTTTTTTGGCGGTGGATGGGTCGGGGCTGACTTGCTCGGCTGTGACGAGTAGGCGGTTGAGGTCGGTACCAAGTGGCACACAGGTGATGAGCGTCATGGTTGGCTTGGTGGCGTTGGTCTGCAGCGCGTGCACATCGGTCGGTTTGACGACTTGTGAGCCAGTGACAGTATAGGTGTAGCGCTTGCCGTTGTAATTGACGTAGATATTGTCACCCTTTTGCATTTGCTCGAGCCGCGCGAAGATGAACTTATACTTACCATTATCGAGCCAGTCGTTGCTCGAGTGACCTGAGACGACGAAGTTCCCTACCTCACCAGGCTTCGCATTGGCACCAGGGATGTTGAACCATACGACGCCCTTATCCATAGCAGCATTGAGTGAGGCTTGGCTAGCAGCGTTGGCATCCCACACGATGGGTACGTCTACCGCGATCTTAGGAATGATAAGCTTGGGGTCTGGGCCAACGTTGGTCGAGTCGTATGGGCTGATGATATAGCTCTGAGCATCGAGGTCACCTGGTGAGGTGTAGGCGGCAACGTATGAGAAAAAGACCCGGTTGTATTGCAATGCCAAGAATAACACCATGACGGAAATACCAGCTACCGCGGGGATGAAGTGTCGGCTATGGCGGACTTTGTTCGCGCCGTTGCGAATAGAGCTCAGTAAGCGCGAGCGCAGGTCGCCCATTGCTTGGCTTTGAGTGAGCTCTTCTGGCTCATCAGTGGTGGCTGCGGTGGCGTTAGGTGCATCGGCGTCGTGAGCTTTGGCTTGCTCAGCGAGGCGCTCCTCAGCCTTCTTGACTTGGCCTAAGTAGTAGCGTTCATAATACTGCTGATAGTAGTTTTGCCAGGCGCTGTGATATTGCTGCCAAGCGGCCTTTTGGTTAGCGGTGGGCTGGCGTGGTGCACCAGTGGGGCGCTGGCTGTCTGGTTGCTGCGGCTGATGTGTGCTTGCTGCTGGCTGCTCGGTGTGGTTGTCTTGAGATGAGGGCTGTTGCTGCGCGTGAGCTGTTGACGAAGCGGCTGTGCGAGTTGGTGAGGGTTGGGATTGCGCCGATGTGCCAATGTAGTGCGCCTGTGGGCGGCTGCGCGGCGTGATAGATGAGATGTCGCGCTCGCGGGTGGTAGGTGCTGAGTGGACATTTGACGCTGTAGCTGCTTGACTCTGACGCCACGCTTGCGCGCCTGGGCGATAAGCCGTTTGGCTGTGCTGAGCGCCGCCTACTGCGTGCCGTACCACTGGTGCATGGCTGGCTGGTTTGCTCGCGAGGTTTGGAACTGAGAAAGTAGCTGCCTTGGCGCTTGTGCTGGGTGCTGGCTGGCGAGTCGGTGCATTACCAATGATGGGCTGCATAGTTGGGCGGTTTGTATTGCCGCTACTGTTCGATGTATTGTACAGCGCATCAATTTGCCCACGCACCTCACTAAGCCGTGCATCGCGGCTCTGCGATAATGAGTGCCCTCGTGATGTTGTGCGTGACGAATCTTGTGGCTGCATAACTACTTCCAGTATACAATATTAGCTTTGATATACCAATATATCGCTTGCGTTTCAAAGCCCACCTTGGATAAGAAGCTACCTACCCGTGCTCACGCTCTCGAGATCAATATATTCGAAAATAAGAATTATTAATCAAAAAAATAAGCCGACACTGCGGCTTATTTTTCGGAAAACAGTTGAATAAACACTGGTACCGCGGGCCGGACTTGAACCGGCACGTCCGAGTGGACATCAGATTTTGAGTCTGACGTGTCTACCAATTCCACCACCGCGGCGTGTGTAAGATCAGTTGCAGCCCTATCCTGCAACCTCTGCTCAGTATAGCAGATTGCGCTGTACTTGGCTAGCCTCTCGCGCAAGGCTCTATAGAGACATGCCTAAGCGGTCATTCTCTTCATTCAATACGATTGCTCGCCCATTCTAAATGACTAGACAACTAGCGATAAACAAACTCGGGAAAATACGGCAAAAAAGCCGAGCAACATCACATAGCTGCGCAACAGGCGAAAGCACCGAGCGTGCGATGTATGTTTGATAAGTACAACACCATGGAACATCACTTGCACGCAACCACAATATAACAGTGGCTATAATCATAATTTTGTGGTAGAACAGCAGCCACAAAATATGGGTTTAAGCATAAGCATAATATATAAAAGATTATTGTTGACAAAAAATAAAGGACATGATAATCTCAACACATAACGTCTAATAATGACGAGGAGGAAAACAAATGAACAAACTAGCAAAATCGTTTGTTGCACTCGGTGTTGTCGCCGGCGCAGCAATCGGTAGCTTGTGGGTAGCACAGCCAGCATCGGCAGCGATCTCAACAAGTTGTAGCAAATTTAACGTCGTAGAGTGCGGCACGAAGGATGTACAAACCCTGCGCAGCACCTACTCGAGCCGTGCAGAAATCCGCCAGCTCTACACCCAGTTCGGTATTACCGAGCAAATGATCAACGGTGCCAACATGCAAGAAGGTACGGTTGATGCCAACGGTAACATCATCGTTGGCGGCCGAGTTGTTGCCACAAGTGCTCGCACCCTGCAGGCCAAGGCTGGCACCAACCAAAAGAAGCCAGAAGGTCAGCGCGCTGCTGGTGGCCACACATACTACCAGTACCCAACGGGCGACAGCTTCATCTTGGGCAAGACAACCTTCAACATCTACGCATGGTTCGACAACAACGGTAAGTTTATCGCTGGTGTCATCAAGGACTGTGGTAACCCTACCTGGGGCACCCCAACTCCCCCACCAGCTAAGCCAAGCCTGACCTGCGACGCACTGCAAGCTACTCAGGTTTCGCGCAACGAGTACCAATTCACCGCCAAGGCAACTGCCAAGGAAGGTGCAAAGGTCGCTACGTACAAGTACGACTTTGGTGACGGCAAGACTGCCACCGGCGGCGCAACCGTTCGCCACACTTACGCTAAAGAAGGCACATACACCGTTAAGATGACTGTAGTTGGCAACGAAGGTGGTAGCACCAACGTTGAGAAGACCAGCCAGGACTGCCAGGTTGTTATCAAGGTAACACCTCAGCCAAGCATCCAGGTGTGTGAGCTGAGCAGCAGCACCATCATCACCATCAAAGAAAGCGAATTTGATGCTACTAAGCACTCAAAGAACGTCAAAGACTGCGACAAGATGAAGGTCTGTGAGCTGAAGACTGGTGCTATTGTCACCATCAAGGAAAAAGAATTCGACGAGAAGAAGCACTCAAAGAACACTGCTGACTGCGACAAGGTCAAGGTCTGCCGCATCTCTGACAAGAAGATCGTCGAAGTTCGCCGCAACGAAGTAAGCAATGACTACACCACCGACATGTCGAAGTGTGAGCAAACTCCTCCTTCAGTAGTTGAGTTGCCACACACCGGCTTGGGCGGTACCCTCCTGCCGCTGGCTGGTATTGGTAGCCTCACTGCTGCAGGTGCCGCTTACTACGTAAGCCGCCACCGCAAATAAATAACCGTTTGCGGATAACCCAAAAATCACCCGTTTTGCATGGACGGGTGATTTTTTATTGGTTTGGTTTTTGAGAGTAAATCATTGACCCAATATAAGCTGCGTGTCCTCTTTTCTTTTTGATTGGTCTCATTTGTGAGATTGTGGAGTGAGAGTTACTCTGATGAGACGTATTAAGCTTCTCTACCCTTCCTCTCGCCCGCTCTTTAAGGGGGCTAGCCGCGCATTGTGAGTGCAATCTGTCTGTTCTGGTGGTGCTCTATGTTAGTCAGTGGCAGTATATATTTTGCTGGAATAATAGAGAAAGTTGGTATAAATATGTATTTTACATCGTGGCTTCTGGATGGTAGCACGAGTAGTAGTTTGATCAGTTCCACTTCTCCTCAACAGAGGCTTAATATAGGCCGTAGTTAGCTTCTGTAGACATAGTTCAGTTAAAGATGACGGTATCCAAGGTCTCCTCAAGATACTCCACCTACACCTCCCCTACTCTACCCACTATGCTCTTGGCCAGGAGATGTCTCCTACACAGTATAGTATCTTCATACAGGCTGAGACTGTGGCTTCTATTTGCTGAATAAGGCAAGTGATGTGGCTGCGTAAGCGATACACAAAACAAAGAGAGCAGTATGAGGATGTACTGAACACGCTAATTACTCATGTATCATGGTTGACGTAGTGCACAAACTAGGGCGAACAAATATACTACTCATCTGCTTTTTGCCATATAGCGCAAGAGAAGATGGATGATTTGCCATTACCGATGAGCTAAATATTACCGCAAAACATGATATGAGTACTTGATTTCCGGTAGAAACGTGCTATTTCCGTTCTATAAATAAGATATATAATACCGACATTCATGCAAATATAGCACACCATGCAGTAGGAGAGTTTTGGTATAGCACTTGGCGATGTTTTATGCTTGTGCTACTTTTTTGTCCAGTAGAATAACAGAGGTAATAAACGAGCATGACGCAAACATTTGTTCATGATTTGTGCCTTGTATGATCTGAACACAAAAAACGAACAGCATAATAATGGCGCTGCATATCGCGTGCAAATCTCTTTTTTCGCTCTTCCCTGCCTCTATTGGTTTGGTAGGATATAAAATCCCACTACTTGAGATGGTCTCATGGGTGTATTTATCGTGCTTGAATGTGTCTGTCGTTTGTCATTCAAGCAAAAAGCAGATCATACGAGTTTTAGGGCTAGAGCGACCCCCATGCTTCCCTTCACTAGCCAAAGAGATAAAGAAGAGAATTACAAATAGCTATAACAAAAGCCACGGGGCCGATACCTAATATCTACTCCTTCCCATCTAGCAAGCTAGCCGTTGCTGCCTGGAGGGGTGTCGCTGGGTTCCACATGGTATAGGCGGCAATGCGTGTCGGCACCGTGCCCTGCCAGAGCGCCATTGGCTGCGACCACGGTGTTGACGTGACGGTGCCGCGCTGAGCGATGAGGATGGTGTCGGCGTGGAAGGTGGCGAGGGTGAGTGGATAGGTGATGGTAAACTTGTGCAGCGTCTCGACCAGCTGGAGGAGCGGCATCCGGAAGGTGAGGATCTTGGGGTAGTACAGCGTGCGAAGGAACTTTTGGACTTGTGAGAATGAGGCGATGATAAGGACGTTTGACTGGCTGGCAAGCTGCTGAGCGCTTGGCATAAGCAAATCGACCGCGTCGCGGCTGATGATGAGTGGTATGGTGGTGTGGCTCACCAGCTTTTCGTAGACGATGGCGGTTTGGCTGTTGCGGCCAGCGTCGCCAATGAGGAGGAGTGCGTCGGCCCAGCCAGTGAGGGCTTGCAGCTCTGGCCAGGCTTCGTTGCCCAGGCTGCCGCTGCTGTTGCTTGCGGCAAAAATCGTATCCGTCACACTAGCAGGAATAGTGCCACGCAGAGCGTCTGGCAGCACCACGCGTGCCTGCCCTACCCCTGTGGCGAGCGCAGTGGTATAGCTATGCTCGATGGCGCGAAAGCTCAGCCGGTTGCCACCAATAATGCCCAGCTTGCCCGCTTGCGCCCGCTGCTGAGGCTTATTCCAGGCGATGTCTGGGTAGAGCGGTTTAGCCGGCGTTTGCTGCTGCCAGTAGGGGATGTTCATGCGCAGCTGCCTTGTTCTGACGGACGGAGATAATATAGGGAGAAAATACTCAGCATAGAGTTATTATACCGCGAAGTGGGAGTGCATGCTATGTATTGCTGCTGGAGTGACCTCTTGCCTACTATATAGTGCGCCGCGATCTTATATATAGTATCGAGGTACTGGCGCAGCCTGAGAGCGAGTAGAAAAACGTGAAAAAGAAAAAGCCCAACCCAGGAGCTCTCCATACTCTATGAGAGTAAGTGCTGACGACTAGGTTGGGCAAGAAAGAGACAGGAAGGTTAGGGCGCAGAGGGTGCGCAAACGTGTGCTTGCGCACCCTCTGCTGGTTGTCATCCATCGAGCATGGAGATCACCTCCTCCCTCTCTAGACTCACCTCTCGCTGGATTGCGAGAAGCTAATATATATATATCAATATATGAGAGATGAGTCAAGGCTCTGTTGTGCGCTTATCGCGCTCTTGGCTATACCTTAACCTACGCTACGGGCTCATCCAGTGTAATACTAACCGGGCAGTGGTCGCTGCCCATTTGGCTGGCGTGGATGTGGGCGCTGGTGATGCGCGGGGCGATTGCTGCTGACGCCAGCCAGTAGTCGATCCGCCAGCCCACGTTGCGGGCGCGGGCGTTGGCCCAGTGTGTCCACCAGGTGTAGGCATCGGTTTGGCCGGGGTGAGCAGCGCGAAAGGTGTCCACAAAGCCAGCGTCTAGGTAGTGCTGGAAGCCAGCGCGCTCTTCGTCCGTAAAGCCGTGTTTGCCGCGGTTGGCGCGTGGGTTGGCAAGGTCTATTGGCTGATGGGCGACGTTCATATCCCCGCAGTACAGCACCGGCTTAGCGGGGCCGTACTGGCCGGCTTCCAGCCCCTGCAGATACGCCAGCATGCACGGATCCCAGGCCTTGGCGCGCAGGGCAAGCCGGCTCAGGTCGCCCTTGCTATTGGGTGTGTAACAGGTTACCAGCCAAAAGCTGGCAAACTCCGCTGTGATGACGCGGCCTTCATCGTTTGGGCTGCCGTAGCTATCGGCCGCCAGCTGGAACTGCTCCACTAGCTCTGCCGGTAGGCCATCACGCCACTGTAGCGGCGCAGTTTTGCTAAAAATCGCCGTGCCGCTATAGCCCTTCTTGGCTGCGCTATAAAAATGCTCGTGGTAGCCTGGCAGGTCAAGCTCCACCTGCTGGCGCTGCGCTTTCGTCTCTTGCAGGCACAGGATATCGGGGTTGTGCGCCGCCATAAAGCGGGTAAACTCACCCTTATTAATCACCGCACGAATACCGTTGACGTTCCAGGAGTATAAGGTAGTCATAGGGGTAGTATAGCAGATGATATGGCTCTGTGGCGAGTGAGCTATCTTTTGTGGTATTGCTTAATCGTTTGCCGATAGAGCTGTGCATAAGCAGTGGCAGTAGCCTGGGGCGATAGCTCGGTCAAAACACTCTTTGTGCCATCAACGAGCTGCTGATGGTAAGTTGGCTCGGCAATCTGCTGCATGCCTGCTGCGAGGCTGGCGGTATCTGGCTGGACGAGGAGGCTATTGCCCTGATTAAGGCCAACGTCGAGTCGATCATCGCAATAGAGAATAGGAACGCCAACGACGAGAGACTCAGGAATGACAATTGGCTGGTTATCAAACCGATACGAGGCAAGTACAAATACATCAGCGTCGCGCAAAAGCTGGACGATCGCCTTGCGGCCACCAACGTGGCCAGTAAATATAATATTGGGAGAGCTCTGCGCGAGTCGAGCTAGCCTTTTGGATTCTGCCCCATCGCCAACGATGTAGAGCTCGCTCTGCGGAATAGCCGCCTGCTGGAAGGCTTGGATGATAACATCGAGGCGTTTTTCTTTAACGAGGCGGCTAATGGTGATAAAGCGAATTTTGCCATCATCTTGGCGTTGGCGTTGGGTAGCCTGTGTATAGGCCTCAAATGTGCGATTATACCCTGTTGGTATAATTGCGCCAGGTAGGTCTACACCACGTGCAGCAGCGCGAATATACGCAGACATATAGTGTGATGGCGTGGTAGACGCATCGACGGCGCGGGCGATGATGGCCTGAGTGCGCCAATCAAATCGCCCAATCCGGCTCTCACTAGCAAGCTGCGGGGTAGCTACGTGCTGGCTGTGCAAATAGCGCTGATGAATCCGAGCGGTTAGCAGTGCACAGAGCCGAAACCCAAGGCTTGCAAGGAATGTGGGCACTGGCATCGTGTGTGAGCCAGCCATATTGGTATGGAAGGTATGGATGTGTGGGATGCGCTGAGTTCGGGCTATTTTGGCTGCAAGCAGTAGTGCACCAGTGTCGGTTTGACTGTGGATGATGTCAAAATGGTGCTTTTGGCTGATTGCTTGTGCTAACCGACGAGAAGCATAGATAATGCGTGTATGAAGCGGTAATCCAGGAAAGCGAAACGAAGCAACGGGCACTACTGTGGCATGCTCTGGCGGCTCAAGATCAGTCTGGGGTGCAATGAGTGTGACATGGTGGCCTAGCTGGGTAAGCTCCTCGATTTGGGTCTGGATTGACCGACTCACACCACTGGCTGAGGGGAATTTATCGTCCAAGACAATAGCAACAGAGAGATGATTTGTACGCATAGTAGTATATAGTATAGCAGATAGTTGTACCAAGCTGAGGAATAACCTATAATAAGGGGTCGTTATGAAGCATCAAACTATCCCAACATTGCAAGAGCTGCGCCATATGCTTGGCTGCCAAGAAAAGACAGCTCAGGGGGTATGCTGGTACGAATGCAATACTACCGCAGACAAAGCTGTACTTATTTTCCACGGTGTGACGGGTGGCAAGCTCGACATGATGCCACTGGCTGAGCGATATGTGGGCTTTGGTTATGCAGTCTATGCCGTTGATTTGCCTGGGCATGGGGGCTCGGTACAGCCCGAACTGCGGGATTATCAGGATCTTGGCCAGTGGTTTGCTCATGTGGTGGCGCAAATTGGCCGCACGCCAGATGTGGTGATTGGCACGTCTTTTTCAGCATCGGTGGTCTATTATGCAATGAGCACCGGTATCATCTCACCCCAGACGAAGATCATCCTGGCCTGCCCTACCCCAGATACCACGAAGTTGGCAGATATACTGCAAAAGCTATCCAACAAAGTCCCAGAAAAAATGGGCTGGGATGCCTACAATCTCAAAGTTGCTCAATACATACGAGTGGCAGCTGGCCTCAAGACACAGCGTCGCGATGCTCGGCAGTGGCTGCGCGAATCCGAAACCTACAAAAAGAGCTCTCTAACGCTCAGAGATTCGGCAGTCCTTACTACACTTCTTTATAATCAAAGCCCCTATGTACATCACATACCACAAGAATGCCAGCGCAATATAACCGTCATCGTTGGCGGCAAGGACAATATTATCACATCGAAGACGCTTGGTATTATGCATGAGCTTCTGCCCGAAGCGGACTTCATATGTGTCCCGCAAGCTGGCCATTTACTACAGTTCGAAGCAGTTGAGAGCTACCCAGATGTCGCTCACTAATATATTATGGTACTCTACTTGACGTATTCTACATAGTGTAGTAAAACTAATACAAAGGAGTGTATAATCTCTATGAGAAAGCCAAACTACGCTGGGCAGGATTTGCCGATCACGCACAACACATATCATGGCGGCAAGCTTATCCGCCAAGAAGACGGGATGATGAACCTCCAACCAACCTGAGGGGGACGTACTAGACTACTTGAGACGCTGAAGCAACGTGAGCTGCCCAATAACCTTGGTAAGGGTGCGCTTGTCCTGACCAGATGGGTGAGGCATCAAGCGACTTGACCGTTATATATGGTATGGGCTGGGGCGGTAATGCGTATACAGAGGTAGCGCAGCAAGAAATGGCAGAAATTGCCCATACACTGCGAGACAAAGATGGCAAGATGCCTAATATTGTTACCACGCCAACGAGTGCTTTGCGTGAGCCAATTGCACACAAGATAGCGAAGGAAGGCAGCTTTGCGGCGTTGGCCGAAGAGGTCGCACCGGTTGTCGATAGAGTGGCAGTGGATAGCGATAAAGTTGTTGTGCTTGGTAACTCGTATGGAGCTCGCCTGGGTGCGGCAATGCCAGCTGCGCTTGCAGAGCGTCAGAAGATTACTGAGGTTGTCCTTGAGGATCCACCGAGTAGTTGCTGGTCGCTTGGGAAGCTAGGGATTGCTGTAGCGCAGGGTGTTGAGGCTATCAATATGCAGCGCTATATCAAGAATTCATACGATACTGCTGCTCGTGAAGCCTGGGATCACGTTAAAGACGCACCAGAGATTGCCCGACCACCTCTGGCAGTGCAACTAAAAGACATCTCGGCGATGGCACAGACCACGGGCTTCAACCTCGATTTACTCTCCACCGTAGGTTCATTGCCTGAGGATACGCGAGTTACGCTGGTCTCGCCAGAGCTGAGCAGGATGAATCGCAAAGGTGACGCAGCAAACCTGATGCAATCAGTCAGTGAGCTCTATCCTAAGGCTGATTTGCGCGTGGCGGAAATTGGCGATAGCGCGCACAATGTAGTGGCTGGCAACCCAGCTTACTTCGGTGAGATTCTCGAGCTTGGCCGCAAATAACAGAGAAGTATGCTATAATAATAGCTATGAAAATCGGAATCTTTATTGATGACTATTTGCCATCAGTCCATGGCGTGGCGACGTCTACAGTTAATTTGAGGCAGGCACTCGAAGCGCTGGGCCATGAGGTGTACATTGTTGCGCCAAAGTGCGAAGGCTATGACGACCACGACGACCACGTCATTCGCCTACCATCATCGAAGAATTACGTCTTCGACAAGCGCGAGACGGCCGTCATCTACCCTGGCCTAGCCAAGAAGCTAGATGACTACCAGTTCGACATCGTCCATAGCCAAATGCAATTCTATATGGGTGTGCTGGCTCACAGCGTGGCCAAGCGGCAGCGCATCCCCCACGTCACAACGATCCACACGCTCTATAGCGAGCTGATTGACGATTATCCGTTTATGGTAACGGCCGGGGTAATTGCGCTCTCGGTTGCCTTCCCTGTTGTCTTCCGGACGAAGCCAATTTTGCCGATTACCTCACGCGAGCAACTCCATGGTATGGGCAAGAGTGCCATTCGCGACATGTTGTCTCGTCAGGGGTGGCGCCTCACGGCGGCATTTGCCAACCAGTGCGATGCTTGCATCTCGCCATCGCAACACCTGGCCAAGATATTGGTGGAGGATGGCGGCCTCACGACGCCGTGCCACGTCTTCCCAAATGGCATCAATACTCAGCGCTATCACGATGCTTCGGCGGCAGATTCACCTATCACGAAAGGCCCGGATGATAAATTCATCATCTCCGTGGCACGCCTGAGCCCTGAGAAGCGTCAGCAAGCGCTAGTCGAAGCTTTGCCGCATATTTCAGATGAAAACGTCAAGCTGGTGCTGGTGGGCGGTGGCCCATACGAGGCAGAGCTACGCGCCTGTGCCGAGCGGCTTGGCGTGGCAGAGCGAGTGATCTTTACGGGGATGCAGCCAAGTGATGCAGTGGCCGCGCTGCTCAAGCAAGCCGATGTTTTCTCGCTAGCGTCGTATCACTTTGATAACCAGCCGATGACCTTCCTCGAGGCGGCGTCAAGCGGCCTGCCGATCGTCTACTGCGATGAGCGCATGACCGAGGGCTTGACCAAGAAAAATGCCATCCTGACCGATGGGATTGAGGGTGAGGACTTTGCTAAGGTCTTCAACGATCTCTTTACTCACCCCGATAAGCTTGAGCAATTGTCTCGTGGCTCGCTGAGGGTAGCGCGCCAGTTTGATTCTGTAGCAATGGCGAAGAAGGTCGCGGCGCTGTATGAGTCGCTCATTGCTAGCCATAATGCGCTCGAAGAAGAGTAGATGATGTCTATCAAAAACTCACTACTGATCATGTAGTGAGTTTTTGTTTTCTCTTTAGTGTGTATGATTGTAATAATCCGAGCATCGAGGTTTTAAAAACCTAGCCTAGGCTCTCTCAAGATTCTACTAGCGATACTGTCGCACTGCTCGTCGCTGCTCTCGCTCCACATCGCGGCGTTTGATGGTTTCGCGCTTGTCGTAGCGTTTCTTGCCCTTACCGAGGGCAATGACGAGCTTGATGTAGCGGCCGCTGGTGAGGAGCTTCGTGGGGACGATGGTGTAGCCATCCTTCTTGTGCACCGCAAGCTGCTCGATCTGTCGCCGCTTTGCTAGGAGTTTGCGCGCACTGGTGCTGACTGTTCGGGCGTTTGGTTGGCCCTGCTCGTTGTGGCGCAGCGAGAAGCTGGCGTTATTGAGCCACAGCTCACTATTGCGAATCGTCACATATGCCCCCTTGAGTTGCACGTGGCCCTCGCGGGCGGCGCGGACCTCTAGCCCGGTCAGGCTCATGCCAACCACTATGTCGTCGCTTAGCTCATAATCAAACCGCGCGCGGCGGTTGACAATAGCTGGTACTGGTGGCTTAGTAGCATGTAATTTGCTCATACGTCTCTTCTATTGTAGCAGATGCGATAGATATTGTAGCCTCTGAAGTTTCTTGTTATATCTGATTGTGCATATGAGAGGTCTGCTGATTACTCTGTTGTGGAGATATTAGCGTCGGCTTTGCTATCTGCTGTAAGACTTACCTCGATGAGCTGAATCATGTCACCCAGTGTCCCGTTCCTCCCTTTGATAAGCAAACATTCTTGAGTAAGTTCACTTGCCATAAGCTTATCAACAGCAGCAATCGGATCAATGAATTTGGATAGTGTCGCTTGCTCTTCTTGCGTAAAATGGATATTGGCCTCATCGAGCATTTCGTTCGTTGCCATAGATTGCAACTCATCTGGCGAATGTCGCGCTATCTCGCGCGCGGGGATATTGCGCGGGAAGAGTGCTGTTTGCAAACCGTAGGACGTGACAACATTGTCGCAATCTGCGTGCGTAATGCCGTCACTTTTAACAAAAGCGAGTTGCTCGCTCATAATATTAATAATCCTTTCTGTTATTTTCTAGTGTGCCTGCAGACCATTATACCGCTAAATGTATGGAAAGAGTGTCGTAAAAATAACAGAATAATAATGAGGAGGGTTCAACTCACTCCCCTGCTCGCAAAGGATATAATTCGCCATGCTATAATATCCCCTATGATTGCCGATATTGCTATCACCGAGAAGTCGTTTGGGGCGAAGACGCTGATGACGGATGTGAAGTTTAGTGTGAATGATGGCGAGAAGGTGGGCCTGGTGGGGCGCAACGGTGTTGGCAAGTCGACACTGTTTGGCATGCTAACAGGGGTAGATGATGACTATAGTGGCTCGATTATCTTCAAGCGTGGCAGTGTGGTGGTAGCGACGGCCCAAGAGCACCACGACAGCGGCGATATCACAGTGCTCGAATATATCTTGCGTAGTCTGCCAGAGTATGCGCGCCTGCGCCATATTATCACAACCTATCCCGAGACGATGGGCGATGACATGCATAAAATCGAGGCATACACCGCGGCGCTGGAGCGCTTTGGCCAGAAGGGCTTCTACCAGATCGAGGAGCTGGTGGCGGAGGAGCTAAAGAACTTCCAAATGGCAGGCTATGGTGAGCGGCACTTGGCGAGCTTGAGTGGTGGGCAGAAGCGCCTAGTGGAGGTGGTGAAGATTATGCACGCTCAGGCCGACCTTGCACTGATTGATGAGCCAACGAACCACATGGATTATGTCGCCAAGAAGCAGTTTATCGACTGGCTCAAGGGCGCGAAGCAAGCGATGCTCGTCATTACCCACGACCGAGATGTGCTGGCAGAGATGGATCGGATCGTTGAGATAAAAGATGGCACAGCCCTCAGCTACCGAGGTAATTATGATGCCTACCTGCGCCAAAATGCCTCGGCGACGGGCAACGCGATGCATGAGTATGAGCAGGTTGAGCGGCGGATTGCTAATGTGAAGGATAAGGTAGTGCAATTCCGCCGGATGAAGGAGCGAGCGCGTGACCCCGGCACCATTAAGCAATTCAAGCAACGTGAGCAGCAGGCTATGGCCGAGCTTGAGGAGCTTGAGCAGATAGAGAAGCCGACGTTTTGGATTGATCGCGACAATGTGGCACAGCTGGAGTATAAGATGGCTGATCGCTACCAGAAGTTTAAGGCACGAACGATTCGCCTGAGTATGCGCGATGGTGCAATGCGGAGCCAGCGCACGCTAGTAGCGGCGCGAGATTTGGCGCTGGGCTATGGCGAACGGATCTTGTTTGAGGGAGTGAATATCGATCTGCGTGAGGGTGAAGCCGTAGAGCTGCGTGGCCGTAATGGTGCGGGCAAGACGACACTTATTCGAGAACTACTCGCTGCGCAAAATTTGATAAAAAACAGAGGTAGCGATGCCCCCATTGTCTATAGCGGCTCACTCCAGCTCGATAGCCATATCCGAATTGGCGTGTATGAGCAAGAGATTGCCCCGACGTATCTTGGCCTCACACTGGCTCAGGCGATCGAGCAAATGCATCTCGACCGTGGGCTGCCAATCGGCCAGACCAAGCTCCGTCAACTGATGAGCGACTACCTCTTTGCCGAGACGGATGGCGATGTGTCGCTTGCTCGCCTCAGTGGTGGGCAGAAGGCGCGTTTCCAGATTATCAGCATGCTAGCTAATGAGCCGCAGCTGCTCATCCTCGATGAGCCCACTAACCATCTCGACCTGCCCAGCATCGAAGAGCTCGAAGCAGCACTGGAGCGCTACACGGGCGCCATCCTCTATGTTAGCCACGACAATTACTTCCGGCAAAAGCTCGGTGGTGAGGTGGTGCAGATCGGGGCGCAGTAAGAGAATCTTGCCGCAAAATATCAATCGCTTCTGCATTCCATCTTTCAGATGTGCATCTTTTAGGTTATTATGAGAATCTGCATGCATGGTGGTTCACCTCTCGTAGTGGTGAACGTGAGCATTGCAATAAGTCTCCACTTCTCTGCTCTATACCTTTCTACCTACTACTTCACGTCGGTGGAGTGTACGTTGATTAATTTTAGAATTATGTAAGCTTCAGGCATGAGAACCCATCATACGTATACTATACTGTGCGTAATTTTGTACCAACATATTGCTTACGGTTGCAATCTACGCTATTGTAGAAGCAATGCTAGTGAACAAAGATAGATCAAGCGCGGGGTTTGCTCTGCCAACAGTGATTGTTGCATCGGTGGTGGCGATGATGCTACTCCTCGTGGCAGCGTCTGCATCGACGGCGATTCGCGAAGGGCTCTACGCCCAGCATTATCGGCGCTTGGCCCGTGAGGCGGCCGAGAGTGGCGTTGTCCTTGCTAGCAAATGTCTTGAGCTCAATAACGACCTCGCTCAGTGGTCAGATGCTGCAAAATTGCGACCCAATACCGACTGCAAAGGAGCAGTAGTAGCTGGGCGCACGCAGTATGTTCAGCAGGATGGTAATGTACGCACGACCTTTGAGGTGGGTGAGCCAGAGCGCCGCGAAGGGAGCATTCAGCGCATTACAGCGGTGGGCCGGACGGAGCTTATCCGCACGACGGATGGTACGGTATGGAAGAGCTACGAGTATCGCCTGGCAGGCCAAGCAGGCCTGAGTGCGCTGCTCGATAGTGTCTCGTTTGGCTACGCGGCTGGCGGCGGCTTTACGCTCAATGGTGCGTTCTTTACCGTCATCGACGAGTTTGGGCGGCCACGCTCAGCAGGATTCAATGGCTTTGGCCAGCTCGGTGTTGGCTCGACTACCGACACCCTCACGCTTAAGCAGTTTAATGTCCCTGCCAATAAGCGCGTGGTACGTACCTATACCAACTTTCTCTCTCATGGCCGCAATATGTTTGCCCTCACAGAAAATGGTGAGGTATGGGGTGCGGGGCTGCATAACTTTGGGCAGATTGGCAACCCTGGCCAGATCATTGCATGGGTAACAAACCCGGTTCAGTTTATGCTGCCAAGCACCGATAACGTCGCAACCTTTGTTTCGCCGCTGGGGATTGTCACTTTTGTCGTGACGGCTAAGGGTAATGTCTATGCGGCTGGCTCGAATGAAAAAGGTGTCGCCGGTATTAACTCGACCGCTCCAACAATAAAAACTCCAGCCAAGATACCCTTCCCTGAGAAGATTCGGGCCGATGCTCACTCCTGGGCAGTCGACAGCAAAACAGCCTATGCGATTGGTGAGAGTGGTGCAGTCTATGGCTGGGGCAATAATGAGTTTGGCCAGCTGGCCCAGGGTGATCTCGCTGAGCGGCATACGCCTGTCCGCTTGGGCGACTTTGGTAAGCCTGGCAAGACCAAGGCAGTGCAGCTTGCCTTCGACGGCGATACGGTCTATATTCGCGATAGTGCAGGGGCAGTCTACTCGGCTGGCAAAACAAACTACGGCCAAGCTGGTGTGCCGACCTTCCGGCTGCGCGCAGGGGTGTCAGACCGTTGCTTGGCGGCGGTGGGGGCAAACCTCAGGACAGAAAAGTGCTCGGGTACTGCGGCAAACCAAAAGTGGCAATTCGACCGGACAAACAACGCCCTGCAAGTTGAAGCAAACTCAGGAGCATCTCAAAACCGCTGCGTCGAGGCAACAGGCCATAATAATGAAGAGACGCGTATGCGGTGGTGCGCCTGGTGGTCTAATGGCAAGCGCTTCGACTTTCGCTACCCAGCAAGTTCGTGGAATCACATCTATCTTAGTAATAGTACCGACATTGGCGGCCGAGGCCTGTGCATCGCTGAGGCCAATGGAGTAACCGGTGGTGAAACTAAGATGAATTCGTGTGAGTACTATACAGACAGAACATTCTTGCCATATAATCCAACACTCGAGCGTGTTGCATCGTCTGGAGTAATAGACATCACGACCGACCAGTACTTTACCACTATGGTCTATGCTAACGGCGAGGTCAAGACCTTTGGCCTCAATAACGGTGCACTAGGCAATGGTGTCTATGTCGACACATCCAATCTAGATGCTTACAAACGCCACGTATATAACCCAACCCCAGTTAAATTCATTCTCCCGCCTGGCGTCAAAGCGGTCTCGTCGTGGACGACCTCCAATGGTCTCGATCCCAAGAATGCCAATACCTTTGTCGTTACCAGCGATGGCCGTGTCTTCGGGGCGGGCAGCAATGTGACTGGCCAGCTAGGTATTGGGCATATTGGCGGTGGCACCAACGGCATCTACCCCACGCCGCAGCAAATGCTCGTGCTTGGCACGCAAGGCAACTTAGCATCGTATGTGCGCTCGGGCTATGGTACAACAGTGATCTACGCCAACAACCGCAAAGTCTTTACGGTGGGCAATAACTCCAACGGCCAGCTAGGTGATGATACCACCACCACCAACCCTACTCCACGCGCCAACAAAAATACAAATGCCCAACGTCACGTGAAGTTCTATTAGGCAGGACATAGCAGACTGAGGCTGTATGTACTCAGAATCTCGCACTATGTGAGGCGCAAGATGCCTGCAACTCACCTGCTAGCTGCGGCGCGAGAAGCGTATTATTGTGCAAAAGAGTGATTTGAGTAAGGACTTCAATAGTTGGTCAATATATCTTGATGGCAATTATCCCATCTAAGCAAGTATTTCTAATACTATTCTTTAATCTGGACACCGTAAGATTTTAATGGCCTAAGATCTGGCGTTTCACTAATCAGGGACTTAATTGCATTTACACTATCGCTTGTGTTCTCGCAAAAACGTAAATGATTTTTAAACATTTTTCTAATTTTCTCATATTTATTACTCGACAATGTTGCTTTACACTTAAATCCATTTGATTGATCCTCTATCTTTACTCTTATTTCTTCATATGATAATACCTCCATGTCGTTTGGAAGATATACACTCTGTCCAGAACTTAATCGTCGAGACCGGCAAGTTGTGTAATCATTTTGGTAGATTTTGATATGATTAACTTTATCATGCCAGTTTAAATATGAGCAAGAGATTCCAAAAATTTTTCCATCAATAATTTGGTCGACTGTTTCTGATAAACTAATACACAATTTAAATTTTGATTTTTGCTGAGATGTATTATTGGTATTTACTGAATGAACGTCGTTGTATATATTTTTCTTTTCAACAAGGCTTTCCACTAAATCCTTATCGCTAAAAGAACTATATATACCAGATGGTATATTCATTACACCTCCGTTAAGACAAGCCTTTCATTTAGGTGTTCGTTACCGCCAAGGGTAGCACCTAATCTGGTCATTGGTTTTGTTTTATATGCAATTTCAGTAAGGCTTTTCGGGGATAAATTACCCAAACTATTCACCAAGTCTATCACAATCTGTTTATTAGCACCTTCGTAAGTGAAGCTAGCAGTTCCATCAGGCATTTTATAGGCTAAAAATGGCTCTCCATTAGATAAGTATCTAACGTTAGCATCTAATTCTTTTTTTGCTGTCATATCATCTATTGTTATACGTATATCTTTGTCGTATGGACCGTAGTAATATCGAATAAATTCAAAGTCCGTGGTCTGTTTTCCAGTAGAAGCTACTGATGCCAAATCAATAAGATAAAGCATCTTTGTAATACTTGTAATTGTAGGTAGATTCATGCTAAATACTAAATATTTTATTAGTGACTTTGTTTGTTCTGTCGCCTTCATATGTTCATTATACAACACATCGACAATCTAACCATGTACATTATATTACACATGTAATAGTTATATTATCTAGATTCACAGCGAGGCTCATTTTTATCCCGAAAACGGGCAGCCCATTTGCTAAAAGCAATAGGGATAAACCCTTGTTGTCGGCCTAGACAGCCAGTCACGCGGAAATCCTAAAGGGTCTCTTACGTTTTTATAGCAATGCCACTAGCTAGTGGTGGTGTTGTGGAGTGGTCGGATTCGAACTGACATAGACGCGAAAGCCAATCACGCGCTCTATCCTTTGAGCTATGCTGGCGTATTGTTTACTAAAACAAAAACGCGGCGATGTTAATGGACTTATCCATTTCGCCGCGCCGTACGCATAAGCTTGCCGGATTTCGAAATTGATTATTAATACTAATATAGTATACGTTATTTATTGTTCACTTGTTTCAACGGGATAATTGCCATCTTGAGCATTAACACAAAATGAGTGTTATTTGTAGCTCATGATTAGTATAGCACCTCTGTTATAAATAATAAATCAGCAATTTGTATGGCTGCAATAGTGTATCTTTTTGAGTCAAATAAAACAGCATGAACAATATATGTATACTACGTATGCAGCTTCGCTCTCTTCGTGTACAAAAGAGCAGCGATATCAAAACTCACTACCCTTTGCAGGCAGTGAGTTGATAAATAATGATGAATGCCCGGGCTATGCCTCTGGCAGCAACCCCTTTGCTTGGAGAAGCTCGTCAATCCGAGCTCGGTCGAAGCCGTAGACGATCTCGCCAGCAATATCTGTGACTGGGATGCCCTGGGCTTTGCCGCCAGTTTTGGCGGCAAGCTCGTCCTGAGCGCCAGGTGTTTTCTCGATGTCTTTGACGGTGTAGTGTACACCCAGCTTGTCGAGATATTGCTTCTCTGTTTTGCAATAGGCGCACCACTCCGCGCTATATAGTGTAACTGATGGTGTTGTACTCATACGTATTCCCCTTTCGCTCTTGCTAGTATAGCATGGCCGGTGGTGGAGTTGGCAAGCGTACTGGGCGTACGGCGCACAGCTTCTTGCGAAAAATATGAGAATAGAGAGGTGTGGAAATTACCGGGATGTTAATCTCCTGCACTCTGCTGACTCGTCAGATACCAGCCGCCATCGTGTGGTGATTGGTACACGCGGAGCTGCACGTCCAGCTGGTATTTGCGCAGTTCGGCAATGGCGCGCAGGGCGGCTGCGCGATTGGGGTAGCGCTTCTTGGTCCCCTCGCCCCGCGGTGGGCGGTAGGGCTGGTGCTTGGGTGTTTTATTGCGGCGTGGCATAGCTCTAGTATACGCGGCTTTGCGACGCGACGCCAGTTGTCTCACATGCATCCTCTCAAGGAATGGTTATAAAAGTCAATGTCATATATAAAAGTAGCAACTCCACACTAAATCATCACAAGCTGCGTGTGCGATCTATCATCTCAAGAAGCGAAAGCACAGTGCTAGTGTGCTGTGAGATGGCGGTAATTTAGGATTCATACCCAACTGCTGCTTCCCTCTTTACGTCTGCCGAGCCTCCTGGTACAATAGGGCCATATGAGTACGGAGTCTCGTGAGAATGCCCGCTCGCACGGTAGCCAAGTGGTTAGTGTGCTGTGGCGTGCTGCACTTGGGACAACCTGGCGAATGGCGGTACCAACTGTTGGGTTGTTTTTGCTCGGAGTCTGGGCAGACCGGCAGTTTGCAACCAAGCCGTGGCTGATGTTTGCTGGCTTGGTGGTCGGCATCGCTCTTGCAGCGGGGCTCATCACGCACCAAATTAAGGGAGGTCATCGCACATGATGTTTTTTGCGGCAGTGCCACACATCTCAGTCAAGGCAGACGAGGTGTTTTCGATCGCTGGCTGGCCAATTACTAATGCCAATCTCGTTGGCCTGCTGGGGCTCATCGTTTTGGCCTGGCTGATGTTTCGTACCCGTGCTGCGGTGCTGGGCAAGAAGAAGCCGAACTTTGCAACTCGTTTGACTGTCTGGTGCTTTGAGGGGCTGTATAGCACCGTTGGGCAGGTCATCCCCAGCAAGAAATGGACGCGGCGCGTTGCTCCACTCGTCATTACGATGTTCTTCTTTATTGCCGCGCAGTATTGGCTGGGGCTGTTGCCAGTTGTCGGGCCAGTGATGGTTGGCCATACACCACTGTTCCGTGGCCAAAATGCCGATCTTAATATGACCTTCGCCCTCGCGGCCGTTACGATCGTTATGGCACAGGTATACGCAGCACGCGAGCTCGGCTTTGTCGGTAACCTCAAGCGGTATTTTGTTAATCCACTGCGCGATCCGATCATGTCCTTTGTCGGGGTTCTCGAGATTGTTGCAGAGTTCTCGCGTCTGCTCAGCCTATCCTTCCGTCTGTTTGGTAATGTGCTGGCGGGTGAGATTTTGATTGCGATGATCGCCTACCTCACACAGGTGGCGATGCCAGCAGTGCTGCAGCCATTCTATATCTTTGAGCTATTTATCGGTGGTATTCAGGCCTATATCTTCTTTATGCTTTCGACCGTGTTTATTTCACTCGGGCTCACGCATCACGGCGGTGATGAGGAAAAAGATACGCATGCTAACACCTCGACTTCTTCAGACGCGAACCTCGTGACCGAAGGAGCAAAATAACATTGGTAATAACTAAATAAGGAGAAATAATTATGAAAGACATCGCATTTACCCTGACGTATGCTATCCCAGCAGCGTTTGCCGCGATTGGGTGTGGCTGGATCGGTGCCAGCGCTATGAAGGCAGCTGGCCGCAACCCAGAGAAGATTAACGACCTACGCACCATGATGATCCTTGGTATCTCGTTTATCGATGCTTTGGCTATCATTGGTTTTGTGGCCGCAATCGTCGGCAAGGTGATGTAAGGAGTTCGCACTCGTGAATACCCTGCACTATTTTGCATCGACAGAGGCGGGTGGTGGCGATTTGTTCTCGTCGCTTGGTCTTGATTGGCAGCTGTTTGTCCTGCAAATGGTGGCATTTGTGGTGCTGCTCTTGGTCTTGAAGAAGTGGGTCTATCCACCGCTGCTCGACATGCTCGACCAGCGCGATGCGAAGATTCGCGATGGCCTCAAAGCAGCTGAGAAAGCGCAAAAGGCGGCTGACAAGACCGAGGAGCGCACTGCTGCAATGCTCAAAAAAGCCCGCCACGAGTCACAAGAAATTGTGACCGCTGCCAAAACTGAGGCAGCTAGCATGGTGAACGACGCCAAAGACGACGCTCACACGCAGGCCGAGCGCATCTTAGCGTCGGCTCGCACCCAGACGCAGACAGAGTTGGCCGAGGCCAGGCAGGCGCTGCGCCGTGAGATGGTCGACATGGTCGTCGAGGCAACGCGTGCAGTGACCGCTGAGACTGTTGACGCGTCGAAAGACCGCCAGCTGATCGAGAAGCATCTGACCAAGCTTGATAAGGAGCAGCGCTGATGGCGGCCGGTTTTTCGCGCCGCCGCCTCGCTGCGTATATTGCTGAGCAGATTGCTGCTGGTGCTGAGGTGTCTGCCTTACTGCGTCAAGTTGCCGCCTATCTTATTGACACCCGTGCAACGCGCGATGTCGATGTGGTGGCAGCAACGATTGAGGAAGCGCTAGCTGAGCGCGGTATCGTTGTCGCTGAAGTCACGACGGCACATGCACTGTCGGCTGCCTTGCAGAAGCAGCTCACAACAGAGGTCACGACACTTGCTGAGCAAAGTGGCACTGCGCCAGTTCAGTCAGTACAGCTCCGCCAGGTTGTCGATCCGTCGGTGATCGGTGGCGTGAAGATTGCTCTGCCAGGCCAGCATTATGATGGCACTATCCAACACAAACTAACCGCCCTTGCGGGCACGAAATAAGAGGAATTATACATGGCTGAAACAACGGTTACAGAGTTGTCCGAGAGCTTGCGGCAAGCGATCGCAGGCCTGGAAGCCTCTGAGGGACTAGAACAGGTCGGTATTGTGACCCGAGTGGGTGATGGTGTGGCCTGGGTACATGGCTTGCGCCACGCTGGCTATAGCGAGGTGCTCGAGATCGAGACCAAAACAGGTGTCGTTGAGGCATTTGCTCTCAACCTGATGGGAGATGAAATTGGTGCCGTACTACTTGGCAGCGACCAAGGTGTGGCTGCTGGCGACCGCGTTAAGCTCAAGGGCGAGGTCCTGAGTGTGCCGGTTGGCGAGGAGTTGCTTGGCCGCGTGGTGAACCCACTCGGTGAGCCGCTTGATGGTGGCCCAGCTATTACTACCACGCAGCGCGGCCTCGTAGAACGTGAGGCGATCGGTGTGATGGGCCGCAAGAGCGTGCACGAGCCACTGATGACCGGTATTATGAGCATCGATGCGATGTTCCCGATTGGCCGTGGCCAGCGCGAGCTCATCATTGGTGATCGCCAAACCGGTAAGACAGCAATCGCACTCGACACGATGATCAACCAAGCCCGCCAAAAGACTGGCGTGGTGAATGTCTACGTTGCTGTTGGGCAGAAGCTGAGCAAGATTGCTCGCTTGGTCGAGCGCCTCAAAGAAGAAGGTGTGATGGACCAAACTATCGTGGTAGCAACCAGCCCAAGCGACCCAGCTTCCCTGCTCTATCTTGCGCCATACGCTGGTACCGCCATGGGTGAGTACTTTCGCGACAACGGTGGTCATGCGTTGATGATCTACGACGACCTCACCAAGCACGCTGTCGCTTACCGCCAGATGAGCTTGCTGCTCCGCCGTCCACCAGGGCGCGAGGCCTTCCCAGGTGATGTGTTCTATTTGCACAGCCGCCTACTTGAGCGCAGCGCCAAGCTAAGTGATGAGCTTGGGGCAGGTTCGCTCACTGCTCTGCCGATCATTGAGACCCAGGCGGGCGATATATCCGCTTACATCCCCACCAACGTGATTTCCATCACCGACGGGCAGATCTTTATGGAGACAGATCTCTTCTACCAAGGTATTCGCCCGGCCATTAGTGCAGGTCTCTCGGTGTCGCGTGTTGGTGGTGCCGCCCAGACTAAGGCGCTCAAGAGTGTTAGCGGTAACCTCAAGCTCGGGTTGAGCCAGTTCCGCGAGTTGGCAAGCTTTGTTCAGTTTGGAAGCGACCTAGATGCCGAGACCAAGGCGCAGATTGGCCGTGGCCAGCGCCTGACAGAGCTCCTCAAGCAGCCACAATACCAGCCAATGAGTGTTTGGGAGCAGGTGGTGAGCATTGTGGCGGTGAGCCAAGGTTACTTCGACACTGTGCCAGCCACGAAGATCAAAGCCGCGCAAGATGCTCTGCTGAGCCGTCTCTGGGCCGAGGCTAAGGAACAAATGCGCACCCTCAATAAGGGCGACCAGAAGTTCGGCGCTGATGAGAAACTCACCCACTTGATAGAATCAACCGCGGGCGAAATTGCCAAGGAATTTGCGGAGTAAGCAACGGAGGTCGCTATGCCCAATACGCAACAGCTCAAAGCACGGATTCGCTCGGTTAAGAGTACCAAGCAGATCACCAAGGCAATGCAAATGGTGGCAGCGAGCAAGATGCGCCGCGCCCAAGATGCAAGTCGCACCACTGCGCCATATACCACGGCAGCACGTGGCCTCTTGCGCTACCTTTCGCGCCAGGGTGCGACCGACGATCACCCCCTGTTTGCTCAGCGTGCAGTTAAGCGCCGCTTGATCATCGTCATTGCCGCCGATAAAGGACTGGCTGGTGCCTACAACAGCAATGTCCTGAAGCGCTATGTCCAGCTCCTGCGCGATGACGATGCAGCCGGGATCGAAAATACTACCATTGCGGTGGGGCGCAAGGCGGCGCAGTTTGTTGCTCGCCTTAAAGATACGCAGGTGGTTGGGGTGTATGAGGATGTGCCAGATCGCCCAACTGGGCCAGCCTTCCGGGCAATTCTCGACACTGCACACGATATGTTTGTGAGCAAGCAGGTCGATGCGGTCGACGTTGTATTCACCCGCTTTTATAGCAGCATGACGCAGCACCCTGACACGATTCACCTCTTGCCCGCTGGCCTTGATGCCGAGCAGCTCGATGCAGTGGATGACGATGAGGTAATCCCAGATGATGAAGCACTCTTTGAGCCAAGCCCGCAAGCAGTGCTCGACACCATCGCTGCGCGCATGGTGAGTGCCCGGCTCTACCAAGCTCTGCTCGATGCTCGGGCGAGCGAACACAGCCAGCGCATGCTTGCCATGAAGAATGCCACCGATAACGCTACCAGCCTTGTTGATGACCTAACGCTCGAGATGAACAAACAGCGCCAAGGTGCCATCACGCAAGAGCTGACTGAGATTAGCGCTGGTGTGGAGGCAATGGGATGAAACACTACGCGCGTGTCGTGATAGCTGCGCTTGTCATGTATGCGCTTGTATGTGTGGTGTTGCTTCTTGTGGGCGGTATTCTGATGCTGTCTGCTAGCCGTGGTGAGGGGTTGTTCCTTGGTCTTGCGCTGATGCTGCCATTTGCTCTCGGTGGACTGTGGTATTGGCGGTATGGCCAGCGGCATAGTGCGAACTTTGTGAGTGTCACGACTGGCCTATTAGTTGTGATCCTTGCTGGCCTTGGCTCATATGTGGCAGGCTTTCTTGTATCCTTTGCTGTGCATGGCGTGGAGGCACAGGCCAATGATGTTGCTCGCCTGGCCTGGCCGGCTCAGCCTATTATGGCATGTGCCGAGCTGCCAGTCGTCAGTAGTCTCTTGCCGTATGTGCCAATTGTGATGTTGCTAACTTACTGTGGCGTTGCAGCCCGTGATACTGTGCAGTATATACAGAAGCATCGTACCAAGACGCCAGATGGCCATAATAATCTGCAAGTAAAGAAAGTATAATGAAATGATCGAGAGGAGAAATGAATGAGTAAAAATCAAGGAAAAATCATCCAGATCATGGGTGTGGTGGTGGATGTCGAGTTCGACCGCGAGGTGGAGCTGCCAGCTATCTACGACGCCCTGCACGTCGAGCGCGATGGCCAGACGCTGACGCTTGAAGTGGCACAGCACCTTGACGAGCAAACGGTGCGAACCATTAGCCTGCAATCGACCGACGGCCTCAAGCGTGGCCAGCCGGTGGTTGCAACTGGTGCACCGATCCGCGTGCCTGTAGGCGAAGCAACGCAAGGGCGGATGTTTAATGTGGTGGGAGAACCGATCGATGGCGAGCCAGTAGCCGATGATGCGCAGCGTGCGCCCATCCATGCTGAGCCCCCTGCCCTCACCGAGCAGTCCAACAAGACCGAGATCCTTGAGACTGGTATCAAGGTGATCGACCTCATCGCGCCACTCACCAAGGGTGGTAAGGCGGGGCTCTTCGCTGGTGCTGGTGTGGGTAAGACCGTGCTCATCCAGGAGCTGATCAACAACATCGCGAAGTTCCACAGCGGTAACTCTGTCTTTGCTGGTGTGGGTGAGCGTACTCGTGAGGGTAACGATCTCTACCACGAGATGAAGGATGCTGGCGTGCTGGATAAGACGTCGCTTGTCTTTGGCCAGATGAACGAACCACCGGGGGCGCGTTTGCGGGTGGCGCTCGCTGGCCTAGCAATGGCCGAAGCCTTCCGTGATGAAGGTAAGGATGTGCTGCTCTTCGTCGACAATATCTTCCGCTTTACGCAGGCTGGTGCTGAGGTGTCTGCTCTGCTCGGCCGTTTGCCGAGTGCGGTGGGCTACCAGCCGAACCTGCAGCAGGAGATGGGTGCGTTGCAAGAGCGTATTACCAGTACTAAGAAGGGCTCGATTACCTCTGTTCAAGCGGTGTATGTGCCAGCCGACGACCTGACTGATCCCGCGCCGGCTACCACCTTTGCTCACCTTGATGCTACTATCGTGATGAACCGCGCTCTGACGGAGATTGGTATCTACCCAGCGGTGGATGTGCTCGACTCTAGCTCTAACTCGCTCGACCCAGAGGTGGTTGGCGAGGAGCACTATCAGGTGGCTCGCGAAGTGCAGCGTGTCTTGCAGCAGTACAAGGAGCTACAGGACATCATTGCTATCCTGGGTATGGAAGAGCTGAGTGACGACCAGAAGCAGATCGTTGCCCGGGCACGCCGCCTGCAGCGCTTCTTAGCCCAGCCATTCCACGTTGCCGAGCAATTTACTGGCAACCCCGGAAGCTACTTCAAGCTTGCTGACACCATCCGCGATGCCAAGGACATCCTGAGTGGCAAGTATGACGATAAGCCAGAGAACTGGTTCTACATGTCGCCAGTGCCACTGAGCGAGAAGCAAGACTAGCGCTCCCTGCACATTCTTATACGGCAGCAGCCAACCGAGATATTCTCTCCGTGTTGGCTGCTGTTTTCTTTGCCTATCCTCCCCTCATTTCCCTCCCTTCTCCTCCCAACTATAGTACAAATCGATTTGTACTATAGTTACCCTGTTTTTTTCTCTGTTAGTGTGGGTTCTTTTTCTCTTCTTTTTATATATTTATATATAATAGGAGAGAAATCGATATGGTTGGATATGGAGATATAAGTATGGATATAGAGATATAGCGATAAGTATAGATATAGATAGAAATATAGAGAAAGAGATGTATAGATGTATAGATATATAGAAATAGATAGAGAATAGATATAGTATCGAGATATATTGGTATATAGAAATATGCTTATTGCAGCGCGTATACTGTGAGCAGTATGAGAAAGGAGTAAAGCGCTCAGCTTCTTCAGACAGACACACTTTGACTTACCCGATCAAATATGGCACACTTGAGGGTGGTGGGGCGACCAGCGCTCCCAGACTGCATGGAAAGGAGATGACCATGCAAAGAAGGAAAAGCGCATGGGACAGCCGTTCCATGCGTGAAGAAGCCAGAAAGGCGCGCAGCATTGCGCCATTCTGGCTGGTTGCTATTGGCTCTTGGGCGGGTGTACCGCTCGGGAGTTACATCCTGCTGTTCCACTTCGGTGGGACGGCATTTGGGGTTCACGAGCTGCCCTGGCTCGTGATGTATACCACGTGGCTTCTCTTCGGAGGGGCTATCGTGGCAGGCCAGCGCCTGCCAAAGGCCTCGGGGCTGCTGCTCATTGCAGCGGCTGCCGTTGGAGGGATTTTTATCTCCCTTCTTGCCTGGGGGTTAGTGCTCTAACCTTCCTAGGTTGCCCCTACCGCCAAGGGCGGGTTGAGCAGCGCCATGTGGCTTGCTGCTCCCCGCCCTTTTCTCTTGCTTGAAGTAAAAATCACCCTGCCTTCTACCTCGCTTTTTCTCTGCTACTCTGCTATAGTAAGGCTATGGATTTAGAACTTGTGACACTGACTGGTAGCAAGCTACACGAGACTGTGTATGAGGTGATGCTGCCGACGCCGGATGGGCAGATTGCGGTCTTCCCAGGGCACGAACCACTCGTAACTCTGGCAGTGCCGGGTGTTGTAGCGGTACGTCGCGCCAAAGACGACAGTGACGACCAGCTGGAGTACTTTGCCATCTCTGGTGGGGTGGTTGAGATTAGCCAGACAAAGGTACGCATCTTGGTGGACGAAGCCGAGCACGGCGACGACATCATTGAGGCTGAGAGCAAAGCCGCCCTTGAGCGTGCCCTCAAGCAGCGCGACAACGCCAGCACCCAGGTAGAGCTCGAGAAGGCCCACCAGCTGGTCGATCGCCATGCCGTGCGCCTCAAGGTAGCTGGCCTACGCCGGCGCCACAACAAGCACCGCGTATAAAATACATTGATAACAGAGACAAGCGCAGAGAGGCAGTATTATAATGAGAGAATTCTATTCACAAGCCTCATCATCAGGTGAGGTACAAGGTTATCGAGGTGATGATGAAATAAGTGATTGCTATGAGCAGCCTGTTAAGTCTTATCAATTAGGTAACGAGTATGGCCTTGGCAAGCTTGATACACCAAAGTGGCCCCGCGCAGCAGAGTTTGTCCAGCGGCTCGGTGAGTACTATCTGCCAGTAGCGCAGAACATCATTGGTGCATGTATGGATGGTCGGCCCGGCAGCACGGCAGAGGCAGTGCCAAATGGCGCAGGTGGTGGCTTGCTCTACCTGGTGACGGATCGGCTCGTGCGTGGTAATAGTGGTTCTTTTGACGAAGCGAATGAGCGTGTCTTGCAGCAGATTGGCCAGATACCGGCGACGGTACACGTCCATCGGGACGACCATGCTCATGGCGAACAAGCTGGCTGTGCAGCAGCCGACAAAGTGGGCGCTATCTTTACCATCATTGCTCAGCGTGGTGAGCAATTGCGCAGCCTAGCCACCGAGCTTGGCCTTGGTAGCGATATTAGTGACGAAGCACACCAGCAGATTATTCGCCATGCAGCAGATGAGTCCAAACTCGTTGTGGCTAGTGGCGACGACCTTGTGACGATGGTCGACGCACGGTTAGCGGAGAATACAGAGCCCACTGGTGCTCATACCGATATGTTGCGCGGCAATCACCATGAGGTAGCGGTGGTGATGAATCAGCGCGCTGGGACAACGCTCGACCGCCAGGCCTTGGCGCAAGAGTTTGATCAACAGTACCAGGCCTTAGCGCAGGAGTTCAACCAGCGGTACCAGGCCTTCAATATCGACACATGGGCCTTTGCACCCTCGGCCGAGGCTCTCTACCCAGATGACCCAACTGCCCAGCAGCAGGCAACCACTGCCATGCTCTACTACAACCTTGCTGCCATCATGGCGTTGTGTGGCCCGCGCATGACGGTGACTGTGCTCAAGTAGTTTCTTGGGTGTGGCAAATAACAAGTAAATTAAACCAACCCCTTGAGTAAGAGGTCTATTGAGTATTGTCTCTTCTGCTTTGCCTGGCAATAGCTATCACGGCCAACGCTTCTTGCT
>CAUTXC010000008.1:0-36874 GCA_963542675.1 uncultured Candidatus Saccharibacteria bacterium | reverse complement strand
CCGCATCCCAGCCTGTTTCGACTGGGGTGGGTTCGGGTAAGAGCTTGTTGGTACGGATGAGAGGACTTGAACCTCCACGCCCCGCAGGGCACTAGCACCTGAAGCTAGCGCGTCTACCAATTCCGCCACATCCGCAGATATACGCACCGCAGGCTCTTACGCTGTATTGTATACGAATTTCAGCCTTGCGTAAAGAGTTTTGTGGTACAATCAGGTAAATAAACTGTGGCGGGTCTGCCACTATTTTGCATTATACAAGGAGTAATGACATGACCTCTATCCATTCATCGTCTCAAAAATTCGATAAAGCAGATTGGATACAACAAAAAATCGAAGAAATCCGAGAACGGTGCGGCACTGCTAACTCGGGCGAAACTGAAGATGAGCAGCATGCTGAGGTGCGCCGACGGATGGTTGGGGCGCTAGGTTTAATTGCCACGCGATCGGGTGAAGATCTTACGCCAGATACTGCAAGCCGCATGCTGTATGGCCTGGCTGTATCGCCACGCACAGGCCAGCCAGCCCATGGAGAGCTTACCGAAGATAGTATCCGCATCATTCGCGAGATCAGCGGGATGGCGCAGCAACCTGCTAAAGAAAATAATGCTGGTACTATGGGAATAGCAGCATAATATCACCAATAAGCACCATGAAGCACACCCAACAGCCCACCTCTGCGGCAACCGACCACCGCAATGTAGTAGACCACTACAAAGGGTTGCCACACCAAGCGATCGTTGCCGATCTTGATGAGCATGGCTCGGCACTTCATATTGCGATCGATAATGTGGTGCGCGACTTCAATATGGGGACGATCGTCCGCAGTGCTAACGCCTTTGGGGTGCGGCATGTCCATATCATTGGTCGGCGGCAGTGGAATAAGCGGGGTGCAATGATGACGGACACGTATCTGCACGTGCATTATCACCAAACGGTTGAGGATTTTTTGCAGGCTATTGCTGGCCGGCCACTGATTGCGGTTGATAATGTTGCTGGTTCACGGCCACTCCACTCGATCGCATTGCCGCAGAGTGCTGTGCTTTTGTTTGGGGCAGAGGGGCCAGGTATTCGCCCCGAGCTGCTTGAGCAGGCTACGGGTATTGTTGCAATTGAGCAGTTTGGCAGCACGCGCAGCCTCAACGTCGGTGTGGCGGCGGGTATTGCGATGTATGCTTGGGTGCAGCAGCATCGGCTACGCTCGGATCAAGAGTAGAGATTCTATTCTCTTTACTCCTTTTCAAATATAAGATAGCGAAGGAGTATATAGCGCTGCGTGGCGCTATAGAGCGGTGAATCCGGCCAAGGGCTTGTTTTTCCATGCCGTTTATGCAAAAATAGCAGTAACTATGACAAAACTTTCATCGGAATCATATCGGGGGGCGCGGGATTGGTATCCGGAAGATCTTCGCGTGCGCAAATACATCTTTCAGACCTGGCGTCACGTTGCCAAGAGCTATGGCTACGAAGAATACGATGCACCACTGCTTGAGCCAGTTGAAGTGTATGCCGCCAAGAGTGGCGATGAGTTGGTGAACGACCAGACGTATCAATTCATCGACCGGGGTGATCGACAGGTAGCGATCCGTCCTGAGATGACGCCGAGTGTGAGCCGGATGATTGCCAAGCACCGCCAAGAGATTGCTTACCCAGCGCGTTGGTTTAGTATTGCCCAGTTTATGCGCTATGAACGACCACAACGGGGGCGAGAGCGTGAATTTTGGCAGATGAATGTCGATATATTTGGTGTTGATAACATGCAGGCCGAGGCCGAGATTATCGCACTTGGTAGCCGTGTTATGAAGACCTTTGGCGCAACGGACGACATGTACACCATTCGCATCAATAACCGCCAGTTAATTAACCTCATGATGGCGCAGTTCCTTGAGCTTGATGCTGTGCAGGCTCAGCTGATGATTCGGCTGTTTGATCGCAAGAACAAGATTCCACCACAGGCCTTTCGCGACCAGGCGATTGAAATCTTTGGTGAGGCAGCGGCACCGGTCGGCTTGCAGCGGATTGCTCAGCTCTTGACGGCACGTACTATGGCCGATCTCCCCGAATCGATTCGCGATAGCGAGGCGGTGCGCGATGTGCAGCGGCTCTTTACACTGCTTGAGCGTAGTGGCGTGACGAATGCCATCTTCGATATCACGCTCATGCGTGGGTTAGACTATTACACGGGTACAGTGTTTGAGTTTTTCGACACTCATCCAGATAATAATCGTTCGCTCTTTGGTGGTGGGCGCTATGATGGCCTAGTAGGGATGTTTGGCGCTGAGCCTATCAGTGCGGTCGGCTTCGCACCAGGCCTATCGATGATGCAGCTCTTTCTCGAGGCGCATCAGCTGCTACCAGAATTTAGCTCCACAACCGATATTTATATGATCGTCCTTGGTGGGGCAATGCGCGGTGCGCTCGAGCTAGCGGACGACCTGCGCGATGAGGACGTCAATGTCGAAGTCGATTTCACTGGCCGCAAGCTTGATAAGCAGCTCAAGGCAGCAATCAAAAAACAGATCCCATATTTCCTCTTTGTTGGGGAGGACGAGCTAGAGAACGAGATCTATACCCTCAAGAATATCGCGACGAGCGAGGAGCAAAAGCTCAGCCTGGAGCGCGTCGTCAGCGCCGTTAAGGACTATCGTCGTCAGCCATCGCGCAGCGAAGATGATGACTTTGATTTATCGTAGTGTCACCATGTGCGTCTCTGTTGCAGCTGTAGTTCATCTCTGTTAGCCTCTCGTTTTACTTGCCTTGCGGAGCACCATATGTACGCGTGTATGCTTAGGTTTGTTGCATGTCTATTTCACACTGCCAGCGACATATGATACAATAACCAACTATGAAGACGACACTAGACCACCTATCAGACACCAAAGTACGCGCCACGATTACCGTCGGTGCAGACGAACTGGAGGCAGCTCGCCAGGTTGCTTTGCGTAAACTCGCCAAGACGACTAAAGTTGATGGTTTCCGCAAAGGCCATGCCCCACTCGAGTTGGTTGCAAAGAATACCAATCCAGAACACCTCGCTGAGGAGACGCTAAACAATGCCCTGAGCAAAGCAGTTGCTGCAGCCTTTCTCGAGAGTGACGTGCAGGTGCTTGAACGCCCAGAGGTGGAGATTAAGAAGTTTGTGCCTGGTAGTGAGCTGGAATTTACTGCTGAGGCAGAGGTTATGCCCACGATTACTCTCGGTGACTATAAGAAACTCAAGCTCAAGCCAGCGAAGATAACCGTTACGCCAGAAGAAGTAACGGAGATCCTTGACCGGATTCGCCACAGCATGGCCGAGCGTACGGACACTGATGAAGCAGCCCAGGACGGCGACGAGGTGACGATTGACTTTGTCGGTAAGCGCGATGGTACGCCTTTTGCTGGTGGCACCGGGAAAGATTATCCGCTTGTGCTCGGCAGCAAGTCATTCATTCCAGGCTTCGAAGAGGCATTGATTGGCCTCAAGGCTGGTGAAACAAAGGCGGTTGAACTCACCTTTCCGAAGGACTACCATGCGAGCGAACTAGCTGGGCAAGCAGTCGTTTTTGATACGACCGTCAAGAAGGTCAAGAAAGTGACACTGCCTGAGCTGACTGATGAGTTTGCGGCGAAGGTTGGGCCATTTACTTCTATTGATGACCTCAAGAAAGATATTGAGAAAGAAATTACTGCACAAAAGCAGCGTGAAGCAGATGACGAGCTGCGCGATGTAGCTGTCAAGCAATTGGCCGATGCCAGCACAGTAGCCATCCCAGAGGTGCTGCGGGCTGACCAGCTTCGCTCGATTGAGCAAGACTTGGTGCAGAACCTCGCTCATCGTGGTCGCACCCTTGAGCAGTACCTTGCCGAGAAGGAATATAAGGACAAAGACGAGTGGATCGAGAAGGAGGCTAAGCCAGCGGCCGATGAGCGCATTAAGGCTGGGCTTATCCTGGCTGAGTTAAGCAAGGCCGAGAAGATCGAAGCCACAGCAGAGGAGCTACAAGAGCGCATCAGTGCCTTCAAGCAACAGTACGCCAATGATGCAACCATGGTGGCGCGCTTTGATGAGCCAGAGGTGCAGCACGAGATTGCCAACCGCCTCTTGACAGAAAAGACGATCGACTGGCTGGTGGCGCAGAATACTAAGAAGTAGCAGATAATACAGCTCGCATAACGGAAATTAGCACTCTATATTGACGAGTGCTAATTTTCTCGTTACAATAGTACTATGATGAAACCGAATGATTACTTAGTGCCCAACGTCATTGTCCGTACACGTGATGGTGAGCGTGGCTATGATATATACTCGCGTTTGCTCGAGGATCGCATTATCTTCCTCGGCGAAGAAGTGACTGAGATGACAGCCAATGTCGTTGTCGCGCAGCTGCTCCATCTTGCCAATGAAAATCCAGACAAGGACATCCAGCTCTATATCAACAGCCCTGGTGGCAGTGTGTATGACGGCCTCGCAATCTACGATACTATGCAATACATCGCGCCAGATGTGCAGACGATTGGTATTGGTCTGCAGGCAAGCATGGGTGCCTTCTTGCTTAGTAGCGGTGCGAAGGGTAAACGCTTCGTCTTGCCTAATGCTCGAGTGATGATCCACCAGCCGAGCAGTGGTACGCGCGGCAAAGTAACAGACCAAGAAATTAGCTTACGCGAGAGTATCGCCCTCAAGGAGCGACTGGCCACCATTATGGCGGACAACACTGGCCAAAAACTCGATAAAATCAAGGCCGATATGGAGCGCGACTACTGGCTAAGCGCCGCAGACGCTGTAGCGTATGGCCTGGCTGATGAGGTGATTGGCCAGCGCGCAAACGCAAAATAGCACGAGTAGCTGCTTTGTGCTATAGTAAGGCTATGACACAACATAGCGACCAATCGACAACCCAGTCTATAAACACTCCATCTCAAGCAAAAAAACCACGACGCTTCCGTCTACGGCGTATGACTGTCGTTATGTTGGTAACAATCGTATTGACTATTACCTGTATGGCGGCGCTTGCCTTTTTCTATCAGGCCAAGCGAGACACTAAGGAGCTTATGCGCACCCAAACCGTTATGGGAGATGTATTAGCGCGTGCGGCTGACTACTCATCAGGGAAGGCGATATCGTGGGATAATTATGCAATGGGTAGCGTGTCTGGTGTTATTGCCACGCAGGCTGAGCGTGAGCAACTACTCGCAAAGAATCCATTTGTCAATTGTCCAGGCCAGTGCGATGGTTGGTTGTCGGTGGCTGACGCTAAACGCCGAGATCAGACAATTGACGAAGGGTTCTCGCTATCACCGTCAACAGAAGAGGGTGTGTTTCTACAGTATGTTCGTGAGGTGCTGCAAGATCCAAGCACAAAGTGTGCTCTTTGGAATCACGGACCAGTCCAAAAGTTGTGTATATCTCCCAAAACAGGGCGATATGTATACAATGTCAGCGGGCACGCTCGAGGCTTGTATGAGTGAGAATAATTATACGTAGCTCCTAGTATAGATTTTTGAAATTTCAAACAGAAAAATGCTTGACGCACTCGCAGCTCATTCGCTATAATGAGATGTTAATGAAGGTTGTGTAATATGGGTTAGGTGCGGACTACGCCGGTGGCGGGGCGTTTTAGTGTGCGAAAACTTATATTGAGTAAAGCTTCGGTGCCACAACAAATGCACGAGTAGGGTTTGGAGTCCTTACACGTGCAGATAGATAACAATAATTCAAGAGGAGTTTACATGCCTACACCTACCACGGCAACAGCTGCTCCATCGCGTGTGTTTTTTACCAGCAATGACACCGCGCTGGCAGTACCCGACTTGCTGGCTCACCAAGAAGAATCCTGGAAGGACTTCGTCGAGACGGGCTTGAGCGAAATTTTCGCAGAGCTCAACCCAATCGAAGACTACACTGGCCAGAAGCTCGAGCTACGCTTTAAGGATTATGCCTTTGGCGAGCCCAAGCATACAGAGCAGTTTGCAAAAGAAAACAACCTGACTTTCGACGCGCCGCTGCAAGCCACCGTTGAGCTTATCAATAAGACGACTGGCGAAGTCAAGGAACAGAGCATCTACATGGGCGACTACCCTTGGATGACGGAGCGCGCAACGTTTATCATTAATGGAACAGAGCGTGTGGTGGTGAGCCAGCTGATTCGGAGTGCTGGTGTACTGTTTAGTGCTGACCGCGTAGCAGGGCGCAACCTCTATGGTGCCAAGATGATCCCAGGCCGTGGGGCATGGCTCGAGTTTGAGACGAGCCCATCGGGTGCAATCTACGTGAAGATTGATCGCCGCCGCAAGATTGCCGCCACTACTTTGCTGCGTGCTCTTGGTATGAGCAAAGTGTCGGCCATTCGCGAGGCTTTTGCTGATATCGACACTGGTGAGATGAAATATATCGAAGCCACGCTCGAGAAGGATCCAGCGCACGGCATCAACGAAGCGCTGATTGAGGTCTATCGCCGCCTGCGCCCAGGTGACCTTGCTACGGTGGAGAACGCTCGCCAGATGATTGAGCGCATGTTCTTCGACTTCAAGCGTTTCGACTACAGCCGTGTTGGCCGCTACAAGATCAACCAACGCCTGGGTGTTGATGTGCCCAATACGACCGAATATCGCACATTGCAGATGAGTGATTTGATCGGTGTGCTGCGTGAAATCATCCGCCTCAACAACACCCAAGAGCCAGCTGATGATATCGACTCGCTGAGCAATCGCCGCGTGAAGCTGGTTGGCGAGTTGGTGGCACGCCAGTTCCGCGTTGGTATGCTCCGGATGCAACGCAATGCAATGGATCGCATGAGCATGAGCGACCTCGAGACGGTTACGCCAAGCCAGCTGATTAATGCTCGCCCGGTAGTGGCAGCAGTGCGCGAGTTCTTTGCCAGTAGCCAGCTGAGCCAGCTGCTTGATGAGGTGAACCCACTGTCGGAGTTGAGTCACAAGCGTCGCCTGAGCTCGATGGGGCCTGGTGGTTTGAGCCGCGAGCGAGCCGGCTTTGAAGTGCGCGATGCTCACCCTACCCACTATGGCCGGATTTGCTCGGTGGAGACACCGGAGGGTGCTAACATTGGTCTGGTGCTTAACCTCGCCACCTACGCACGTATCAACGAATACGGCTTTATTGAGACACCATACCTCAAGGTGGTTGATGGCCGCGTGACTGATGAAATCGTCTACCTCGATGCCTCGCAAGAAGTAACTGAGGTGATTGCTGACGCTGGTGCTCGCCTTAATGAGGATGGCACCTTCGTACGCGATCGTGTCAGTGCGCGCAAGTTCCTCCAGCCAGGGCAGGTAGATACCAGCGAAGTCACTTTCATGGACGCTGCACACAAGCAGATCCTTGGGTCGACCGCGAGTCTCGTGCCATTTATCGAGAAGAACCGTATTGACCGCAGCTTGACTGGCTCTAACATGCAGCGCCAGGCAGTGCCGCTTTTGCAGCCAGAGTCGCCAACGGTTGGCACTGGCATTGAGCACGAGGTGGCGCGCAACTCGAGCCAGCTTGTGACGGCAGAGGCTGATGGAGAAGTGATTCGGGCTGATGGCGAAGCAGTCGAGGTGCGCTATGCTGATGGCATCAAGCGCTATGACCTGATCCACTTTGCCAAGAGCAATGACGATCGTTGTATTAACCAAAAAGTCCGGGTTAGCCGCGGCCAAACCGTTGCGAAGGGTGACACGCTCATCGAGGGCGCGTCCATTGCCGATGGTGAGCTCGCCCTCGGTAAGGACTTGCTGGTAGCCTTTATGCCGTGGGGTGGCTATAACATGGACGATGCTGTGATTTTGAGCCGCCGCTTGGTAGAAGATGACACTCTTACCAGCATCAACATCAAGGACTATACCGTCGAGGTGCGTGAGACAAAGCTTGGTCCAGAGATCGTGACGCGCGATATTCCCAATGTGAGTGAGGACAGCCTTCGCCACTTGGATGAGAGTGGTATTGTACAGATTGGCTCTGAGGTCAAGGCGGGTGATGTCTTGGTTGGAAAAATTACGCCAAAGGGTGAGCAAGAGCTCAGTAGTGAGGAGCGCTTGCTGCGTGCAATCTTTGGTGAAAAGGCCAAGGATGTGCGCGACACCAGCCAGCGCATGAACAATGCTGGTGGCGGTAAAGTTGTTGGCGTCAAGGTATTTAGCCGCGAGAATGGCCATGAACTTAAGACGGGTGTATTGATGCAAATTCAGATCTTTGTCGCCCAATTGCGTAAGATTGGTGTTGGCGACAAGGTGGCTGGCCGCCACGGTAACAAGGGTGTATGCGCCCGCGTTATGGCGGTAGAGGATATGCCATACCTGGCTGATGGTACTCCTGTTGATGTCATCCTCAACCCGCTTGGTGTGCCAAGCCGTATGAACCTTGGCCAGCTCTTTGAGACGCACCTCGGTATGGCTGCACGAGCACTTGGCTACAAGGTTGCCACGCCGCCGTTCAACGGTGTGCCAGCCGATACCATCAAGGATGAGCTTGAAAAGGCTGGCATTGCGCGCGACGGTAAGAGCCAACTCTACGATGGCCTGAGCGGCGAGCCATTCGAGGAGCGTACAACGGTCGGCGTGATGCATATGATCAAACTCCACCACATGGTGAGCGATAAGATCCACGCCCGCAGCACTGGCCCATACACCATGGTGACTCAGCAGCCACTCGGTGGTAAGGCTCAAAATGGTGGTCAGCGCCTCGGAGAGATGGAGGTCTGGGCACTCGAAGCTTACGGTGCCGCGACTACTCTACAGGAGATGCTGACAATTAAATCAGACGACGTGTATGGCCGCGCCAAAGCCTACGAGGCAATCATCAAGGATGAGCCAATTGCTGGGCCAAAGCTGCCTGAGAGCTTCAATGTGCTTGTCAAGGAGCTGCAAGGTTTGGGTCTGCGTGTTGACCTGCTGGATGAGTCTGACGAGTCGGTCGATGCCGAGCATGTCATTGCTGCTGCGGGCCCTGCCGACAAAACCGTCCCATCTGACGAGAGCGATGACGAAGCAACTTATCTTGATGAATCCGACGGCATTGGCACGATCGCCGATGACAGCGGCATGTCCGTCCAAGATATTGACACAGTAGAAAACCTAAGCGAGGAGGAAGCCTAAGATGTCCCACGTGGTAACAGATCACGATATCGCCAATTTTGATGCGGTACGCTTGGCCGTCGCCAGCCCCGAGGATATCCTCAAGTGGAGCTACGGCGAAGTCACCAAGCCGGAGACGATTAACTATCGAACCCAGAAGCCTGAGCGCGATGGCCTGTTTTGTGAGCGAATTTTTGGCCCAGTCAAAGATATCAACCCACACGACAGCAAGCTCAAGGGTGTGCGCAGCCGCGAAGCTGCAGTAGATAAGAATGGTGAACTTGTCACCAAGTCGATCGTGCGTCGCGAGCGGATGGGGCACATTAGCCTAGCGACCCCTGTTGCGCACATTTGGTTTATGCGCGGCACACCCAGTGCGATGAGCCTCTTGCTAGGCATTACGGTGCGCAATCTCGAAAAGATCGCCTACTTTGCTACCTATGTCATCCTCGACGTCGACGCCGAGACACGCGACGCTTATTTGACTGACCTTGAGGCTGAGACTGAGGCGGCACGGGCTGCCATCAAGATTCGCTTCCAGCGTGAAGCTGAGGCTGATGGGGCAGACGTGAAGGCTCTTGCTGAGCAGCAAACACGCGAATACGAAGAGCTTGAGGCAACCTACAGCCAAAAGAAAGCTCAGCTTGAGAGCCTACAAAAGCGCGCCCTTCTAAGCGATACTGACTACCGTAATCTCCCCGAAGAGTATGAGGAGCTCGTGAAGGTTGGTATGGGTGGTGATGCCCTCAAGGCGCTCCTTGATGATATCGACCTCGATGCACTCATCGCTGATTTGCAGGAAGAAGCTGAAGGGGCGCGCGGTCAACGCGAGAAGAAGCTACTGAAGCGCCTTAAGGTGCTTGAGGGTATGCAAGCGGCAGGCATTAAGCCATCAAGCCTGTGTATGACAGTTTTGCCAGTCATTCCACCAGACCTGCGGCCAATGGTAGCCCTGAGCGGTGGACGCTTTGCGACGAGTGACCTCAACGACCTCTACCGCCGCGTCATCAACCGTAATAACCGTCTCAAGAAGCTCATCGAGCTCAACGCACCAGAGGTAATTCAGCGCAACGAGAAGCGTATGCTGCAAGAAGCGGTCGATAGCCTGATTGATAACTCGGCTGCTCGTGGTGGCCGCGCTGTCAATGCAACTGGTGGACGCCGCCGCCTTAAGAGTATTAGCGATATGCTTAAGGGCAAGCAAGGGCGCTTCCGCCAGAACTTGCTGGGTAAGCGCGTCGACTACTCAGGCCGTTCGGTTATCGTGGTGGGCCCGAAGCTCAAGATTCACCAGTGTGGCTTGCCAAAGCAGATGGCAATTGAGCTCTTCAAACCATTTGTCATCAGCTGGCTCATCAAGGGCGATTACGCCCACAACATCCGTAGTGCAACGCGCCTAATTGAGGCAGGTGAAGCGGTTGTGTGGGATGCATTGGATGAGGTAATCAAGGGCAAGTATGTTCTGCTCAACCGCGCGCCATCACTGCACCGCTTGAGTATCCAAGCCTTCCAGCCAAAGCTGGTTGAGGGTAAGGCGATCCAGCTTCATCCGCTCGTCGCTAACGGCTTTAATGCCGACTACGACGGCGACCAGATGGCTGTTCACTTGCCACTCAGCGCCGAGGCCCAAGCTGAAGCGCGCGAGCTGATGAGTGCCGTCAATAACCTGCTTAAGCCTGCCGACGGGAGCCCAGTCCTCAGTATCGACCAGGACGTGGTGCTCGGTAACTATTACCTCACATACGAGAAACCCTCGGCTCAGACTGACACTGTTGCCGTCTTTGCCGACAGCCGAGCTGCTGAGCTAGCCTACGACATGGGCAAGCTCCACCTGCAAAGTCCGATCCGTATTCGGGCTAAGGGTGAGATCCGGACAACCACCCTGGGGCGTGTCTTCTTTAACGAGATCCTGCCAGAGGACTTCCCTTACAATAACAATGTCCAGACCAAGAAAGAGCTTAAGCGGGTGCTTGGTCAGATCTTCGAGCGCTATGGCGCTGCTGAGACTGCTATCACTGCTGACCGCATGAAGGGCTTGGCCTTCCGCTTTGCCACCACTGCTGCGGTGTCGACTGGTATGGAAGACTATCTCAGCTTCGACGAGATTGCTGACTTCGTGGCTGAGGGTGACGCACGTTCTGCTGCGATCTCGGAGCAGCTCGATCAAGGGCTCATTACCGAGGACGAGCGCTACACATTGACCGTCAACAACTGGCGCACCGTCGACCGCAAGGTAGAGGACTTCCTGCGCAGCCAGTTGGCCCACATGGACACCTCTGTCGCAACAATGGTGAACTCTGGTGCTCGTGGTAGTGTCAACAATATTAAGCTAGCCAGTGCGATGATCGGTATCCAGGTGGATGCTGCCAACCGTGAGATTGAGCTGCCAGTGCGTAGCAACTTCAAGCGAGGGTTGTCGAGCCTGGAGGCCTTCGTGGCAACGCGTGGTGCTCGCAAGGGTCTTATCGATACCGCCCTCAAGACGGCCGACTCTGGCTACCTCACGCGTCGTTTGGTCGATGTCTCGCAGGATGTCTTTACTGTTGAGGATGAAGAGGGTGACGACGATGGCTTCACTATTTATCGCAATGAGTCTGAGGAGACAATGATCGAGTTTGGCAACCGCTTGTTTGGCCGCTACACCGCCGAGGCAGTGCCAGGCCACCTCGACCGCGACCAGCTCATTACACGTGAGATTGCCAACGCCATCGAGGCAGATCAGTCGATCGACCAAGTACGTATCCAGTCTGTCCTCTCTACTAAGAACTTGCACGGTATTCCACGCAAGAGCTACGGGATCGACATGGCAACTGGCCAGCTCGTCGATGGTTCGCAGCCAGTTGGCGTCATTGCTGCTCAGTCAGTCGGTGAGCCTGGTACGCAGCTGACGCTTAATACCTTCCACAGCTCTGGTGTTGGTGGGTCAGACATCACCCAGGGTCTACCACGTGTCGAGGAGCTCTTTGAGGCACGTAACCCGAAAGGTCAGGCCTACGTCACAGAAGTCGCTGGTTTGGTCGATATCTGGGAAGATGGCAAGAAGTACGTTGTACAGGTCACGCCGCAAGCAGGTAAGGTAGAGCGTATACCGCTCGATGGCCGCATGGTGATGGTACAATCGGGCAGTAAGGTCAAGGTTGGCGACGTCATTGCGTCATTCGACGATGGCACGCAGCCACTTACTGCACCGTTTGATGGAGTGGTTGAGTCCACTGGTGATTCGCTTGTCCTCACAGGCAATGCTACAGCACCAGTTCGCTACGAGATCCCTGGCACGATGTACCTCGTCGTCAAGCCAGGCGATATGGTCGAGCCAGGCGATCGCCTGACACTTGGTTCGCTCAACCTGCACGACCTCATGCGCCTTAAGGGCACAGAGGCAACCCAGCGCTACATCATCAACGAAGTGCTCCGCATCTATGCTGCGCAGGGCCAGGATGTGGCTGGCAAGCACCTTGAGATCATCGTCCGGCAGATGTTTAGCCGGGTGCAGATTGATGATCCAGGCGACAGCACCTTCGTCATGGGTGACATCATCTCCAAGGCATCAGTGGTTGATGCTAACAAGGAACTCGTTGCCCAGGGCAAAACGCCAGCCCAGTATGCACAGCTGCTGCTTGGTATCACCAAGGTGAGTATCTGGAGTGATAGCTGGCTGTCTGCTGCGTCGTTCCAAGACACGACTCGCGTGCTAATCAACGCTGCCACCAGTGGCCGCGCCGACCACCTCAAGGGTCTTAAGGAGAACGTCATCATCGGTAACAAAGTACCGGTCGGTACGGGTGCGCACCCACTGCCGCTCGAGGAGAATGACTCTCCAGAGGATGAGTTTGTCGCCGAAGCCCAGGCTGAAGAGGCTGAGCCAGAAGTGACAATCGCTACTGATGAGCTGTAGGGAAAGCTAGTCTAGAGCAGAAGAGCCCCGCTTGAGAGAGTGGGGCTCTTTTTGTATAGCAGTAATGCTCTGATGCTAACCAACTATGGTTAAAAGAATTACGTACGATCACTAACGTGTGCCAACACGCGGGCTGCTGCTTGGACTCCGCTTACTGCAGCACCCTCGAGGTGGGGCGCTTTCATATAGTCTCCGGCCAGAAAGACACCTGGTGGGAGTCCATCTTCAAATCGTGCAGCAGTTGTTCGTGCAACGCTGCCGACATCAAATACTGGAATTGCAGTATCCCATCGCACGACGTCTACCACCTCACCACGACGTGCAGCGTCAGCTACGGATGGCAAGTTCATTCTAGTCAGCTGGTTGACAAGTTCTCGCTGGAGATGCTGCTGTTCTAGGTTACCTTGCGCCCTCCAATAGAATCGAATATATGCAGGCTTGCTCTTTGTCTGAATTACTTTAATTGCGACAAGTGGTGTGACATATTCACTTGAAATGACAATCGTTCGATTTCCAACGCCAAGGTCATCAGAAACGGATGTTTTAATTATGCCGACTGTGACTGAACTATAATCAATTGCGTTCAGACTTTTGCTGCAATGCAGGCCTCCGCCTGTCAGGATACGAATTGCATGTCGTGCAGGTGATGCGACAACAACAGATTTAGCGCTAAATGTACCTTGTGATGTATCGACCCGATAGAGGTGGTGGCTTTCAGCACGGACTGCATCAACCTGTGTATTTAATACATGAGGTACCTTATCGCCGATTGCGGATGGCAGACTACTCATTCCAGAAGGTAGGCGATAGAAATGCCGGTCTTCCATGACGCCCTTAATAATTGGAGGCACCAGTCCGCGTGATGTATGTGCACAATCCCAGAAGAATAGTGCGCGCACCATTGGCTCGAGCACATTTTGGTAGGCCTCTTTCCCAAACGCCTTTTCTCCCCATGTTACAACGGTTTCATTATCAAATCGTTTTAATTCACGCGTAATAGCTGGTGTTGTCAGCCGCTTCGCATCAAAGAGCATAGAAACGACTCCGCGTAGTGCGCGTAACTTGCCAGCGCGAGATAACGACGGCGAGGCTTTGAGTGCGCTCAACGGCCAAATTGGGCCAAGCGGCTTCGTAGGACGATAGAGCCATGTCTCTTGGCTGTCCTTCTGAGAGGAAGCATCCATACCGCAATCTTTGACGAGTTTGTGAGCAGTCTCATAAAAACCAGCAAGAAATGATGCACCGGTTTCGATAGTGACGTCTTCATCATAGAAAGACCGTATGCGTCCGCCAAGACGATCATTCTTTTCAAGTACTTTGACATGCAACCCACTATCTGTGAGATGTGCGGCGCAGGTTAACCCTGCCATGCCTCCGCCAATGATGATGCAGTCGTAGGGTGTGTCCATATATTTATGATATCACTAAATTTAAATAAGTTAGTGTAGTATCAGCTATATGTGCGATCAACACTCTACTGATACTTCGGCATCTCTACCGTCACTACTTCGCCTTTGCTGAGGTCGCGGCATTTGTCGCCTTCGTAGACTTGCCGTAAGTCGACTTTCTTGGCGTTGCGGAGCTGGACTTTATAGACATCACATGTGAGCATATCGTTTTGGCGGATCTGGAAGAATACCCAGCGCCCATCGCTCGATTGATAAAACAGCGCTGTTCCTTGCGAATTAAAGAGGTGCGACTCGGGTTGTACACCACCCAGTGGTATCTCTGCTAAGCGATAGCCTGCAAGCTTGCTCTCGCGCACCGTCATCGTGCCGACAATGCCGACGTTATAACTCGAACTTGCAGCAGGCGAGTAGGCATTGTAGAGAGGAGCTTGCTGCTTGGCGAGGTCTTTATAATCTGCAGCATCAAGGCATTTAAACTCAACGAAGCGAGTTTCTTTATTCTTCGGGTCATTTGGGTCAAGTGGGGTATTACTAATCTGGCAGGTTACGTCGCCATTGCTACGTGTAAAGTCTGCAAGGTATGGGCCATCTTTGTCGCCATCTTGCACGACATAGCGCGTGAATTGATCATAGTCGAGCATGTGCTCCAAAGCAGTAACGTTGCGCGTAGCCTCAGCCTTAGATAGGGTAGCGGCAGCACTCTTAGTTTTGCTCGGGTCGGTAGCGATAGAATAAAAGCGAAAACCCTCTGCCTTGACCGGTGTTGATAGTGATGACTTAACAGCTTCTGTCCCTTTGAAGTATTTCTTAGCACGATCCAGTGTCTTGGTGGCAGTGAGCTGCTCGCGTGGACCAGTCTTTGTCTCGGTGTGTTGTTCGGTGTTCTTGGCTTTGTGTGGCCGAGTTGCGATATAAATAATCCCTGCCGCCATAGCAACAACCGCCAAACCAGCCAAAGCAAAGCGAATGGCCAGCCCGAGCGGTGTTAGGTGTGAGCGTCGATATTGAGGTGAGGAGGATGATCCACGTGGTTGCATAGTGCCATTATACACTGCCAGCTAGGTTGGCAGCAATGGCCCTTGCCTAAACGCAAGGTACTTCGTATAATGCAAAGCATGAGCGCTATGAAAAATTGGTTAATGCAGAAGTTAATGCAGAAAAAACACGCTGGCTATACTGTGGTAGAGTTGCTGGTTGTGATCGTTATTATTGCCATCCTTGCTACATTGACACTCGTCTCGTACCAACGTATCCAAGCCGGTGCACAGGGGCGGACTCGCGTGGCCGACCTCACAGCAATGCGCCAAGCGCTTGATCGCTACTATACCAAAAATGGTGCATACCCAGTTGCTCGGACTGCTGGTAGTACCACCCCCACCTACCAGCGCCGCGATAGCGCCACATTCTTGCGTCAATTAGTACCAACCTACATTACCACGCTTCCCAGCGTCACCCAGGGCAGTACCACTGATGTAACCAGCAACACCTACCTGTACGTCACCAATGCTCAGCAAACCGAATACAAGCTGCTCTATGTCAACACAAGCGGCTTACCACCAGGTGAGTACGATGCTGTGCCTCAAGCAATGCGCACCACCGCGCCAGACCGCTACGGCGTGTGGTCAAAAAACGGCGAACGGCTCCCTGGCTAGCAGGAGTAGATAGACTCATCAGGGGTGATAATTACTCTATCGCCCACATCCAATCCATGCTATAATCAATCGTTGAGAGTTGTATTACTCATGCTAAAAAACACGTAAGGAGAGAAGGAGCCCCCTATGGCAACCCCCAAGAATGTCCCTCTGAAGGACTTTCGCAACATTGGTATTATTGCCCATATCGACGCCGGTAAGACGACGACGACAGAAGGTATTTTGTACCGCACCGGTATTAACCACAAGATTGGCGAAGTGAAAGGCGATGATGGTGGTGCTACCACTGACTGGATGACCCAAGAAAAAGAGCGTGGTATTACTATTACCTCTGCAGCGGTGACCTGCTTCTGGAAGGGTCATAAGATTAACATCATTGATACCCCTGGGCACATCGACTTTACCGCTGAGGTGGAGCGCAGCCTGCGGGTGCTCGACGGCGCAGTGACAGTCTTTGATGGCAAAATGGGGGTAGAAGCCCAGAGTGAGACCGTGTGGCGCCAGGCTAACAAATACGGTGTGCCACGTATCTGCTTCGTGAACAAGATCAATCAGACTGGTGGTGACTTCTACAAGTCGATCGAGTCAATCCATAATCGCCTCAGCAAGCAGGCCTTCCCAATCCACCTGCCAATTGGCTTTGAGAAGGATGTCTGCGGCGTGGTTGATCTTATCGACATGAAGGCCTACACCTATGATGACTACACCGACCACGAGCTTAAGGTGGGCGAGATCCCAGCTGATATGCTCGACAAGGCAGAGCGGGCTCGCAGCCTGCTCGTTGAGAACGCTGTTGAGGCCGATGACGACCTGATGATGAAGTTCCTCGACGAAGGTGAGGATGCCATTACTATTGACGAGCTCAAGGCAGCGCTGCGCCAACGTGTCTTGGCTGGTGACTTCTTCTTGGTGACAGGTGGCGATGGCCGCGGTGTGATCGTCGAGAAGGTGCTTGACCTGATGGTAGATTACCTGCCAAGCCCGCTTGATGTTGGTGAAATCTGGGGTAAGAACCCCAAGACTGGCGACGAAGTAAGCCGCCAGCCCGATGACAAGCAGCCAATGACTGCACTAGCCTTCAAGCTGGCTGCCGACCCATTTGTTGGTAAGCTGATCTTCATCCGTGTCTACAGTGGTCGCTTGACTGCCGGTAGCTACGTTCTTAACACAACGACAGGTGAAAAGGAGCGTGTGGGGCGCATCGTCCGGATGCATGCCGATAAGCGCGAAGAGATCGACAGCGTGGGCGCTGGTGACATTGCTGCTGTGGTAGGCCTGAAGGGTACCTTTACGGGGCATACCTTGTGCGATCAAGCGCACCCAATTGCTCTTGAGGCAATTAGCTTCCCTGAGCCACCGGTATCGATCGCAGTGGAGCCCAAGACTAAGGCCGACCAAGAAAAGATGGGTATTGCTCTGCAACGCCTGGCTGAAGAAGACCCAACCTTCCGCGTCTACACCGATGAAGAGACAGGCCAGACTATCATGAGCGGTATGGGTGAGCTTCACCTAGAGATTTTGATCGACCGCATGAAGCGCGAGTTTAACGTTGAGGCCAATGTTGGTGAGCCGCAAGTTGCCTACCGCGAGACCATCAAGGGCACGGCCGAGGCGCAGGGTAAGCATGCCAAGCAGTCTGGTGGTCGTGGCCAGTACGGTGATGTTTGGGTACGCTTTGAGCCGAATGAGCCAGGCAAGGGCTATGAATTCTTCGACGAAATCAAGGGTGGTGTGGTGCCACAAGAGTATCGCCCAGCTGTACAGAAGGGTATTAAGGAGACACTCGATGGTGGTGTGATTGCTGGCTATCCAGTTGTTGACGTCAAGGCAACCTTGTATGACGGAAGCTACCACGATGTTGACTCAAGCGAGCTTGCCTTCAATCTGGCTGCTCACTTGGCTGCCCGCGAGGGTATCAAGAAGGCCAACCCAGTCTTGCTCGAGCCAGTGATGAAGGTTGAGGTGACAACACCTGAGGAATTCATGGGTGATATCATTGGCGACCTCAATAGCCGCCGGGGCCGCATTGAGGCAATGGAAGACTTGATGGGCGGCGCGAAGCTCGTCAAGGCTATTGTGCCACTGGCAAACATGTTTGGCTACACCAGCGACATCCGCTCAATGTCGCAGGGCCGAGCTGCTAGCACGATGGAGCTTGCCCACTATGAGGAAGTTCCACCAAACGTCGCGCAGGAGATTATCGAGAAGCGCAGCAAGTAAGCCTTCTTGTATTATCTCTATAAAACACCTCTATTACAGGGGTGTTTTATTATCTTGTCTCAGCGCGAGGAATGGTGAATAGTGCGCAAAAGCCGACATATATGTCGGCTTTTGTTAATGCAAAGCTATGGTTTGTACTACTTTTTCGTTTTCTTGTCGTGCTTGGCTATTTTTTTGACGGCAATTTTTTGCGGCGCTGGCAGTGGCTTCAGTGGTACCGTTACCCTCAAGATGCCGTCCTCCAGATGGGCCTTAATCTGCTCAACATCGCTACCATCTGGTACCTGTACACGACGGCAGAAGCTTGTGCTGCTCTCACGAACGACGTAGTTGCGCTGTTTGTCCTCGGTTTTTTCATGCCGTTCGCCGCGGATGACGAGCGCACCATTGTCAAGGCTTACATCGAGGTCTTCCTCGGCAAAGTTTGGCACGTGCGCTTCAACAACCAGTGTATTATCTACCGTATAGACATCAGTTGCGACAGCTTGGCTGAGTGTCGTAGTAAAGGGATTGTCAAACAGCTGCCGCTGCAATGCGCGCAATTCCTCAAATGGATTGTATTTTGTAAGACTACTCATAGGGTGCCTCCTTACGTGTTGCTTTTGTATTCTTATCATAGCGCGGTAAATAGAACAATACAAGTACTTGCATCCGTCTAGCAAAGCGCTTATACTTATATGCATGACGCAACCTACTCGTCGGCAACGCAGACTGACACGGCTTACATGGCTGAGTTTCGCTGCTGTGGCAGTAGCTTTGCTGAGCTATATGTATTGGGATGTCGAGCTGAGCCCAGCAGCCTCCACCACCAAGACGGCTGGCAGTGGCCTGGAAAAAACACTCGTGCTGGGCACCGACCCTGGCTTTAAGCCGTTTGAATATAAGCAGGGGCAGGAGATCGTTGGCTTTGATATTGACCTTGTGCGGGAGATTGCTAAGGACACAAACCGTTCGTTACAAATTGAGGAGATCGCCTTTGATGGCCTCTTGCCAGCACTACAGGCTGGGCGAATCGACCTCATTGCAGCTGGTATGACTGTCACGCCAGATCGGCGTAAGAATGCTGAGTTTTCGCACACATACTATACTGCAGCGCAAAAGATAATTGTACCAAAGACTGGCTCAACAATTGCCACCAGTGATGGCCTCATTGGCAGGCGAATTGGTGTACAGCTTGGCACTACAGCCGATACACTGGCACACAAGATTCGTGGGGCACACGTGGTACAACTCCAATCGACAGCTAGTGTCGTGCAAGAGCTCAGTAGTCGGCGGATCGACGCTGCCATTATGGATGATGGGCCAGCTCAGCAATACCTCGTCACGAACCCGCAACTTGTTGCCTTGCTACGCAACCTCTCGCACGAGGATTACGCCATTGCTATCAAAAAAGGTAATAGCAAACTACTCGCTGAGGTAAACGCCAGCATTGCCGCAATGAAGCGTGATGGCCGCTACGATAAACTCGTCAAAAAACACTTCGGAGTGGCCCGACCATGAATGTGTGGGATATCCTCTTTGGCGATGAGCGCTATCTATTCTTGTGGCGTGGCCTAGAAGTGACCATCCTTCTCACCGTCTTCTCGACAATCATTGGGCTTGTGATTGGCCTGGTTGTCGCTCTCATGCAGCAGTCTGCTTGGCAACCATTTCGTACATGCAAACTACATCGCCTCCAGCGCTGGCGGCCATGGATGAGCTTGGCTCATGCCTATACCACGGTCATTCGCGGCACACCTGCTTTGGTGCAGCTACTCATTATGTATTACGTGGTATTTGGCTCGTACCGTGGGGTGCCAAAACTGTGGATTGCAAGCCTTGCCTTTGGTATCAACAGTGGTGCGTATATTGCTGAGATTATTCGCGGCGGGATCGAAAGTATCGACAACGGACAAGTCGAAGCGGCGCGCTCGCTTGGCTTGAGTCGCTGGCAAACCATGCGTTATATCATCCTGCCTCAAGCACTCAAGCAGTCATTGCCGTCACTGATCAGCGAAGGGATTTCGCTCCTCAAAGAGACATCAGTCGTTGGCTGGATTGGCATGAACGATCTGATGCGTGGCGCTGATAATATCCGCTTTCAAACGGCCACCGCCTTTGAATCGCTCTTTGCTGCTGCAATGATTTACCTTGCCCTCACCACGCTATTTACGTGGGTGATGAATCGGGTAGAGAGGAGGCTTAAAGCGCATGATTAATATCAAGCAGCTCCGCAAGCACTATGGCAATAATTATGTCTTGCGCGGCATTGACCTGACAATCAAGCGGGGAGAGGTTGTCGTTCTCTTGGGCTCGAGTGGTGGTGGCAAAAGCACGCTGCTTCGCTGTATTAATATGATTGAGACGCCGACAAGCGGGGAAGTATGGGTTGATGGTATTGATATGACTAATCCAGCGACCGACCTCAACAAAGCCCGGACTGAACTTGGCATGGTCTTCCAGCAGTTTAACCTCTTTCCGCATATGACCGTACTCGAAAATATCATGCTTGCACCACTCAAGGTGCGCAAACTATCGAGAGCCAAAGCTAAGCGTCAGGCGCTTCAAATGCTCGATCTGGTTGGCCTTCGCGCCAAAGCCCAAGAATACCCGAGTCATCTCTCGGGTGGGCAAAAGCAGCGGGTAGCGATTGCCCGTGCCTTGGCAATGCAGCCAAAAATCTTACTCTTTGATGAGCCAACGAGTGCGCTCGACCCTGAGATGGTTGACGAGGTACTAGCGGTTATTAAGCACCTTGCCGAAACAGGGATTACGATGATCGTCGTCACACACGAGATGTCGTTTGCGCGCGACGTCGCATCACGGATTGTCTTCCTTGACGGGGGTAAGATTATTGAAGATGGTACGCCAGCGCAGGTCGTTAATCACTCCACCCAGCCAAAGGTTCACACCTTCTTCGCCGCGCTCAGCAATGACTGATGCATCCCTCCATGCTATAATGCGCCCAAGGAGGAATACTATGTCAGATACAATGCAGCGATTCAAAAAACTCTTTGCCGGGAGCGGCGTCGATTACGTAGAATGCGAAGTCGTTAATGCAACGCAGCACTATCTACAGTTACGCGAGCAGGGTAAGCACGAGGGCTTTACACCGGTGATTGTGACACTTGATGACCTCATCCTAGATGAGATAGCGCAAGGCCTAGAGAACGCTGGCGTCCAGACAGTCCCCGAGCTTGTGCGGCGCACCATGGAAGCATCGCAGGCAATTGATGTACCAGCCTTCTTTGCTCGGATCGCGCAGGAGCTGCCAGCTGAAACGGCGAAAAAGAATCAGCAGATCTCTACTGTAGATGACTATTTTGCGCCGGGCTTCTCGGCGTCGCCTGATGACGATGACCCTACTACAGTTGACTTCATCAGCCCATTCCAGGCAGATAGCGACAATCCGGTTATTATTATCAAACTACCAACCACAGCGCCGTATGAGGCACTCGCCTATCTCTGTATGGGTGGTTGGAATGATTGTCCCGAGCCAGCTATCCAGGTGGCGGTATCGCGCTATTGGTATGAGAAGTACGGTGCTGTGCCTGCCGCTATCAGCCATGATACTGTTGAGTATTACGTCGAGCGTCCACCACAGACCGATGCTGATGCTAAGGCGGTTGCCGTTGAGCTCTTCTATTTTTCATATGGCGACGCAGTCTATCAAGGGTCGGAGACCTTTGAAGCTTTGGCAAACCAGGTATATAGCAGTCGACAGTGGTATGTTTGGTGGGACTAGCTACTTTACTTTTTTGCCACCGCACCCTATAATAAATCCTAACGCGCGACGCGTTTTGTCGTAGTGTCCCTACTCCGGCAAGTAGCTCGCGTCGTACCAAATATTAACATAAGTAAGGAGTACTTACCTACATGGCAGATTTCGATCGAAGTAAGCCACACATTAACGTTGGTACTATGGGTCACGTCGACCACGGTAAAACAACGTTAACGGCTGCCATCACTCACGTGTTGGCAAAGCGTCTTCCAAGCGATGTAAACAAGCCTCGCAACTACGAAGACATCGACAACGCTCCTGAGGAGAAGCAACGCGGTATTACCATCGCCAGCTCCCACCAGGAATACGAGTCGGAGAAGCGCCACTACGCGCACGTTGACATGCCAGGTCACGCCGACTACGTCAAGAACATGATTACTGGTGCCGCTCAGATTGACGGTGCTGTGCTAGTGGTTGCCGCCAACGACGGTCCATTGCCACAGACACGCGAGCACGTGCTGCTTGCTCACCAGGTTGGTGTGCCAAAGATCGTCGTCTTCCTCAACAAGATGGACTTGGCTGACCCAGAGTTGGTTGAGTTGGTTGAGATGGACGTCCGCGAGCTGCTCACCAAGAACGGCTACGATGGCGACAACGCACCAATCATCAAGGGTTCTGCTACCAAGGCGCTCGAGGGCGACACCGAGGCAGAAGACGCCGTGATGGAGCTGGTGGCTGCTATGGACGACTACTTCGAGTTGCCTCAGCGCGACCTTGACAAGCCATTCTTGATGCCAATCGAGGATGTCTTCTCGATCAAGGGTCGTGGTACAGTTGCAACTGGCCGTATCGAACAGGGCGTCATCAAGATCAACGACCCAGTAGAGATTGTTGGTCTTAAGCCAACTCAGACCTCTGTCGTGACTGGTGTTGAAGCCTTCAAGAAGAGCCTCGACCAAGGTCAGGCAGGTGACAACGCTGGTCTGTTGCTGCGCGGTATCGAGCGCACCCAGATCGAGCGCGGTCAGGTGATTGTCGCTCCAGGCACACTCACCCCACACACCGAGTTTGAGGCGGAAGTCTACATCCTTAAGAAGGAAGAGGGTGGCCGCCACACACCATTTAGCAAGGGCTACAAGCCACAGTTCTACTTCCGCACAACGGACGTGACTGGTGAGATTGAGCTCCCTGCCGACAAGGAAATGGTGATGCCAGGCGACCAAGTAACCTTCAAGGTGACCTTGAACGCCCCAATCGCTATGGACAAGGGTCAAGATTTCGCTATCCGCGAAGGTGGCCGTACAGTCGGTGCCGGTGTTGTGACCAACATCGTCAAGTAGTTTGCACAGTACTCGCAAACTCACAAAATACCTCCCACAGGGGAGGTATTTTTGTTTTTTACACAAAAGATGATATGATACCGCTATGAACTATACTATCACGAAGCATACCACCACGCAGGGTTTGCCTGTCTGGCTGGTCGACACTCCTGACGCAACAACAATTCAAACTACCATTGCCGTACGGGCAGGGTATGAGTACGCTGGTGACGCTCGCATCTACGAAGCACCGCGTATCGTCCAGCACATCTTGACCCAAACCATGAATGATAACCACATTGGCGCGTCGGCGTGTATCTACCAAGATCGGCTGCAGCATTTTGTGGCTTATTCACTTCAGGCAGAGAGCGCACCGCAGTTTGCTACAAAGCTGGGTCACATGATACACAGCCTATACCAAACACGTATCACACGCAGTGCCTTCCAGGCTGCTAAAAAGCGTACACTTGCCGAGATCACTGAGGAAGAGCAAAATATTGACATTGCTCTTAAGAGCGACAATGAGCGCCAAATGTTTAGCAGGCCAAAGATTAAGTGGCGAGCAAAGCTCACACCCGACATCTCTTTACAGGATATACAGCGATTTTACGGGATGTTTTATACACTAGCTAACAGTGACATTGTTATCACTGCTAATATGCACGCGCCTGATTGGGATGAGACGGTAATTCTGCAGGCGATTGAGCAAGCCTGTGATGGTGCCGCGGTTGGGCAGCGATTTCCGCTCTATCAAATGAGCTATCTTAAGACAATGACCCAACAAGATCGCTATGGGACAATTATCGTGCCGCAACTCTCAGCAAAACATTTTCAGTTTAATGGCGTGTTGCATACGATCGGCTTTCATGGGTTTCGTCTCAACTTTGCGCAAGATCCACTGATGGAGATAAGCGCTCGGATGCTTGCAGAATGTATATTGGTGCTGTTTACCATGCCTAATCGATTGGGTGACTCTTTCAAAGACCACCCCTTATACCAAGCACGGTGTGCTGCAAAATACTGCACGATATTTAATAAGAATGATATGGCTGTCCGCGAAACTGGCCAATCATATCGCTTTATTATTCATTACATCGTCGAAGATAGTGATATGCCACTGTTTGAGAAAAAGCTATGGCAAGGGCTACAAAAGCTTGCAAACGAGGGAGTGCCACTCGAGGTATTTGAGATTGCTCAGCAAGCAGTATCATGGCGGATCGACGATGAGACAAAGGCAGAGCGCTTTCATCAGTGGGTGACTCGACAAATTATTAAACGGTTTAAGGACGAAGACCCAGTAGTGAGCTATGATGACATCGTTCGTGCATGCTGGGAAATACGACCAGAGACTGTGACACTTGCTGCAAAAACCGCATTGCTTAAGAACTGGGTATTTAACACTCACATGACGATTGAGAATAACTGCCAATCTATCGCTCAGACAATCTACGATGCTATGGAGTCAGCATTAATTACGCTTGATGATATCCCAGGCAGGCTATCAGCAGAGGAGTTTGAGCAGGTAGCGTAAATAAAGGATAAATAAAAATCAAAAAGAGTGATAGTTGCTATCACTCTTTTTTGATTAATCAGCGTATAGCGGTGCTACATCCGGATTTCGACATCCACGCCAGCTGGCAAGCTGAGGTTGTGGAGGTTGTCGATTGTCTTGGGCGTAGCATTGGTGATGTCAATCAAGCGCTTGTGGACGCGCATCTCGAATGTCTCACCGCCAGTCTTGTATACGTGCGGGCTCTTTACTACTGTGTAGCTGCTGCGCCGCGTTGGTAGTGGCACAGGACCTGCGACGTTTGCGCCAGTGCGCAGGGCGGTGTCGATAATTTGCTTGGCTGATTGGTCGATCACCTTGTGGTCGTATGCCTTGAGGCGAATCCGAATCTTGAGCCCTTGGTTGTTTTGAGCCATTGCTCCTCCTTTTATGTGCAACTCTGTAACTTTAGCAAGATCGAAACAAGCTAAATTATCAGAGTAAATTAATAATACATCTAGCATTATATCATGAGAATATACATCGTGCGCTATTTATTATGAGCTGCCATGAGTCTGTATCCGAACGTCAGCTACAAAAACACGAATCTCTCGCATGTTTTTGAGCTTAAAGCCGGATTGACAGCTGACCCTTTCGCTTCTGGAGCAATTCGTGTATACTGTACTAGATATAGCGTTATAGTAGTTAGTGGCAAAAGGGACAACATATGAACTGGAAGATTATTCTTCGATCGCTCAAAAATAAAGACATGCAAAAGCGCCTTGGTATCGTGCTCGGGCTCATCGTTGCCTATCGTTTCTTGGCGCACGTGCCAGTGCCGTTGGCCGAGCCAAGTCGACTTAAGGACATTATCCAGAACGTCGTATCGGCGAGTGACTTTGGTGGCTTTTTAAACATCCTGACTGGTGGAGCATTGGCCCAGCTGTCTATTGTTTTGATCGGCCTTGGGCCGTTTATTAACGCCAGCATTATTACCCAGCTCCTTACCAAAGCCATCCCAAGCCTTGAGGAGATGCACAAAGATGGTGAGTCGGGCCGACGCAAAATTAATCAGTGGACGCGTATCGCTAGTGTACCGCTGGCGATTGCTCAATCGATCGGTATCATCTACTTTTTGCGCCAATCAGTCCTGGCTGGGAGCACAACTGGTACGGTAGCTGGTTCGCTCCACGAGTGGATTGTCGCAGTAACGGCACTGACTGCTGGCTCGCTACTCTTGATGTGGCTCGGTGAGCTGATGACAGAGCAGGGCGTTGGTAATGGTATTAGCCTACTCATCTTTGCCAGTGTAATCAGTCAGCTGCCAACCACCTTTGGGTCAATCTACTCATCGCTCTTTAATACTCAGAATGGTTCGCTCAGCGTCTTTGGCTGGTTCTCACTGCCCGTTAACCCGACAACCTTCTGGACAGTAGTTGTCCTTGGGACGATCGGCCTCATCCTACTTTATCTCCTCGTTAAGATTAACGAAGCGCAGCGCATCGTTACGATCAATTATGCCAAGCGGGTTGGCGGCAACAGCTCGTATGGTGGCATTAAGAGTATCTTGCCCATCAAGCTCATTGCTGCGGGTGTGGTACCAGTTATTTTTGCAGTGGCATTCCTCAGCTTGCCAGCTTTTGTGGGACAACTATTACATGCGACACCTGGTGCAAATCAGCAATTAGCAAATAACCTTATCCAGTGGTTCCAGGCACCCACCGCTCAAACATACGCCACCGGTGGCCTGACAGTGCTTATTTACCCATCGATCTACTTCTTACTCGTCATTGCTTTTACCTACTTCTACACCGGTATCGTCTTTAATGCGAGCGAGATTACGGAGAGTCTTGAAAACCAAGGTGGCTTCATTGAAGGGATTCGCCCTGGCCCAACCACCGAAAAGTATCTGTCACGCACCGTCAATCGGCTCAACCTGTTTGGGTCGCTTGCCCTGGGGCTCATCGCCATCATTCCGTTTGCGATCGACTACATCTTTGCGCAGCTTGGCATTAACGCCAACAACATGGCAATCGGTGGTACGAGCTTGCTCATTGTCGTGACGGTTGGCCTCGAGACGCTCCGCCAGATTAACTCACGAGCACTGATGGTAACGTACGACGATTTCTCAGTTGATGACCTTGATACCAAGCCAAAGAAGCGCCGCTTACTCGGCCGGCGTCGCACCGCTGCAAAGGCATAAATTGCCACTATAGTATATCTTGTCAATAATACCGCTACCTCTGTCTGTGGCGGTATTTTGATACGTCTTTCGTGTTTCTGCAATAGTTTGCTGCCGCGCCTACTGGTATGCCATTAGTGGCGTAGTATCTTAGTATTGTATGCCAAATGTAAAGAGAGGGGGTGCTAAACTGAGGTAGGGTAGAAAAGATACTGTGAGCAGATAGCGTACGCTTACGCATAATATTATTAAAACAGTGAGTGCTGCTGTAGGGTGATCGCAGCGCAGCCTTTTCATAAAAACACCGTTGCTGCACGAAAATACTATTCATAATCGCACAATAATTAATGCAAAAACTAACCATTTCTCTTTACTCCTACAGAGAAATAGCGTATAATACGAAGCTGTATATCTATGGCAAGTTCGAAAGAAGTTATCAAATTGCGCGGCAAGGTAGTGGAAGCACTGCCTAATACGCAATTTAAGGTAGAATTAGAGAACGGCCTAAGCATTATCGCTCATATCAGCGGCAAGATGCGCAAGCATCACATCCGTTTGGTCCCAGGCGATACCGTGGAAGTCGAGTTAACCCCATACGATCTCACGAAGGGTAGAATCGTCTTCCGCGCACGCGTTTAATAACGTAGAGCGGCGGCCTGATATCACCGCTGTTCTCAGTAACGGCAGGTTTTTCCTGTAGGGAGATTTGTACGCTCATGAAAGTTCGTGCGAGTGTCAAAAAGATCAGCCCCGATGATCAGCTGGTCCGGCGCAAAGGCCGACTCCGTGTCATCAACAAGAAAAAACCTAAGAATAAGCAAAGGCAGGGTTAAGCATGGCTCGAATTGCTGGGGTAGTTATCCCATCAGACAAGCAAGTGCACATTGCTCTTACCTACATCCATGGTATTGGGCGCACGCTTGCTCGAGACATCCTTGCGGCGGCAAAAATTGAGCCGACCACTCGGGTGAAAGATCTCACCGAGGCTGAGGAGCAGAAACTTCGCGACATTATCGACAAAGATTATGTCACTGAAGGCGATCTGCAACGCCTGGTGACCAACAATATCAAACGCCTCAAAGACATTGGTGCATACCGCGGCTTGAGGCATAAAAATGGCTTGCCAACACGCGGTCAGCGCACTCGAACGAACGCACGAACTCGCAAGGGTAAGGCGATCGCCGTCGGCGGAGCACAGCCAAAGGCAGCAAGTAAGACGTAGGAGAAAGGACGAGATATGGCACAAGCAAAATCCACCAAGAAAAAGCAGCGCCGATCGGTCCCATCTGGTCAGCTGCATGTACAGGCAACCTTTAACAACACTATTGTCACATTTGCAGATAGCAAAGGTAACGTCTTGACCGCTGCCAGTGCTGGTGCATGTGGTTTTCGTGGAAGTAAGAAGGGCACAGCCTATGCAGCACAGATTGCTGCAGAAAAAGCCGCAGAAGCTGCCAAGAGTAGCTACGGCATCCGCACTGTTGACGTATTTGTCAAGGGTGTTGGACTCGGCCGTGATGCGGCAATCCGCGCAATGGCCGGCTTCGACATTGCCGTCAATAGCATCAAAGATGTAACGGGTGTGCCACACGGTGGCGTTCGCCCACGAAAGGCAAGGAGGGCGTAAATGGCACGAGATAGAAGCCCAATCGTGAAGCAGAGCCGCCGCGAAGGCGTGGCGCTTCACCCTAAGGCACACAAGATTTTGGCACGCAAGAGTGGCATTCCGGGCGAGCACGCTCATGGCCGTCAGAGCAAGCCAAGCATGTACGCAACCCAGCTACGTGAAAAGCAGAAAGTGCGCCGCATGTATGGCCTGCTGGAGAAGCAGTTTGCTAAGCTTATGAACGAAGCAACTCGCAAACCAGGCCTAAGCGGTGAGAACCTGCTCCGCTTCCTCGAGCTCCGGCTCGACAACGCTGTGTACCGTGCTGGCTTTGCGACGAGCCGTCGCCAGGCCCGCCAGCTGGTGAGCCACGGTCACTTTGAGCTTAATGGTCGCCGCGTTGACATTCCATCAATCCGCCTCAAGGCAGGGGATGTCATTACCGTTCGACCAAAGAGTGCAAAGTCTGGCTACTTTACTGCAATTGACGACATCTACGGCAACACCTCCCAACCACCTCTGAGTTGGCTCAAGAGCGATATCAAAAAACTCAAGATCGAAGTATCGGGCGAGCCAAAGCGCGAAGAAGCTGAGGCTGGTATCAACGAGCAACTGATTGTTGAGTACTACTCACGCTAACAAGGGTAAGGAGAATTTTGTACATGTCTAAATTAATTCACGATCCAGCGTTGGCGCGCATCGATGACAATGGGCCGCACAGCAGCACGTTTGTCATTGAGCCACTGCACGCCAGCTACGGTAACACGCTGGGCAACAGCTTGCGCCGGGTATTGCTGAGCAGTATCCGCGGCGGAGCCTTTACGGCTTTCCGAATGCAGGGTGCGACACATGAGTTCACCACCGTACCTGGCGTCAAAGAAGATGTCACTGACATCATGCTTAACCTCAAAGGCGTCGACTTGGTTGTGCACAGTGATGAGCCAGTCGAGCTGCGGCTTGAGAAGCAAGGCGCTGGTGCAGTAACCGCTGGGGATATTGCAGCCAATGCTGAGGTTGAGGTTGTTAACCCTGAGCACGTTATCTGCACAATTGACGACCCACAGGCTAATGTCGTTATTGATCTGGTGGCCGAGGCTGGTCGGGGGTACTACCCGATGGAGGAGTCGAGTGCCAACCGGCTACACAGCGACATGATCGCCATGGACGCGCAGTTTAGCCCTGTGACGCGTGTGCGCTTCAAGGTCGATCCAACTCGTGTTGGCCAAGAAACCAACCTGGAGCGGCTTGAGATGACCGTCGAGACTGACGGTAGCTTGACGCCACGCGATGCCTTCGAGCAAGCTGCGGCGATTTTGGTCAATCAGTATACCGCTCTTGCTGGTAGTACAACTGTTGTATCGGCACCAGCACTTGGCACTCAGACTGCTGAGGAAGATAACGAGCTGAACACCTCGATCGAAGACCTCGGCCTTAGTGCCCGCACCGCAAACGCGCTCATCAACAATGAGATTCGCACTGTTCATGACCTCGTCACTTTGACAGAGCAGGACCTGCGCGAGCTCAAAGGCTTTGGCAGCAAAGCCCTCGACGAAGTAAAAGATAAACTAGCAGAATTGGAGCTCTAAATGCATCGACACGGATACAAAGGGCGCAAGCTCGGCCGCGAACGCGATCAACGTCGAGCCCTGCTCAAAGGCCTAGCAACCAGCTTGGTTGTTGAGGAGCGAATCGAAACGACGCTGCCAAAGGCTAAGGAGTTGGTGCGCTACATCGAAAAGCTCATTACCAAAGCTAAGAAGGGTGACCTCGCTCATCGCCGCGCTGTCATTGCTGGGCTCAGCACACAAGCTGCGGCAATCAAATTGGTTGACCAGATTGCCCCGCAACTCAGCCACCGATCAAGTGGTCACGTGCGTGTGTATCGGACACGCCTGCGCCGTGGCGATGGTGCGCAGATGGCAGTGATTGAGTTTGTTGACGAGCTCAAGCCAATGCCTAAGCCCGAGGCAACCGCAAAGGAGGCGAAGTAGTTATGGCTCACAAAACATTCTCGCAGAAGCCAGCCGATGTTAGCCGGCGCTGGATTTTGATCGACGCGAGCCAAGCACCACTTGGCCGCACCGCAACAACCATTGCACAGTACTTGGTTGGCAAATATAAGTCAACTTACACGCCGCACGTCGATGGAGGCGACTACGTCGTTGTCATCAACGCGGCTAAGGCTGTTGTGACTGGCAAGAAAGAGACGGACAAGATCTACTACCATCACAGTGGTTTCCCTGGTGGTATCAAAGACGCTCAGCTCAAGGAAGTGCGCGAAAACGCACCAGAGCGCATCATTACTGCTGCTGTGAAGGGTATGCTACCCAAAAACAAGCTTGCGGCAGACCGCCTAGCTCGTCTCCGCGTCTTTGCTGGCGAAGAGCACGCCCACACCGCACAGCAACCAGAGAAAGTAGAGGTACAATAAATGGCACAAGCAACATACGACTATGGTCTTGGCCGGCGCAAAAGCGCTACTGCCCGCGCTCGACTGGTCAAAGGTAAGGGAAATGTAACGATCAATGGCAAGTCAGCGCTTGACTACCTATCAGGCAACAAGACATTGCTAGCTGAAGTGACTGACCCACTGGCCTTGGTTGGCAAGCAAAAAGAGTTTGATGTTACCGTCCTAGTGAAGGGTGGTGGCCTCAGCGGTCAGGTTGATGCTATCAAGATGGCGATCGCTAAAGCGATTACCGTTGGCGCACCAGACCTGCGCGGCACACTCAAGAAGGCCGAATTCTTGCGCCGCGACCCACGCGAAAAAGAGCGCAAAAAATACGGCTTGCGCAGCGCCCGCAAACGCGAGCAATACTCGAAGCGTTAAGCATTTTGCCTACTTCATAACATACCCTGTCAGCATGGCAGGGTATTTGCTATAGTAAAATATTACTAAGAGTGATGAGATAGAGTAGCTTCTAGACACTAGAGATGTTACTACAGGTCCCTTATATGCATAATGTCACCATTCTTTTGCGGCCAGCCTGCCAAAAATGATACAATACAACACTAGTATGTACGACAAACTTCACGAACTATTTGGCCTGGCGTATCCGCTGCATACCCAAGTATGTGGCGATTGGCACGACATGTCTCGACCAGTTATTGTGCTTATTCATGGTATTGGGGTAAATCATAATATTTGGCAAGATGTACTGAATCAGCTTGGCGACCAACCAGTCTTGGCAGTTGATTTGCTGGGCTTTGGCCAATCGCGCAAGCCTGCCTGGCCCGATTATACCCTGACCGATCATGCGCGTGCCTTGCGCAAAACGATTCGCCATGCTGCGCCGCTGCGCCAGGTGATCTTGTGTGGGCACTCACTTGGTACACTAGTCGCAATTGAATACACCAAGCTGTTTCCTCGCCGCGTCCAAAAGCTTGTACTGTGCTCACCACCAATCTATCTACCACGTGATATCGCTAAGCGCCCACTACGTGAGGCGCTCCTCAAGACAATTGGTAAAGGATTTCTTAGGGCGATCAACGCATCACCAAAGCTCATCGGCGCAGTCAATCAATACAAACGGACGCAGAAGAATTTTCATATCAGCCGCGAAGGGTTTTCGCCATACGCCAAGACGGCGCGCAATAGCATTTTACTCCAAACCTCGCTCAGTGATGCCTGTAATCTACCACCGCTACCGATAACGATTCTCTACGGCACACTCGATGCAGTGATGATACCAAAGCACTTCAAGGCAATCCAGCGCCAGCGTCGCAATGTCGTGATTGAGACAGCCATCACTGGCCACGAGATTCGCAAACGCTATGCCAAGCTTATTGCCAAACACCTCGAACAATAAGCTCGCTATTCCTATATAGTATAGGTACAGTACTGCATACTACTACACCGTTCCTTGATTATAATAAAGCTCCCTTCTACAGTCAGGGAGCTTTATTGTCTGTTAGAGAAGAAATTTTTCTTGTGTTATGTTACCGCGTGTTGTTTTGGAAGTCACATAGTGTCGCCGATACGCTATTATCAGTACTTGACTCCACTACAACCTGCATGTTTGGATCACTTGATAGTTTCATCAGCGAATAGATCTGCCCATCTGGCATAGCAATCTCAAGGCTCCCTTTGTCGGCAACGAGATAGACGAAGTAGCGCTGGCGATTTTGCCAATTATTATATACTGCATACGCCTTTTCGTACTTATTTTTCGCTTCACCAGTGATCTTCGAGCTATTCCGTTTCACCTCGTAGGTGCCAGTCTCGGTGTTAAGGTCAACACTCACGCGGCTGTCGTTTTGATTGATGAAGACCCGAACGTGGCCTTTCGTATTGGCCGTATTATTTGCAAAGTGAAGACTAATCTCTTGCGAAGCTTTGCGATTGACTTTGAGCAATTCTTTGTGGTAGCCATCAGGTGCTGTTTTCGACGTTCGAGCTGATTGCTTTGTGCGGAGGCCGCTGGTGCGCGCATTGTTATTGATCAAGCGCGACCGCACGACATACTTTCCATCCTTTTGGGTCATCGAAAGGGAATGGGTTGAGCTCATCGAGCCGATATGCTTCGCCTCTTGGCCGTCATCCTTCAGAATCTGCCCTTGCGAGTACTCCCAGTTACCCATCCAGCCAATACTCTTAACGCGTGTTGGGCTTTCCTGGTAGTAATTAGCGCCGTAGTAATCCGTTCCGTGGTCAAGCCGCTCTGGTTGCTGCTCGGCGACAAAGTTACCATTGGCTTCGAGGTGGCCAATCATGTAGTAGCTGCCTGTTGTCGAACCATATTGATAGCCATTGGCCCCAAAGAGTAGCACGTGCTTGGTAGTCTTTGTTTGTGGATCATAAAAACTCTTGAGGTTAGGGCACTCGATAAGGCCAAGATCTTTGCCGTCAAGCGTGCTACCGTTGAGCATGGTTGCACCCTGGTATTCCCACTTTTTTCCGTCAGTACTTGAGTAGATACCAACCTTATCGCCTTCAGCCAGATACATCATCAGCTTCTTGGTAGATTCATTGTACCAGACGTGTGGGTCGCGGAAGTTCTGCTCTTTGGATTCTGCCTTCATGACTGGCTGGCTGTGATTATACGGGTAGTAGGTGCGACCATCGTCCAGCGAATATGCGGCATATTGGTGCTGGCCAGTCTCGGTATAGCTCGTAAAGTAGGCAATTATTGCCGTTTTGGGCAAATCATGGAAAAATCCATTACTATTCTGATAGACCGAACCCGAGGCAACTGCCGACCAGCCGTTGACAAACTTAGGAATCGCCACACCGAGGTCTTCAAAGTGCTCCCAATCCTTGGTGCGAATATGGTACCACTCGGTACCGTCGTTGCTCGACTTATAGTTTTTATTGAGCAGGTAGTAGAGGTGATAGTAGTCATCCGTTCCTTTGAAGATTGTCTGGATGTCATTCATGAAGCCTTTTGGTGTATTGTAGTGATTTGATTGCTGGAATCCATCAGTATTGGTGTTGGCAGTAATGTTAGATAGATTGCTATTGCGAGAATTCTGAGCGGATCGCGCATAAATATAGCTTGACCCCACGCTCAGTAGCGCAAAGCCTGCCACCAGCGCAACAAGAGTATATTTTGTCGTATTTTTTTTCGTTTTGATGGTTTTTAGCATGGTGCTCCTTAGATTTTTCTTGACATTAGCAAATCAATACACAGTACATTATAAGTGTCGTTCGTGGCGTTCTCCCGTCGTCTTTCTTAACTCCTCTCGTCTCGATTGCTCGAAACGAATCCTTACTATCTAGCTAACCAGAAATGCTACTCTATGTCAATGATATCGTTTCGTATAGTACCTCATATACTGCGTGTTTTGATCTCTTATTCAAACTCGCCACCGAAAATGCTATACTACGTATATGTCCAAAGAAGTTATCCTCACCGGAATTCGTAGCAATGAAGAGCCGACACTTGGCAATTATCTTGGTGCCTTTGTGCCAATGGTACAGCTGCAGCAGCACTACGCTGGGCACTACCAGCTCAATATGTTTGTGCCTGACCTCCACAGCTTTACTACACCGATCGACCACAAAACACTCTACGAGAATACGCTAACCAACCTCAAGTACTTCATCGCAGCAGGGCTCGACATCACCGACGAGCATACATTTCTCTACCGGCAGAGCTTCATCCCAGCACACAGTGAACTCACATGGATCTTGGATTGCTTTACTGGCTTTGGCGAGATGAGCCGGATGACGCAGTTTAAAGAAAAATCAGCTGATACCAACAATAATGTCACCGTTGGGCTCTTTAATTACCCTGTCCTAATGGCAGCTGATATTCTTCTTTACAACGCTCGATGGGTGCCAGTCGGTGAGGATCAGTTCCAGCACCTGGAGATTACCCGTGATATTGCACTGCGCATGAATCATAAGTTCGGCGAGCTTTTCACTGTACCAGAGCCAACTGCCAAGCAAACCGCCTTCATCCAACGCGACACCGGTCTACGCATTCGCAGCCTGACAAACCCAGAAAAGAAGATGAGTAAGAGTTCAACCGACCAAAAGTCCAAGATTAACCTTGCTGATACCCCCGCCCAAGCGCGCAAAAAGATCATGGCTGCCACAACAGACTCGCTTGGTGTTATCAACTTTGACTGGCAACGCCAGCCAGGCATTACTAATCTGCTTCAACTGCTTGCAATCTTGACCAATCGCCCGCAAGCCGAGGTGAATGCCGAGTGGGTAGGGCAGACCCAATATGGTCCACTCAAGCGTGCAGTAGCTGAAGCAGTGGCTACCTTCCTCACTGATTTTCAAGCGCGGCTCGCAGGCATCTCCGACGAGACACTGCTTGCTACTCTCGAGCGCTCTGAGCGAGCAATGAATGAGGTCGCTAGCATCACGCTCCTCCGCGTACAAAAGGCGGTTGGCTTGCGGAGTACATCATGAGTATAGTGCGAGATGGAGTCATTGTATGAAAATCACATCAAGCGACCTCCTTGCTATCTTACGGCAGTTTCGTCAAGCAACTGACGATAATGTCCCGCGTCACATCGACCAAATCGCCAGTAGCCACCCACAGCCTATCAACCAGCTGGTGCGTTTTCGCTTCGACCGCCGGCAGTACTTTTTGCTCATCGACGACACAGCGGAGGATCATACACCCTACATCATGCAGCAGATCTACACCGCAAAAAGTGATGCAACAGGGGAAATTCTCCCCAACCCACTCAGTGACATTGCGACCTACGGCCTACCATTCAAGGGTAAGGATGTCTATCTTTTTCAGCAGCAGCGCACCACTCAGCGCCTTGATAGCCTGCTTGCAACGCGCCACCCCGAGACTAGTCGCTCTACTTGGCAAAAACACATCAAAGCTGGCCATGTCGCTGTCAATGATAGAGTCGTCTGTCAGCCACGCCAACTGGTAGCAGAAACCGACAGCATCGCCATCAACCTACCTGATGCAACCGACCATAGCGACAAAACCCTCCCCATCCTCTACATTGATGATGATGTAATTGTTATCAATAAACCAGCTGGTATCCTCACGCATAGCAAGGGTGCGCTCAATGATGAGTTTACGGTAGCAGACTTTTTCCGGCGCTATACTTCAGTTGGACTGGAGACAAATCGGCCAGGGATTGTCCATCGACTCGACCGCGACACCAGCGGAGTGATGATTGGTGCACGTACGCCTGAGGCCTTCCAGCGGCTTAAGAAGCAATTTGCCGAGCGCCACGCTAAGAAGACATATCTAGCAGTTGTGGCAGGGCAACCCCGTCAGCAGCAAGCCAAGATCGATGTCCCGCTGGGGCGTAACCCGGCCGCGCCAAGCACCTTTCGAGCCGATCCACGCGGCAAATCTGCCCAAACAATCTATAAAGTACTCGCCACGCAGCCCAGCCTGAGCTTACTCGCTCTGCGTCCCCGCACTGGTCGGACGCATCAGCTGCGTGTCCATCTGGCATATATTGGTACACCGATTGTTGGTGATCGCATTTATGGATCGGCAGGGGAGCGCCTCCTTCTGCACGCCTACCAGCTCGAAATCACGACTCGTGCTGGCCTACGTCAGACGTTTGTTGCACCACCGCCAGCAGCCTTTATGGCACTCTTTCCTGAGGGAGCCGATGTCATCGCTCGTCTATAACCCCCGCACCGAGCAGCGTCTTGCCCAGCTAGCGCAGCAGCCACCACAGTCATTGCTTCTTGTTGGTGCGCCTGGACTTGGGCTCATGACCGCAGCACGGCAGGTTGCGAGCCGTACCGCACTTATCCTCCGGCCTCATACCAGCCAGGGCCATGATGACCAGCAACGTGGGACAATTCGTGTTGATGACATCCGCTCGCTGCACACACTCACCCAGGGCAAGGCAACGGCTCGGCAATTTGTCATTATTGACGATGCCGACCGGATGACACCTGCCGCCCA
>CAUTXC010000007.1:0-40315 GCA_963542675.1 uncultured Candidatus Saccharibacteria bacterium | reverse complement strand
AGCTATGAATGTGAGAGTGGTGGGTGCTTGGAGCTTAAGACTATTAAACTAAATAGTTTGCGGCAAGAGGCGTATTGCCGCTGCCTCTTTTTGCTCTGCGCTGCGCGATAGTGATTATGCGTTATTTTTCCTGCCTCATAGATGAGTATAGCCGCCCTGCCTATGTAGATGCGAAACTATCGCTCTCGTTCGTCTTCATGACGATATAATTTGAGGATATCACCCTCCTTTACCATAGCACAAACACCATCTACTCAGATGTGCACATAGTCTCATGCCACTGGTGGATGACGTGCCGTGCCTCGGCCGTGCTGGTGGTGTGCATCAGCTGGTCGCGCAGCTCCTTGGCGCCATCGAAGTCGCGAATGTAGATCTTGTAGAAGCGTTTGAGCGTCTCGTATGGCCGTCCTAGCTGTGGCTGCCAGTGGTCGAAGAGGTCGAGGTGGTAGTGAAGGAGGGCGAAGTTGCGCTGCACCAGAGAGCCAGCACTCTGCACTGTATCGTCGGCGTGCGGTGCAAAGCAAAATGGATCGGCAAACACCCCACGGCCAATCATCACACCATTAACGCCTGGGTGGGCTGCCACCAGTGCCATGCCATGCGCCCGATCACGAATATCACCATTGATGGTGAGCAGCGTCTGCGGTGCGATCGCATCGCGCAGCGCAACGATATCATCAATCAGCTCATAGTGTGCTGCTACCTTGCTCATCTCCTTCTTGGTGCGCAGGTGGATAGTCAGATTGACGATATCTTGCTGGAGCAGCGTCGTGAGCCACACCCGCCACTCATCCACAGTGCTGTAGCCAAGGCGGGTCTTGACGCTGACTGGCAGGCCAGCTGTCTTGGCCGCAGCGATAGCAGCTACTGCAACGTCTGGATTACGAATCAGCGCCGCTCCCCCACTCTTGATAGCGCTCTTGGCGGGGCAGCCCATGTTGATATCAATCCCCGCAAAGCCCAGGCGCGCGCAGTGCTGGGCAAACTGCTCCATATCGCCTGGCTCGCCACCCCAAATCTGCGCCACCAGAGGGTATTCGTCGTCCGTCTTAATGAGCCGCCCAGCAATTGCTCTGTCACCAGCGTGTACCCAGCCCGTCGCATTAGCAAACTCAGTAAAAAACACATCGGGCGCACCAGCCCGCTCCACCACGTGGCGAAACACCACATCCGTCACCGCCTCCATCGGTGCCAAAACAAAAAACGGCTGCGGTAAATCATTCCAAAACGACATCATATCAAGCTATTATAACACAATGTATCAGGGGAGAGACCCCACGCCCGCATGCGTAGATGGGTGCGCGGACGTGGGGCTGGTTGTGAGCATATAGTCTTATAGACCACCCCCTTTCTGGGGTCAACTCTCCAAGGCAGTTCCTTGGAGAAGTACTCACAGAGCTGGGATGGCAGGAGTCGAACCTGCTACGAGAGAGGGTGCCCTCCCACGCTTGTCTCCATCGACAAGCAAGCCTCTCGTACCCCGCAACCACGCGGGGCATCCCAGGTTGGTCGCCATTGACCAACCACTCCTTACAAAAACTCAAGCCGGAGCAGTGCCGGCGAATTATTTGCAAGGGTAGAAATAATTGTAATCTACCTGGTGATAATTGTCAAGTAGTGAGCGCCTCTGAATTTTGCAGCCATACCACGGTCACGTACCAGTCCTTGACATCCCCTGCTCGCGCGTTAGGGCCTGTCGATATCCAAGAGTTCAACGAGCCAGAGCTTGCTCTGATGGTCTGTATGTTAACTTCTCGATTAGTTATACATAAGTTCAATATATCTCTAAAAAGGAAAAAGCTCCTGCCTCAACACATGATGCGGATGCAGGAGCTCGGGAGAGACTACAAGCGGTTCTGCTCGTTCTGGCGGGTGGCCAGGGCGGCGAGTGAATCTCGCGAGTCTCTTAGATTTAAGGGAGTCTCCGTGGCAAGTACACGGCGCGCGAGAATGGATCTTGCAACAACGAGACTCCCCGATCGTTGCCTCCCAAGTGGCAACGATACCGCCTTGCCCCTCTTTGTTGTCCGACAAAGGCAAACCTGCGGCGGTTGCTATAGCAGTGCTCAACGCGGGAAAGCGGAGCTTGCTATATAGCGGAGATAGCAGGAATCGAACCTGCAACGTCATTGTTAGGAGCCTGGCTACTCCTTATCTCCAGTGACGGATAGGTGTATAGCCTTATTCTGCTATACTTAATACCTACTCTCTCAGCCTCGCACGTGAGGCTGACCGCTGCTAAGGGTGAAGTTTATATATAACCTTCACCCTTACATTTGGAGCATGGCCTTGAGGTCATACTACCACGACCACCGATACCAAAAGTACCGGTGCCGTCGCAAGCAGGGCATCTTGTTTTGCCCTGCTTAGTCTTCCTAGCCGTCGCATCTTGGCGACGGCTATCTTCCGATTTAAAGAAGAAAGACATGAGGTATTCACCTCCTCTCCGCCGAAGCCTCGGCAGAATTGTCGGTGAACCCTTTTTCAAGGACGCTCTCGTGCTGAGCGTCTCGAGATAGCCACATCGGGTGGCTACCAGGGTCCACTCAGTTTCGAGCTGTTACTATATATACCAATATACGGTGAGCCTGTCAATCAATATACGCATATCCTGCAGGGATTCTCGTTTTGTTCTTACGTTCTGTTTCATTCTATGTACTATTCGCAGCAAATGACAGACGACGCGGATTTATTCCACTCAGATAGTCTCATGCTCCCGCTGTAAGGATCAGATAAAGATAAGCAAAGATAATTTCCCCTAGAAAAACCCACTCGCCAGCGCAAGAGCTGAGAATGCTGTATATACTACACCAAAATGTTTCGGCCAGGGTAGCAAAAAAGCTTGCCCACGTGCTTAGCTATTAACCACTCCATTCTCTCCTGCAGCGCGTTGCAGCAAGAGTGTATAGCGAATACGTTATCTATTGTGTGGCAAGTGCTCGTCCGAGCGAGCGGCTATTCTCGCTCTTCTATACGCCGCAGCAGATCCTCCTCAAAGGCGAGAATGCCTTTGTAGGTGGCTGGGTAGTGGCTGGTGTCGGGCAGCTGGAGGTGGGTAATGCAACGCCACACGGCGGCAATGAGCTGGGCAAACTCATCCAGCTCGGCCTGAGAAAAGCTGGTGCTGAGCTGGTGAATAGCACCCGTATCCTTATCTGGCTCGACGAACTGCAGCGTGGCCCCGGCAAAGTCGTAGCGGGCATAGTCGCGCGAGTGGCGCACAAGGAGCTCGTAGAACATCAGCTGCTGGCGGTATTTGTGCAGCTTAATCTTCTCGGCATCGGTGCGGCCCTGCCAACTGCGGGCAGGCTTGCCTGTCTTGTAGTCTGTAACGGCGATGGTATTGGCAGCGTGGTCAATATCGACAAGGTCGAGCGTGCCAGTAAGGCGAGCATCACCAAGCACGACTCCTTGGCCGGCAAAGCTTAGCTCGGTCTTTTGCTCGGGGCGGAAGGTATGCGCCTCGGCCTGCAAGAAGGCGCTCAGTGAATCAAGCCCTTTGCGGCTAAAGTACGCGAAGTCCTCTGGCCCCAGTGGCTGGCGATTCAGCTCTTGCTCGAAGTCGCCCAAGATATCCTCAGCCGGTCGCACCTTGCCAGTAGCGGTAAGATGGGTGTGAGCACGCTGCAATACGTGGTGGATGGCATTGCCATAGATGGCATGCGGGCTCGGTGCCTGTGGAAAGCGCAGTAAGTAGTTAGTCAAGAAGGCCGCGGGCCCACCCCGCGACACATCTAAGAAGGCGGTAAGGTGGGTGCTAGAGAGCTTATACTGCTCGAGCATGGGCTGGAGGAGCTGCTGCAAATCGGGCTCGGGCGTGCCAACTGGCGCAAGGCGGCGCTGCCAGTCGGTGGTGAGCTGCGCGGTGAGGCTCGGCACGTCATTGGACATATCAACAGTAGTTGCAGTGAGGTCGACGCCGTCGAGGAAGCTGGCCGGCAGCGTTGCTTTGCCAGCATCATCTTGGGTGCTGTAGCTGATAGTCAGGTGGTCGCGCGCCCGCGTCATGGCGACAAAAAAGAGGCGGAGGCGCTCGTCGTACGTGTTGCCGGCAGGGGCAATGGCGAGGTTATCTGGATAGGTGATGAGCGACACGGGTGAGCGCACGCGCCGCCCCCAGGTGCTATCAACAGCGCCCATGATATAGACATGGCCAAACTCCAGCCCCTTGGCCTTGTGCGCTGTCATGAGGTTAATGCGGCCAGTATGCGCTTCGGTACGCTGGCGAATGGTGGTGATGGGCGTCTTGAACTGCCGGTGCATACCGAGGAGATCGAGCATATCGGCAAGCCGGAGCGTCTCATCATCACCGCGATACTCCTGGGCGCGGCTGCGCAGAGTCCGCAAGGCCTCAAGACAGGCGAGGTATGCGTCGGGCTGCTCGGCAAGCTTCTCGCGCGAGAAATAATAATCGTACAGTGGTGAGCGGTAACGTACGGTGGGCACGGCGGGGGCCGCTTCGGTAGAGAGACTAATTGGCTGGTCGAATTGGGCCATTTGCTGCGTCATGTACTCGGTAATCGCGCTGGCTATGGCGGCCTGAGCCTTTTGGCTATTGGCTGGCTGCGGGACACCAAGCAAATCATCGAGCACCATCTCAAGCGGTTGATACTGCGCCTGCCACGCCATATGGATCAGCCACACTATCAAGGGTTGGAAGGTGGGGCTCGCCATCATTGTCTCGCCCCACGTTTGGTGGTTGCGCCATGCCTGGAGGCTGAGCTGCCAAATATCCTGACTAGCAAAGCCAAAGGCCGGGTGTGCCATCAGCTCTGGCAGCAGGCTATCGGCGGTGGGAAACTCCCCTGCTGCTATGGCTTCGACCACCCGTGCGAGCAGCTCGAGCACCTGGATGACAGGATTATCAAGAATATTGTCGCGCCGCTCGTAATTGATGGCAATCCCTGCCGCCTGCAGGTGCGGCACCAGCGCCACTAGCTCGCGGTGACGCCGAGCCAGGACGGCAATCTCCTCGGGCGGCGTGCCACTGTCGATCTGCTGGCGGATCTGCTGCGCTAGCCATTGGCGCTCGGCTAGGCTGGTGGGCAGCTCGGCCAGGCTGACGGCAGTCTGAGCAGGCTGATGATGGGCCGTGAGCGTCTTATCGAGCTCGGGAAGCACCGCCTCTAACCGGTCACCCCCCTGAGTGATAACAGCCCGGGCTGGCGTGAGAATGGCGCGACTCGAGCGGTAATTATCCGTCAAGGCGATCAGTTGCACAGCGCGGTAATGGCTCCGGAAGCGGTGGATGTTGCTCACATCTGCCCCTTGGAAGCTGTAGATTGCTTGGTCGTCATCACCGACTGCCATAATATTGGGGCGACCCTCGTGGACCGGACTACTCGTCAGCGAAAAGAGAATACGTAGCTGCGCGAGGTTGGTATCTTGGAATTCATCCACCATGATGTATTGGTACTGCTCCTCAAGATTAGCGCGCAGCTCAGGCTGGGCATCGAGCGCCTGAGCGAGCTGGAGAATCATATCATCGTAGTCATACAGACCAGCCGCGCTCAGCTCAGCAAGATACGCATCATAAACCTCAGCGAGGGCGCGCAGCTTACCCAGGCGCTTGCGATCTTTTAAGACATAACTCCCAGTAGCATCCTTCTCGCACCAGTGGTTGCGCCAGGCGGTGAGTGGCGTGGTCTTGCTACTATCGAGTGTCTCGTCGATCGCTCGAGCGAGGCTCAGCGAGAAGCTATCAGCCAGTGGTGGAATGGTGGGCGGTAACGGTGGCAGTGGCAGCTGAGCTGCTTCACCCGCTAGCGGAGCGAGCTTGCCGGCCATTGGTTTGCTTATTCGCCCAGCCGCAAAGACCTCGCTGAGGCGTGGCTCGACGGCCGCCACGAGTGCCTCATCTGCATCAATAACCTGCCGAAGCTCTGCGCTACTCAGACCAGCCTGCTTGAGCTGGCTAATACTGCGGCTAATGTCCTGCAGATAGGTAAACTCACCATTTTGCTTGCTACTTAGAGGGCTCTGATGATCGAGCTTGCCAAGGATACCGCGCAAAATCTCATAGCTGCCAAGCTCATCGGTAGGCTTACGTGACGCACCATGGTAGAAATACTCCCGGTGGTGATTTATTACCTCACTGCCAAAGCTATGGAAGGTATGGATAGCGACGCGGTAAGCATCTGCTCCAATAATACTGCGCAGACGCTGCCGCATCGCCGCTGCTCCACTGTCGGTAAAGGTAAGGCAGAGAATATTCTCAGGCAGTACATCTGTTTGGCGCAGGATGTTGGCGGCGCGCATGCTGAGTAGCTCTGTCTTGCCGGTACCGGGGCCAGCCACAACGAGCAGTGGCCCATCGATCGTATCGACAGCAGCGCGCTGCTGGCTATTGAGGTGCGTGTATCGAGTCGAAAATTCGTGTTCAGACATGTCTCCATTATCGCATACTCACCGCCTCGACTCTAGCGGCCAGGCCGAGATTCCGGTATAATATCTATCATGGACTTTGGTAACCACATGGATGTCGCATATGTGCAAAAGGCTCTCGCCGCACGCTTTGGCGTGCAGCTAGTGATCGATCGCGTGGTGGCGCGCAATATTGCCGCGGGGCTTGCCGCCAAGGCATCGGTGTTTTTTGCGACAGACGGCCAGCTCTATTGCTTGGTCTATGGGCCATCGCGCCTTCTGCTTGGCGATGTCAAGAAGATCGCTGTGCGAATTGGTCTGCGCGCTGAGACATTCTTCCCGCCACGGGGCCAGCCAGAGTATTTTGACGAATTTGGCCGGCAGAAATTTCGCGAAATATTTCCCGGGTTTGGGCGCATCACCGATCGCGACATTATGTACTATCGCACCCTTGCGCCATACAACCCAGCTCTCATTCTCGTTGATGAGGTGAAGGACGGCCACATCTACCAAGCAGACAGCGACGCGCGCAGTGGCTGGCGGGTTGCCGCGAAGTGTCAATATCATCGAGGAGGAATGAACTAAATTATGAAGGACTATCTGGTCATCATCCGGCGCAACTTTGCCTCGCCCATCGTGCTGGCGATTTTGCTTCTTGCTATGGCGCTGGTCTATGTGCGGGAATATCGCGATGCCTGGTTTATATCATTCGTCATTATGGTCAATTCCCTGATTGGTGCCGTGCAAGAGATTCGGGCTAAGCGCGCCCTGCGCAAGCTTGAGCTCATGAGCGCGCCGCGTGCCCGCGTGATCCAGGCCGATGGGACAATCACCGAGGTGCTCTACGATGCGTTGCAGGTTGGCGATACCCTTGCCCTGCACACTGGCGATGAGCTACCCGCCGATGGTGTCGTGCTCGACGCAAAAGGCCTGGAGGTAAACGAGAGCATGCTCACGGGCGAATCTGCCGCGGTAGACAAAGCACCGGGTGATACCATCTATGCCGCCACAACAGTGGTGGCAGGCACAGCACATGCGCGTGTGACGGCGGTTGGTAGTGCCACCAAAGCCGGTGCAATCAGTACCGTGCTCAAGCAGTATGCACCGCAGCCCACACCGCTCCAGCGGGCTATCCAGCGGGCTATTACTGTCCTGACTTATGGTGCAGTCGTGCTAGCACTGCTTATCTTCGCGCGCTACCATATTGCGGGGTTGCAAGCTGTGAGTATTCTCAAGACGATTATCACCGCGGCGATTACCGTTGTGCCGGAGGGGCTGCTCCTGGCGAGTTCGCTCCTGCTTGCCTTTGGCTCGCTGCGCCTGGCTCAGGCTAAGGTCTTGCCGCAGAAGCTCTCGGCGATTGAAGCAATGGCACTGCTTGGCGTGCTCTGCGTAGATAAGACGGGTACCTTGACGAGCGATGATGTGACATTTGAGCAGGCTGCGTCGTTTGACGCATCGACCAGTGATGAACTCGTCGCCCACTACGCTGCCCTGGTTGCGCACGAAACCAGTGGTGGCAACGCGACTGGCCAGGCAATTCTTGCCGCGCACCAGGCTCCTGCCGCTCACGTCCAAGAGGTGATGGCGTTCTCATCGAGCCGGAAAATGGCGGGGGTGCGGGCCGAGATTGCCGGCTCAGTGCAGACGCTGATGCTAGGCGCACCAGAGTTTGTGGCGCGGCTTGCCCCGCTCTCACCAGCCCAGCAAGCGCAAATCGACGCCTGGGCAAATGATGGCCTGCGTGTCCTCCTGCTTGCCCGCTTTGCCGACAGCAGCGTGCCACTCAAGCAGCTTGCCGCTGGCTCTGGTCAGCCGCTGGGGGCAATTGTCCTGCGCAACAGTCTGCGTCATGGCGTGGTCGATACCGTGCGATTTTTGCAGGGCCAAGGAGTAACAATTCGCGTTATTAGCGGGGATAACCCACGGACGGTCAGCTATATCGCGAAGGCAGCGGGGATCCATCAGCCTGAGGCAGCTATCACCGGGGCAGAGCTTGCCCAGCTTGATGATGCAACGTTTGCCGAGGCGGCCGACACCCACACAATCTTTGCCCGCGTCTTACCCGAGCAGAAGGAACGGCTCATTGCGCACTTCTCAGATCAAGGGCGATTCACTGGCATGGTGGGTGATGGCGTCAATGATGCCTTGGCGCTCAAGCGAGCCGACCTTGGCGTGGCGATGTATGCTGGTGCACCAGCCAGCCGGCGCGTTGCCGATATCATCCTGCTCAACAACTCCTTCACCTCGCTACCACTGGGGATGAAGCTGGGTAATCGCATCATGCAGGCCATCGAGCTCATTGGCGTGCTCTTCTTCCATAAGATCATCTATGGTGTCGTGCTACTCGCCATTACCCTCACCCTCGGCATCATGTACCCATATGCGCCGCGCCATCTTACCTTTATGAATATCTTTCTCGTGACGATGCCGACCATTATGTGGACGCTCTTTCCGCCCTCACCGCGGCATCGGATTGACCCGCGGCGCTTCTGGCACGATACCCTGCTGGCGGTGGCGCCAATTGCGGTGCTCACAGGGGTGGCAGTGGCTAGTGTGTATTGGCTTGGCCGCACATTCTACCCAGATCGCCTTGGCGAGGTAGCAACGATGACAGTGCTGGTAGCAACCTTCTACGGCGTGTATCTGGTATTTTTGGCTGGTCGCATGCTTGGTGTCCAGCTCGATAAGCGGGCCCACCTTGCCCGCACGCTCTACATGCTCGCAGTATTGCTTGTGACAGTAGTGAGCTTTGGTATCATCCCACTCCGCCAATTCTTCGACTTCACCCCACCAAACCTACTCCTCCTCTGGCCCAGCATTGCCGTTATTATTCCAGTAACCATACTGCAATGGTGGTGGGCGTGGCGTGTGGGCCAGCGCTTTGCAGTGGCGTCCCGCACCGAATAAGTTCGATCGCAGCAATTCTGTTTCTGGAGTTTATATTAGTCAATGTATTATGCCTGAATAACATCCTTACGCGAAAGAGCGAACAATGTAGGAGTAAGGACGGTTATCGCAATCATAATAAAGCCGAGGAGGGAAACTATCAAGCCATCGGTGATCGTTATATCCACAAAAGGCAGTATCATAAGCCCTTTGGATACAATATAATTTGAAGCAGCAACGGCGATAATACCAACAAAAGTAGCATTTGCCGAATGAATAAAAGTTTCGCAAATAGCAGCCAGGATCAACGTGCGTGGACTCGCGCCACTGATTGCAAGTAGTTTCACATCACTGGTCCGAGAACGTGCAGTCATACCAATGCTCGCTGCAGCTCCTACTGCAGAAAGGAGAATCGGCCCGCCCATAGCAAGAATAGTTGAAGTCAAATCAAGGCCATTAAAATTGGTGATCCCGATATCCGTAGCATAGTGTTTCATCGTGTTGATAATGGTTAAAATACCAGCTACCATACCAAACCCAACCATAATGGGGGTCTGTACGGAAGTACTAAGAGAAAAATTGTACAGTGCCATACGCCTTGCCAAAAACCACACAACACAACGTTGCGGAACAAGCAACGTCCATATCCTCATGAAAAGTAAAAAAAGCACAGGAGCAATAGGAACAAGTGTCCCAACAAGCAAAATTGGTAGGTAAATTGACCGATCCATCCCGTTATTTGGGCCATCTACGATAATGGAATATGAAAACCAAACCGTGATAGTCAATAAAACAGCAAAAAGCAAAAGCCGAATCCATGTCATGTCAAGCTTTTTTAATGGCTGGGAAGTTAAGGCTTGTAGTGGAGTGGTACGACCTGCGGTCCGTGCTGCTTTGAGCCCTCCGAACAGAAAAATGCATGCAACCCCTAACCAAACTATAGGCATTGAAGATAGATCAACTCGTGGTATGACCTCTTCGAAGATCTTTCTTGCACTAAATACCAAAGGAAATAATGGAACGAAGCTTATTCCTGATAATAATGTCCCGCATATTGCCCCTAAAATGGCAACAACAAACAGCTGAGCAAGAACAACCACAATAACCTTGCGGGGACTAACGTTTACTAACTGCCATAGGGCGTAAGATTTTCTTTGTGCATCTACTGTAAGCTTAGCTACTGCAGAGATCACAGCGAGTCCTGCAACAATAGAAAATAGAAATAGTATTGTTCCTGCTTGGTTAATATTTTTATACACAGCACCAACATAGAACTGAGCAGTCCCGAGAATGGAAATTACCCAGCCTCCGATGTATCCACAAGTTATTGCGACAAAAAACGCACCGAGCCATGTTGCTTTATTAGCTCTCAAATCAGAGAATATAAGTTTCAACATTTTAACCCTCCATCACTGTCAAAATTTGAGCAGCTGTACAAGAAGTGAGCTCTCGAATAATTACACCATCCTTTAATACTAGAACACGATCGGCAAGGGCGGCAGCTTCTAGATTGTGAGTGACCATTACTACGGCTCGCTTGGAGTTATTACCTATACTCCTTAGCATCTTCAATACTTCTCTTCCGTTTTCTGTATCAAGTGCTCCAGTAGGTTCATCAGCAAAAATAATATCAGAGCTATCTGCCAGTGTTCTTGCGATAGCTACGCGCTGCTGTTCTCCTCCAGACATATCAGTTGGGCGATCCTTTCCTCGACCATCGAGCCCGATACTAGCTAAGACATTATTTATTTGCTGTGTGTTTATGGCATGCCCTGCCAAGCGTGCCGGGAGAGATACATTTTCAAATACATTGAGCGAAGGGATAAGATTGTAGGATTGAAAGATAAATCCTATGTGGTCTCTTCGGATTCTAAAAAGTGAATTTCGGTCTGCATGCACGAGTTGCTTACCCATTATCTTGATAGAACCACTGTCGGCAGTCTCCAGACCAGAAAGACAGTACAGTAAGGTTGATTTACCTGATCCACTCGACCCAACAATACTAACCATTTCACCTAGATTAATAGTAATACTGATTCCTTTTAACACCTTTGTTATTTTTGTGTTGCTTCCTTGGCCGCTACAGAAGGACTTAGTTATATTCTGTGCAATGATTGCTTCCATTACTTTTCTCTCCTTATATCAATGTATAAATTTGTTGCTGCGCATAAAATACCACCAACTACCCAAGCTAGCCAAAACCACCGATAGGCGCCGAATTGAGGAATAAATAAAAGACATAAACTGATAATAGTTGCCAGATACATGATGATCATGCAAACATTGCGTTTGTATTTTGCTTTGTGAGCAACTTTCTGTAACTCAATGTCGTCAAGTGCGTTAATTTCTTGCTCTGTCATCAAACTAAGAGATCGTTGGTTGTATTTTTCTATGTCCATTCGTCGCCACAGGAAATATCTGTGCAAAACATAAAAAACAGAAACAGCAAAAAACGACAAGAACACCGCCCATACTAATAGCGTAACGTGATGAAGAAAAATAGCAGCCAGTAAACCAGTAACTATCAAAATAAATCCGAGAATAACTGCGTGAAACATTGCTACCCTTGCCTCGTCTCTTTGCTCTGCAGTGTAAAAATCTTTAACAAACGGGTGTGTCTTTTGGAATCTATTGCGGATATATACTCCTGATACAATAAAGGCAGCTCCCACCATCGTCCCAGCACACAATACCACAGCAGTATAGTTTGGAAGTTTATTTTTTAATGCCGCAGAAAGAATCAGCCACAAAATTGTTAGAGCTATGCCAAAAAGCATAATTGAAACCCCTATTGGCAATCTAAATGCGTAAACACGCATGGCCTTATCATAGTCTGTAATATCCTGTGGCATCTCCCCTTGAGGAGTGCGCATAGTCTTATTAATGTGGTGATGGGTCAGATCTCCTCTCACAAGATCGTCAAGTTGACAATCAAACAAGGTACAAATCATGAGTAATTTATCCATTTCAGGGTAGGCATGTACTGATTCCCACTTAGAAACAGCTTGTCTGCTGACACCAAGACGCATTGCTAGTTGCTCCTGAGTCATATTGTGAGTCGTGCGTAAGTGCTGTAGGTTATCGCAAAATCTCATATATACCTCATCATTATTAAAATATTGCAAATAAAGTATGTATTAATAATAGGCAGAAGAGGTATAGAATTCAACCATCTTTCAGTTGCTTTTTTGTTGAAAACTGGTTTCCTTGAATAAATAATGGCAACTTGCGGTATCATACATGGGCTATCATAGTTGGTCTACTTACATGTAACGCATCCTTGATTACTAAAAGAATAGATGGGTGTAGTTGATTTAGCACTATTTGGTAAATCTAAAAGCAGGTAAGAAATAATGAATCACTGCTAACCAAACCGCCCAAACCATGAAACGAGCTAACCAGATGTACGCCCTCATTCTCAGCATCAGCGCGATCTACGTTGCCGGCATCGTGACCGGCGTAACTATCGCCTACTGTGCGCCTGGTACGTACCGACAGCGACATGCACGCGCTCCTTCTCGCACCCCTCCCACGCCGCAGCCATTGCCAGAGAGGATGTAGCCAGCGAGGAAGACAACGGGGAGCTTGGCCCCGATTTTCTTTTTGGCAATGAGTCGGATATAGTTAATCAGACAGTCGCAACCGAGAGTGTCGACAGCGCCCAATACGCTCTCTCTGACGCTGAGATGGACGATGGCGATGAAGTAGGTGTGGAGAGTGAGACGGGAGTTGATGAAAGTCAGAATGCTACATTCCTACGATGCACCATCATACCCATATGCAAACGCCCCTGTCGAAGGCGACAAGCAGAATATATCACCGTGCGACTTTGGGTGGTAGCGAGCAACACACTGACCTCCCTCTCCTGTTGCTGCGCGAAGAATATTGCGCGAGTCGGGTGATGAATTTTGCCCGATACTAAGCAGTGGCGATATCTTGCCGTACTCACTATACGGCTGCCACAACGAGCAGCCACCAGAGCAATCGATAAAAGGTTGAGCTTGGAGCAGCTTCTGGCGTATCTTCGTGTCTGTAACGTAGCCAAGTACGGTGCCACTTGGGCTTTCGCGGCTGAGCTGAGGCGACCCTTTGCTATATTTGACATCAAGCGATTGCGTATATTCGCGAGAAAAGCGCTGCTTAAGCGTCTCAGTTGCATTAATCCGTGCGAACGGTGCATCCAAAAGCAGATAGGGAAGACCGTACGTAATAGCACTATACGTCATAAGGAGAACCCCAACGATAATAACCTTTCTTCGGGTAGAGCGTCGCATAAAACTTATTATAGCCTATTAGCATGCGGGCGTCTAATCCAACACTGTCGCTCCTGTTCTTGGCCCGCGATGTAAGGCAATAATTGCGTAATAAGATAATTCAAAGGTGTGCTTACTATCGACAGAAAAACACCAAATGCCCCTTACAGGGCGAACATGACAAGCAGAAATGCGAGTCAGAGGTTCGCCGCGAGGCTTCGTTAGCCTGCAGACTCCTCCTCTCCTGATCCGAAGGCAACAAAAATGTTGCATGTCCGAAAGTCTGCGTCATAGGATGTCCCGTATGCTCGGTTGGAGCCAATATAGACATCAGTGACACGTGAGTCGACTTGCTGTAGCGCGTGGCGTAAAGCCTGTGTGCAGCTGTCACTATCCTTGATGATACTTAAATCTTCAAGAATGTAGAGACATAGCACACAATCTTGCACATCGCGATCTCTTACTTCGCTGGTAAATCGCTCGACGATATGCGGGATGTCCCGCTCTTTGAAGCTTGCGATTCGCCTAGCTCGGTAGGCCATCTGGCTCCTCAGATAGTTCTCCTCATCCATCTGGTATTCACGGAGGACTGCTACAGGGATCAGCTGAGCCATTTTGCTCACAACCTCTCTGCTTGTCATGGAAGCTTCTGAGTAGGATAACTCAAAAGCTAATATATATATCAATATATGGCGAGCGTGTCAATAAGATAAACGTTCTCTCATTTCCTCATGATCCTTGGCGATTGAGATCTATAACAATGTAAGCAAAAGAGCGGCCGATACAGCATAGAGGAGAGTGTATGTGATATGGAGTGGCATATTCCATGCAAGATATGTTTTTACTGTCTTCTCATTATCTAATCGCTGTGCACCATTGACAAAAAATTCCGCCTTGGCAAAGCCAGTTACCATATGAGTGGTAAGCATGAGAAATGGAACAGCCGCTGCAACCACGAGTGGAGCCGGCCCTCTCGTATAGTTGGTAGCGAGAGAAATTATCGACAACATTGCGTGGCCAACCAATACAGCTGTGTGGTAGATCTGCACTCGAGTATTATTATGAAACAGTGCCCAATTTTGAGATGCGCCAGGTATCTTGTGTTTTAAAATATAATCAAAATAGCGTCCTAAAGTAATAGTATACATAAGCATCATCCCAGCCATAAGAGCTGTATAGATAACTTGCATTTGTATTATGAATGCGCTCATTTTTGCATTTCCTTTCTCAATGTCTGAATCGTGAAGAATCACTTTTTTATAAGAGCGATATAAAGCCACTACGTAAGCCGGTCAAGCACCACCAAATGCTCACTGTGCGGCGTGCGAGGGAAGAAGTTGTAGCCTCGGTGGTAGGCAATGCCATAGTGCGTAGCAAGAAGCGCCACGTCGCGCGCTTGGGTGACAGGGTTGCAACTGAGGTAGAGGATGCGCTGCGGCTGGGTGGTGAGGAGTTTGGTAATGACATCGGCGTGAAGGCCAGCGCGTGGTGGGTCGAGGATGATAAGCGCATCGCGAGTAATGTGCTCTAGCGCTTGCTCGCTGGGTGCGAGAACGGCCTTGGCCTGGCCCCTGCGGCCTAGCTGGTGGATGTTGCGCTGCATCTCACGCACCGCATCGGCGTTGATCTCTACTAGCGTGACGCTATCACTGCCAATCGTCAGGCCGATCGTCCCCACCCCGGCATAGAGGTCGAGCGTGGGCTGTGGTGTGCCATCTTGCACCTGGACAAACCGCTGCATGTCGCGCAGGGCTTGCTCGTAGACATGCAGATTAACCTGGAAGAACCCCTCAGTGGCATAGCGAAACGGCACGCCAAGAACGGTATCCTGTAATACAGGATCGCCAAAGCATGCCAGGCGCTCGGTGATGCGACTGGCTGGCGAACGGGGGTCGGAGTAGATAATCTCGCCGCCCTGGGCTGGCAGTGTGGTAGCTTCGTCCGGGCTGATAACATCGCCCAGACGATCTTTGGTATAAAGCTGCCACACGCAGTGGCCGGCTTGATCGCAGCGGATGAGGAGCGTCTTGAGCTGGCGCGCCGTCACCTGCTTGGTGCGCAGCAGGTCACGCACCTGCCGGGCGAGTTGGTTGATCTCCGGCCGAGCAAGGCTCGTCCCGTCAACGACAATCTTGCCCTTGCTCCCCCGCCGAAAGAACGCCAGGTCGAGCGTCTCGGTGTCATCCTCTGCCCTGTCGCTATACCAACTCAGCTCAACTTTATTGCGATAGCCATAGGGTATATCATCGCAAAAAACGTCGATCGGCTCTGGCAGGACGATATTGTGCAGCTCAAAGGCTTCCTCGATCAGCGCTGCCTTATAATGCTGCTCGCTTGCCAGCGGCATAATTTGCCATGGGCTGGTGCTGAGGTAGCTCTCGGGGTCGCGCGGGGTGATACGCTCGGGCGAAGCAGCGAGCACCTCAGTCACCACTCCTTCGACGAAGTGCGACTTCTTCTTGGTGATACGGATAGTAACGGTCTCGCCCGGTAACCCACCCCAGACAAAGGCTTTGCGGCCATCATCAAGCGTGCCGAGGGCTTGCCCACCACCAACGATCTTTTCGAGCTGGATTGTTGCGAATGTTGGTTTTCTCATTATAGTCTAGTATACCATTTGTCGCGAGGTGATGGCGGCGTCGATGGGTGTTGTGTGGAGCTTCTCTATTTGCCTTGCTGCCACTGCCAGGTGGTGACCATCGGGTGGTCGGTGTGGTGCTCGCGTGCGTGGGCGAGGCACTGCTCAATCGCTGCTTGGCAGTACTCCGTGAGGCGCTGGGTGTCGTCTGGGGAGATAACGCCTGTTGCACTAAGGCACGTTGCGGCGGCAATGGCAAGATCATAGCGGCTAGCCTGCTGGTGAATGATGCTCGTCATGAGCGTGTCGCCGTGAGGCGTTAGACCGAAGTTATGGATATCAAACTGTCGACCATCGACCCCATAAGCAAAGAGCGTTGCTGTGAGAGAGCGTTCTTCGCCCGGGTAGGCGATAATCACCGGCTTGGTTGTCGTCACGGTGCGCGCGAGCGTTCGCCGCGAGACAGGTTGAGCGAGCGTGCCAAAGCCACGCGGCGTGAGGCTCGAGATATTGACGCAGCGCACCCGAGCAGCCGGGCAAGACTGATTGATAAGCTGAATGGCGGCCAGTACCTCTGTAGTAGCAACATCACCGCACGCGGCAAGTACAATGTCTGGATTGGTCTGGCTCGCAAAGTTCCAAGTAGCAAGGCCTGCCTGCATCTGAGCGCGCGCAGCCTTGGTGGTGAGCCAGGTAGGCTGCGTGGTATCGCTGGCATGCAATACATTGATCACCTGCGCGCTTGACAGCATCATATCGAGCGTCACCACCGCGCAGTTGCTATCAGCTGGGAAGTAGACCGTTGTGGGGGCGTCTCGCTGATCAAGCACATTGGTTACCTGCTCGGCACTCTGGTGCGAGAGGATGGTGTTGAGGCTCGGTAGCGATGCGCCGCGTGGCTGGCTCGACAGAGCTGCGGTATATGAGCGACTTGCCGCGCTCATGTCTTCGTGTGGGGACGCTCCAACGAAGATGCTTTGCCTCCCCTGCTCGAGATAGCCAAGCTGCATACCACGTAGCGCACCTGCTGCTGGGTAGCTCATTGTATGGCTATTTGGTGCGTGTGGCGCTATGCTTGGCTGACTACCCCACTGCCAGGCTCGTGGGTGTGATGCAAAACACTGAGCGAGCGTACCGCTCTGCAGTGACGGACTTATAAACAGCTGGAAACTATCTGGTGCCGCGTCCTTGGCAAGATCGGCCAGATACGAACCAACGCGAGAAAGTGTATTGCTGCGCTGCGTGCCAGGTGGCGTCGCAACGACTGCATAGGGCTCAATAGCCGGCCGGCGCAGTAACGTAGCCGACAGAGCGGGCTGCGTAGCGGTGAGCTGAGCGGTGCGTGAGGAGGAGTCATTATCAGCATGAGCCGCAGCCGTGTGCGGCAGAGCCTTCGTCTCGGCAAACGTGAGATTGTCTGCTGTATCAAACAGATTCTCTGGCTCACACCACGCAAGCACCTGAGCAAGCCATGCCTGCGTGCCTGCTCGGCCCAAGTCAGCACCATCTGCTTTGCGGTGAGCAAGCGCTGCCTGTGCCCGGGCAATGCTTGATGGCGGAACATCGCCACTATCATGCTCGGCTGGAGCGAGTGAGTCCTCTTGTGTTTCGTGCTCAGCGAGTAACGTCTCAAGCTGTTCTGGAGTACGCACAAGCAACAGTGGTCGGCGGGCTTTGTGTGGGCGTGGCTGGGCTGGCTGGCGCAAAGCAGCAGTGCGCTCAGTTGCCCACACGAGCGCAGCAGCGTAGTCTGCATCTGGCAGGCGCGGGTCAGCTGTGGTGCAGTCAACGATTCGCGGCTCATACCCATAGCCAATAAAAAGCGCAAGCAGCTCGTAGGTAGAAAGCGTAGCGAGCAGCGTCTTGGGCCGCAGCTGGATGATCGGGATAATCGTGCCGTCAGTCGCTGGGCTGAGGAGCTTCGCTAGGTGCCACGGGGTATCATCTTGGGCGACTGCGCTATCGATCAAGCAGTAGATCGTTTGCTCCGGCTTACCAAGTGCCCTGCCGCTTGCCTGAGCAAGTGCACCACCAAGACGAGCGTCACAGAGATGTATTGCGTCAGACAATGAAGTTTGCGGGTCGTGTGTTAACGTGCAGAGCGTATCGATCCCCGCTTGTGAGCGAGCAATATCGCAGCCAGGTTGTAACATATCATGGACGAGCGCATGAGCGCGCGCTGCCGCCCATCGCTCGCGATCGGTAATAATCAGCGGCGCTGCGCCACCCGACTGAGCATACTCCGCAATCTGAGCCAAGCTAAAGCTCAGCGCGAAGTCCGCCGCAAGCGCTGCCCGGAGCTCATCCGAGTCAAGCTGTTTTATATCGCTTGGCTGTAATAGCTGGCCAGCTGGCAGTGTGCGCCAGAGTGCACGCTGTGCTAGCACAGTATAATAGGCCGCTTGCCGGTAGCGCATCGTCATCCCACCATTCGTATCCATTGCCTCTAGTATACACGCTTGTGCTTGCTGACGGAATAGGCCGAGGGGAGATTATGCGCATTTACGACGCATAGGCTTGTTTGCTACACTAACAGTATGAAACGACGCGTTGCTAGCCATGGCCAACATTTTTTGCGTAGCCCCCGCGTGGCGGCTATCTTACTGGGTCATAGTACCATCCGCCGGCGCGATACGGTTTATGACCTCGGGGCGGGTAGCGGCGTCATTACAAGCGCCTTAGCGCGGCGCTGCCAGCAGGTGGTAGCGGTCGAGAATGAGCCACGTGCGCTCGATGCTCTGCGCAGGCATACCGCAGCCGTGCCACATGTCCGCATTATCGCGGCCGATATCCGCCAGCTTACGCTTCCTACTGAGCCATATAAAGTATTTGCCAATATCCCCTTTGCGCTCAGTGCCGATATCGTGCGGATGCTCACCACTGCTTCCACTCCACCACAGGCGATCTATCTCATCGTCCAGCGCCAATTTGCGTCCAAGCTTGTGCCGAGCGACCGTCACTTTACGGCGGCACTGGGTGCTCAGCTGGCACCGTGGTGGCAAGCGCGGATCCGCTACCGTTTGCGCCGGACAGATTTCACGCCGCCACCCGCCGTCGATACGGTATTGCTCGAGCTCTTGCCACGCACCGAGCCCTGGCTGCCCCGCAATCAGCAGGCAGCGTACAGCCAGTTTGTGGCAGCGCACTACGCCAAGCCGCGGCGCTTCGCTGCCCTGCCGCGGGCCCAGCTTGGTATCAAACCTGAGCGTAAGCCATCAGAACTCCAGCCTAGGCAGTGGGTGCAGCTCTATCAAGCGATGCAGATGAAATAATAAACCTTCTAAACCAGGGGTGAGCGGCCTACTGGCAAATACCCCACGACGCCTATAGTGGCTCGTACTGATAAAACCGGTTACTGTCGTGTGCACGTGCATTGGTAATAATATGTGCCGGGCGCGTTAGGTCGCGATGTTGCTGGCGGTAGGCGCGCGTTGCAGTAAAGACAGTCTGCTGCTCGGGCACAGTGGTAACAATGCGCAATCGGTCGTTATAGCGAGCAATCATTTCATACATTGATCGCTCCGTCTCGGTCACGGCAAGCGTCATAGGGTGGTCGACGCGCACATTATCACCCTGGAGTTGGTCGTTGAGAAGCTTGACGTCGCTTGAGTAGTGAGCAAGAACATCTGGATTATAGCGATACGTCTCGGCATAACGCCCAATACCAGTAAGGGTGAGCCCACCAATCAGGAGCGTCATAGGCAGCAGCCCGGCCACCCGAGCATACGGGTTGCGCGGAAACATCTGGTACCAGTGGTTAATTAGCCACGCCACACCAAATGCGATAATGATCGCCACCACCGGAAAGAGCGAGGTCACTAGCTGTGGATTGATAATCACCACGCCCAGTAACGGCAATCCCACCAGGAGTGCTGCGTAGCTGCGTGCTGTATAGTAGTGGCTCAGGAGCGAGGCAAGACCAATCAGCATAATTAGAATCATACCGACCGAGTACAATGGCTGCACGAGGTACGATTTGTTTGACGTAAAGAGCCCAAAGAGCGTCGTGCCAAGGTGGCGAAGATTTGCCCCCACATTGATCGATTCGAGCGGCAAGCCAAAGAGTTGCTTGAGTACATCATGGTTAGTGATGCTTGCGTAGATAAGTGGCAGCATCGCCACAAGGCCAATGACGGCTGCCAGAGCAAGGCGGCTGCGCTGCACACGCAGAATTGTATAACGAGCGTGTGGATGAGACACCCCCAGAATCCCAAGGGCAATAACGACATAGATACCAAGTGGTGCATACAGCAGGAGTGCCGCCAGTACACAGGCCGTCACCTTCCAGAGGGTGGAGAGAAACTTCTTCGTCCGAATGGCACGCGTTGCAGCATAGAGCAGCCACACAGTGAGGCAGCTAAAGAGTATAGCTGGCGTGCCATCTTGCGCCAAGAAAAGAAACTGCGCCGTCATCGTCACGAGAATCGTTGTAATAAGCGCAATGTTCCGGGAAAACCAGGAGCGAAATAGAAGAAGTAGCCCAAGCGCTGTCATCAAGGCGATTACCATAGATGGTAGCTTCACCGACAGTGGTGTCACGCCGAGCACTGCAAAGCTTAATTTTTGCAAGCCATGATATGGCGCATTGATAACCATAGCAGGAGTAAGATTCTGGAAGGATAATTGGCTGCTTTGCAGCGCGCTATCGAGCTCACCCTGCCGCAACTCACCAGGGATAAACAGCCCAGCCAGCACAACCGCCGCAATAATTGCTACCACTACAAAGCCATAGCCGAGGCCATACCGCCAGCGGTACAAATGGTAGTCGACAACTTGCTTTGCCATATTGCCCTATTATACCCGAGTTTGCGGGGGTGCTCAAGAGCGAACCGCCTGCCCTTTGCGTGTTCGCAGCATCACATACCACAGATAGAGCGAGCCAAGACCAGAGATAGCGAGGCCAAGAGCAGCACCAGCCGTCGTCTGGAGGAAGGTGTGTGGGCCAAATCCATCTTGAACAAAATAGTGGTGATAGAGATATACGGCCGCTAATGCAACAAAATAACCAAGGATGGCCACGAATGCCACCGCCTGCTGACGATACGGTGCAATCGCTGAACGCAATGTGCGAATAATGACATAGACGGCTTGCACGACAAGGTTGATTGCATAGATAAGCATGATGAGCATAGTGATATACTCTTGTGGCTGTGTCCCCTCAAAGTCAGTTGACGTGATGTAAATACCCATTGCTTCAACAAAAGTGAGAAAGACGCCAATAAGGATAATCCCACAGCAGGCAAGAATGGTAGCGAGGCGCTCGATGATTCTGCGCGGCCCCAGTGGAGGATGCTTGAGCTGGATTGCTTGCACTGGGGTGGTTTGTGTTTGAGCTGTCATAGTATTCTCCTCTCTATGTATGTGTAATAATCGCTAATGTGGTATGTCTAAAAACCTAAAAGTCTTTTTCGTGCAGCTTTGCTGTGTATTAGTGCTGAGTATCCCATCGAATACCACATACACACAGCACTCAGAGTAGTTACTATAATGCCGAAGAAGCACAACTGTGGGCTCGACGAAAACACATGAATTTGCTGCGCAGACAAAGCATTATAGACGGCCTCACCCGCTATCAGTAATGGAAAGAACAGTGCCAAGGCGAGCCAAAATCCCTCTTCGCGATAGCGCTGGTTACCACGGCCGGCGTATATACGAATAATTGCAATTCCTTCGACAATAAGCATAACACGAAGCCACCAGAAAAGAGTTATCAAGCTAATATGTAACAAAAAATATGGTGTGAAGAGAAAAACTGCGAACATCCAGCCAAGACATACCAGCCACCCAGCAGTACCAAGGAGACCAAGTGCTCCACAAATCATCGCATAGCGGACCAGTGGTGGGCAGGATGATAAGGGAGAGGATAATTCTTCGGTGGATTGTACGCGTGATGATGTCGTGTGGGCTGTCATTGCGACGGTTCTCCTATGTGTAATAACTATAACATAACATCAATCATGCCGCCTGTCGAGGCTCATAAAGCGTAGCCGCTCGGGGTGGAAGTAGAGTTGGATTTTGCCTACTGGGCCATTGCGGTGCTTGGCGATGATAAGATCGGTGATATTTTGGAACTCAGGATTGTCTGGCTCGTAGTAGCCTGGTCGGTAAATAAAGGAGACGATATCGGCGTCTTGCTCAATCGAGCCCGACTCGCGCAGATCGGCCAATTGTGGCACTGGCGGCGTGCGCGACTCCACCGAGCGGCTCAGCTGACTTAGGGCAATAACCGGTACATTGAGCTCACGAGCAATCAGCTTGAGCCCGCGCGATATCTCACTCACCTCTTGGACGCGGTTGCCATTGTGGTTGCCATTAGCCTGCATCAGCTGCAAGTAGTCGACGATCACCAGCCCAAGCTGCTGGTCGTGCATGGCGCGCCGTGCCTTGGTACGCATCTCGAGGACGCTTAGGCCTGGCGTGTCATCGATGAAGATGGGCGCTTCGGCCATCTCACCCATTGCCTCAGAGAGCTTGGCCCAGTCATCATCACTGAGGTTACCAGTGCGGATATTCCAGCTGTCCACACCACTGGCATCAGCGAGCATGCGGTCGGTGAGCTGTTCCTTGCTCATCTCGAGTGAAAAGAAGAGAACGGGCTTTTTCTCGATCGTTGCGACATTGTAGGCGAGGTTTGTCACCAGCGTCGTCTTACCCATGGCGGGGCGAGCTGCAATAATAATAAGGTCGGAGCGCTGCAGGCCAGCCGTCATCGTGTCGAGGTCGCGGTACCCCGTGCGAATGCCGCGCAGCTGTCCTTTGTTGCGGTGCAGCTCCTCAATGCGGTCGAAGCTATCGGTGAGAATACTCTCTAGGCTCACGAGGTCTTGCTTGAGTGACTGGTCAGACACACTAAAGAGCTCTGCCTCGGCCTTTTCGAGCAGCTCTTGGGTGGTGGTGTTTTCGTCGAAGCCGAGCTGGCTAATATCGGCACTGGCTTTAATGAGCCGTCGCCGCACTGCTTTTTGGGCGACGATCTCGGCATAGCTACTGGCGTGGGCTGCGGTGGGGACGTAGTTGGTAAGCTCGGTCAGATAGGCCGAGCCACCCACCTCGGCAAGCTGATCTTTCTTTTGCAATTCATTCGTCAGCGTGAGGAGGTCAACTGGCTTGTGTCGCTCATAAAGGCGCATCATTGCTCCGTAGATCATCGCGTGACGCTTATCATAAAAGTCTTCTGCGCCGACATGCTCGCTAGCATCGGCCAAAACCTCTTCGTCGATAAGTACCGCACCAAGCAAACTCATCTCAGCATCGAGACTTTGTGGTGGCACTTTGCCTTTTGGTTGAGGTGATTGGTCAGCCATCGATAGTAATTTCTTCTCCTCCCCCCATCATAGCAAGAATGGCAGCTTTTTGGCGATCTTTGGGCGGCTTACTGGTAGCTAAGACGGCGATCTCTGCAGTGATGCCAAGGCGATTTAGCGCTGCGCTGAGTGTGGGGAGGGCGCGATCGATCTGCATCTTGGCGAATTTTTTGCCAGCGTAGATTGTTAGTGTCTGACCGTCAAACGCGTGCCCTGCTTTAGTCAGGTACGTGCGCGCTCCGACTGCTCCAATCGCATCGAGAAACTGCTCCCATGGAAAGTCGATTGGTGTGGAACTTGCTGCGGGCGTTTCATCGTTTGCTGTAGAAACGCTTGGTTGCTTGACTGGTGTATGATCAGTAGCGGAAGCACTTGGAGTGCCAGACTGGCCAGCCGATGATGCTGCCGCACCATCTGTCTCCTGACGAGGAGGGCCTGAAGGGGGGACTACAGGAGGTGTTTGCGATGATGGTGTAGCTGGTGAGTGGGTATATGACGCAACTGGCTCACTGACGGTAGTAGGTGATGGCTGACGATGAGGTGCTGCGACTGGTGGCGCTGCCCGGCTTGCAAGAGCGGTAAGCAGCGCAATGCGCGGCCAACTGGCCCGCGGTATAGCCAGTAGTTTATCGAGTAATGGCAACAGTGCTGCGTCCTCTACAACGCGCTGGCGCGCGATACCAAGTAGCTGCTCGGTAAGAAGCTCAGCTGGTGTACCGGCCGCCTCAGCCTCATCGATCAGTTGAGCGGCGCGACCAATATCTGCCGTAGCATAAGCAGCCAGCAGCCCCTCTACTAGCTCATCCTGCGCAAGACCCAGCACCTCTGCTACCATCGCGCGGTCGATTGTCTCATCACTCAGTGAGCGCAGTTGGTCGAGCAAACTAATGCTATCTCGAAAGCTCCCCTTCCCTTGCTCCGCAATCAGCTCCAATGCATCGGGTGTAATGGCAATTTTCTCCTGCTCTGCAATAAACGCCAAATGCTTGGCTGCATCACGTGGACTAATTGCTCGGAAATTGAAGCGCTGCACCCGGCTCAAGATCGTCGCGGGGAGCTTGTCGGCGTCGGTCGTCGCAAGAATGAAGACGACGTGCTCGGGTGGCTCTTCTAGTGTCTTGAGCAAGGCATTAAAGGCCGACTTGCTGAGCATATGAACTTCATCGATAATGTAGATCTTTTTTGGACTGCTGGTTGGTGCAATTTGCACCTTGTCGCGCAAATCACGGATATCCTCCACAGAGTTATTGCTCGCCGCGTCGATCTCGATAATATCAAGATGGGTTGACTCATCGGTGTATGGCAGGCCGTTGATCTCGTGTGCCAAGATACGCGCGATCGATGTCTTACCCACCCCACGTGGCCCCGTCAGGAGATAGGCATGGGCAATATGCCCACGAGCAATTGCCCGCTGCAAAATCCGCGTGATATGCGACTGCCCCACAATCTCATCAAGCGACCGACTCCGATACGTCCGATATAGTGCTCTGCTCATTTGCTATATTATACCGCAGAATGGATGGAGATGCGATCGAAATACAGAAGGAGTAATTGCAAATAAATCAATAGAATCAAAAAGCTCCAAGCGCAAGCAAGAGGGTTCCCGGTTCCCTGTTATATAAGCTGTTGATAGCAGTAACCTTATAACGGTGCTTCCACTGCTGCCCACGTTGCGTCGGGTTTGTCCTCAGGGATGATGACAGTAACCTGATGACCAATCTCAATCCGGAAGAATGTCACACTTGCCAGCAGGATCCGGTATTCTCTTCCCTGTGCCTCCACGTAGTATGCGCCATCGTGTTGAGTGAGCGTGCCGATAATCTGCTTGCGCTCAACTCGCTTGATTTGCTTGTAGATAAAGCCGCCATCGTCGGCAATTGTCAGCTTGAGCTTGTCGCCCTCAACAAGCTTAGACTTACTGGCGTAATTGGCTGGCACAGGATAATTCTTACCGTCGGCATCAACCATCACCTGCCCGTCAAAGATTCCTTCGACTATCTTACCTGACACTTCTTCGCGACTATTGCTTGGTACGACAACTTCGCCATCGTCACCAATAATACTCATCAATAATTCCTTTGCAGCGGCCAGGTTTGTCTCTGCCTCTTGAATCAGCGATCGTAATCGCTTCACCTGTTTCTCTGGTAGTTCAGACATATTTTCTCGCAATTCCTTGTCTGTTTTCTTAGTTATCAACCCATTATATAGCGATGGGGTGGGGCCTTGTCAAGGCGCTTGGTGGTTATCCACAGCAATAACAGGGGTAGCCAATAGTTCGTTGTAAAAATGGTACAATGCTTAGAGCGCTACGTACATGGAGTGACGCACAGCAATCCGGAGCAGTGAGCTCAACAGATTGCTGTGCGTGGGCACCTCCTTTCGTTATCGGCTACTAATCTCTGACGGGAAACCGCGGAGCTTATCATAGCTGCAGACGGTTTTCTTGAGCAACTGGTCGATGTGAACGTTGCAGAATATTGCTACATGAGAGAGTAATTCCCAGTAGTCCAACGATCGACCAACAGATCGTCCCGGCGATACTAATATGCAAGTTATAGCACACAGTAGCGATGAGACCTATCATCTCAATTATGTAGCCAGAAAAGACTACCTGACAGAGACGTATAATCGCTCTGTCTTTATCTAGCGCCTTCAGTCGCAACTCCCTACTAGCAATGACTAGCAGAAAATACCACGGCAATGGACCGACAACTACTAGAATGACGGTAGCGATAGTCATGACGCTCATGATATTCTGCCTTCCTCGGAGGTGCAAACCCTCTGCGGTCGCAAAAGGTTAATATATATATCAATACACGGAAGACTTGTCAAATTTTCGTAAATTTAGCTACCACGCACTACGTTTTCAGTTCTGACCCTTTTGTACTGATTCCATTCTGAACCCTAACCAAAAACACACCCAAGCGGGTGTGCTGATGGTATCAATGCGGTCGGTAGGGTGATTACGCCAGTTCGACGGTAGCGCCAGCCTCTTCCAAGGTCTTCTTGGCAGCTTCAGCGTCGTCTTTGCTGACCTTTTCTTTGATTGGGCTTGGTGCGTTGTCGACCAAAGCTTTTGCCTCACCCAGGCCAAGGCCAGTGAGCTCCTTAACAGCCTTGATGACAGCAACCTTTTGGCCACCAACTTCTTTGAGGGTGACGGTGAATTCGGTCTGCTCGTCTTCAGCAGCACCAGCGTCGGCGGCTGGGCCAGCGACAGCGACTGCAGCAGCGGCTGGCTCAATGCCGTATTCGTCCTTGAGGACATTTTTGAGTTCGTTGACTTCCAGAACGGTCAAAGCAACCAGTTCTTCGGCCAGTTTTTTCACATCTGCCATGATGGATTCCTTTCGATGATGTGCGGTAGAATTATCGCACGAGTTATTGTTTGCCTAGTGCAAACGTTAGTACAATGCTGCGCTTGGTTACGCAGCTGCTTTGGCGTCTTCGATGCCATCGAGCAACGCATGAAGGTTGCCCGAAAGTGCGTTGGTAGTGTCGTGTACTGGTGAGAGCAGCTGTGCCACCACTTCGGCCACCAGCTGATTCTTGCTTGGTAAGCCAGCCAGTGCAGTGACATCGGCTGTGTTGAGAGCTTCACCTTCGCCACTAAAGCCAGCAACCAACTGAAGTGTTGGATGTGTCTTAGCAAACTCGTGCAACACCTTTGCTGCCATCACCTCGTCATCTGGCGAGATTGCATAAAGCAATTGCCCAGCCAGGGCCGAAGTGTCGGTATCTTTGTAGGTGTCATGCTGCGCAAAGGCAACACGCACGAGACGGTTCTTCACCACCTTAATGACAACACCAGCTTCGCGAGCTTCGCGGCGCAACGCCTGCAGATCTGCTACACTTGTCCCTTGGTAGGTCGCAACGGCAGTACCCTTTGCCTCTGCGAGAAGCTCGCTCATTTCAGCCACCAAAGCTTGTTTTTTATCTTTGGAAATTGCCATAAGATAAAATCCTTTCTTTGGAGTTGTAATACCTATGCACACCGAAAAGGAGTGCAGTATTACTGGTTTGTTGTTGTATCTGACCGCATTGTTAACGTCCGACATGTGCCGCAAAAAATCGCCTCTGCACGATTGCAAAGACGAGTCTCGAGTTTCGTATTAAAACGCTGGCGTAAGAGCCACGGCGTATCCGAAATTCCCTCGGTAGCATACTTATCGGCTGCTTTGTCGTGCATAACAGCCCGCTACGGTCTTTGGCAATGTCTGGGAGAGATTATAGCAGATGATGGTGGGTGGATGCAAGATGTAGATAGAGGTGATCTTAGGTGAGCGGGTTATGCTACAGAACTGAGGAGCTTGCATTAAGAAGGAGGTCATTAATTGCCTTATTCACTTTCTTAATGCGGCGGTAGCTTGCTTTGTTGACTGTCCTTTTGCCAAAGTTTTTCTTACGCCCATTGAGCGCACTCATACTCGCAAGCTGTTTTTTAGTTGGTTCAAGCCGATAGCCAAGTTGTTTACTTAACTTATACAGGATGTGTGCAGCTACGCCATAGCGTGCCGACTGCCGATCTTTTTCGGTGAGAACTTGAATTTCGAAGGGTAGAATGCCCGATGTATGGTCTTCGTAGAGACCCGTTATCTTTGAGACATGGAAGTCCTTCTTATTCTCTTCTTTGAATTCTATATATTGCTCGGGATCAGTGTTGAGATAGCGTTCTTTAAATTTTGTCTTGATATAATTGATAAATTCTGTGCGCCCCTCGACTTTGAGCATCTCGTCTCGGCTTGGTGCAGCGTGCGGTGTGACAGAGTAACCTTTCTCATCGTAGCCTTCATCGCCCTGAGCAGGTAGCTGATTATCTTGAATAAGTTCATCTTGTGAGCGATGAAGAACATTACTATTATCGACCATTTTAAAGAATATATCGACTAGACTTGCTCGATCTTTTGCGATTAGTGTCATACCAAGAATATCAAAAGGTATCTCGACTGAGTTGTCTTTATTTTCACGATCGAGAAGAGACACTTCCTTTGGTGTAATTCCATTGAATTCCTCATAGAGCTCATTCAGATGTGTGTCTATAAGCTTGAGCAAAGAATCTGCTACCTTTTTGTTGTATATATGCGGCATCTCACCTCGAATATATTCTCGAGTGAGATTCCAGTCTTCGTTTTTTTCCTCATTTTTCTGATCAGTTCTCTTCTTGTTGTATGCCTCTAGAGAACTATTAACAAGGGTAGAATCTTGAATATTTTGGCGTTCTGTTTCATGTTGTTTCTCTGCTTTTTCTGCCCATTCTGCAAGCTTTTGCGCCAGAGAGCCAACCGACTTTAGGCGAAACACCAATCGTAGTAGATCAGTAATAATATCTCCATTGCCTATTACAATGTCGTGGTCCGACTCTCCACCAAGTATTAGTTCGATACCATAATTGGCACTGCTATCAATATCACCGACCATAGATTTGAGTATTCTGTGGACGATAGTGCCATAGTTTTGATTACGCTCTTTGGCCGTGATGGTTTCTTCGGGGTTAGCAGCACCCAATACACCAAGCTCTGATAGTATCTGCTCGGCAAGGTCCACAAAATGCCCTTTGCCAGTATTGCGCAGCTGGAGGCACGCCACCTTGCTCCGCAATGCCATTGCTACCCCGTCAAAGCCAATAATCTCACACAGTGGTGCAAGTAGTGCCTCGCTCTTGTAGGCTAGCTCATAGGCCTCCGGGGTATCGTAGCGCGTATTATTAAGCATGTTAAGTGTATTAACCGACTCCATAAAGATGGTCGACAGTCCGACATTATGCCCTGTCCGCAAAAGGTCATTGAGGTCAAGCATATTCATTGGCTGCTGCCAAAGTTGTTTCATCGTCATTTCGGCCTGTATACGATCATGTGTCGCGGCTTCAAGGCGCTGGTCTTGCCTACTCTCTTCAGTAAGATATTGATTTTCTGCACCACTAGATAGAGATTGGTCATTTGTCATCCCTTTGGATTTTTTAAGTCTACTTACCCTTTTAACGGCACTGTAGAGTGATTCTTTGCTCTGAGTAATTGGATCCGTCTCAACCTTTTGTGTATTCATGAATTTTTGCCACGAGCTCGACAGCCGTGTTGTGTCCATCATGATTGATACGATCTGATTAAACTTTTCTCTTGCTGCTTTTTTATTGTTGCTGCCAGCGTGATCTTGCTCTATTCTTTGACGGAGAGCGGCAAGATTATTGATGTCAAGCAACTCATCACGATTGCCTGCTGCACAGAGCAAATATGCAGTATAAGCACTGTGGTTGCTATATTTTGCAAATAACTCCCCAGCGAAGTCTCGCATAAGGCTCAGGCCCGACACGATTTGCTTTGTTTCAGACTCTGATATGTCGGTGAGATTGAGCGCTTTTTCGTATATATTATATCGATCTTTATCAAAGCACACGTTTGTCTCGTGCGCTGAAATACTATTCGCTGGACTGTTTGTACGTTCTTTCGTTGGGTTCAACACAGTGCATACAACTGTAGCAAAGTTATCAAAAAATCACAAGAGTTGACCTCTGAGGAGTGTGCTTCTATCCATTATGAAAAGCAGATGATATTTCTATGCCAAATAGCCTCTCAGGGTATTCTACAGTAATATTATGAGTTAATGATCGAAAGAACTTCACGCTGGATCTCGTGGGACGATTTGTATGCACCATCATCGCTCATACATTGAATTATAGGCACCTGATAATCTCTAGCGAGAGCACCATAACCAGCATAGACGCGCTGCTGGAAGTCTGTACCTTGTGACTCAAAGGTGTCCGGCGTAGTAAGTGCACCTCGCTGCTGAATACGATGCATACGCTCCTGTTCGTTATTAAGCATGAGAATAATGAGATGGTCTGGCGCAAGGTAGCGCTGACTGGTAAATAAAGCAGTAACATGCCGGATATGTTCTTGGCTCAGACCTTCGCCATACCCCTGATATGCGAGTGTTGAAAAATAATTGCGCGACGCAAGGACAATCTCTCCACGCTCCAATGCTGGTTGGATGATGTGCTGCCATAGTTCGTGCCGGGCAGCGCTCAGCAGAGCAAGGTTGATCTCCGGGTCGCGACAGAGATCGCCGTTTTTAATAACAGTGCGGAGATAGTGAGCAATTGGCGTGGTCTGGGCTGGGTCGTCGCTGCTTTGCTCCTCGACAACCGTCACTGAATGGCCTTGGGCTCGATAGTGCTTCGCGAGGAGATCGACCTGGGTAGATTTGCCCGTGCCATCGATCCCTTCAATAACAATGTAGCTCCCTCGCTGCTTTGGCATTAGCGCATTATCCTGAAGTAAGGTTTGCGAAGATATATCATCACGTTCTTTTGTTTGTCATCAATTTTAATGAGGTGGGTGTGCTGATGACCAATTGACTTACTTAGTGCGCTTGGTGCTCGCCCATAGAATGAGTAACCCTTTGCCTCATACTCTGTTATTGCAGCAAGGCAACCCCGTTGCTCTTCAGGTAGAAGTTCGTGAAATGCCACAACGTGCCGTCGCGGGATAACCATTAGCTGGTCAATGACGCCATAATTATTCCAATTATCATATGGATAGCGGTTCTTGATAACAAGACAGTGTTGATGCGCCTCAATGACCTGCGCACCACCGTCGCGAACGAGTGTACAAAAAGCACAACCTTTGCCGTGCTCTCGTTGACTGTCGTCGCTATATCGCTTGGCAGTTGCACGGTCCCGAAAAAACGATGCGCTAAGCATTAGTATAGTCCCTCCGCCAAACCCTCAACGGGGGCTGGCATTGTAATTGGTGAAGCATAGGCCCGTGGCAGGAGCATGCGTGGGTGCCAGGCTGCTTTGATGGCAGCGAGGTCGTTACTTGTGATTGTTTGGTAGTTCCCTGACGCATGAGCGTACTCTGTCTCCACTGGTCCAGTCGCACTAAAGACAATCTGGGCAATGCGATACCCAACTGGCAAAACAATATGCTCGCGCTCATTGAGGTTATGAATCTCCATCGTCCAGCGATTAATGTAGCCAGGGTCACCCCAGCCTGCGCAGTAGCAAGCCGAGATACCAATCCGTCCTGTTGTGCTGCGAGCTTGCATGCTGGTCGTGCCAGGCGGCAAGATGCCAATGAATTCATGAGTGTGGGATAGGATGCGCTCATTTGGTCGCAGGACGATCACTGGATGGTCGTCTGGGATGTTGGCAAGCGCCGTGAGCTGAGCGATCGGCTGGCTCGCAATATGGTTGCGCACACTGTGCCACGGTTTGGCAATTTTGTATTCACCAAAGTAGCGCTCGACATCTACTTGGTCGAATGGATTAAATAGCTCGTCGTCTTGTTCGTTACCACCAGCGTGATAAAAATAGTAACCGAGTGTCACATCGACACTACTGCCATTGATGTGGGTTGGCGCAGGGTCACAGATGATATGTCCAGCGCGGAGGGCTGCCTTGATTTCGCTATCGCTGTAGATACTGGTTGGCGTTACTGGGTGCATATGTCTCATTATACGGCTTTTGCTGGCCGACACAAGCAATATGCTATGATACGAATATGACGCTATATAAAAAATCGTTATCCATAGTTGTTGCGTATGATCGTCAACGTGGCATTGGTGTAGATGGTGCCCTGCCCTGGGGGCGAAGCCTTCCGGCTGACCTTGCGCACTTCAAACAATTAACGACTGGTGGCAGTATTATCATGGGGCGCGCAACATTTGAATCAATTGGCTCCAGACCATTACCTCAACGTGAAAATATAGTCATATCACGTACTCCAACGCAAGTCCAAGGCGTGCTAACAGCGGCATCACTCGAAGCGGCAGTAGCCTTGAGCCGATACCAACCTTGGATTATTGGTGGTGGGCAATTGTATCGTTATGCATTGCCGTATGTTACAACCATTTACGCAACGGAGGTCGATGCGACGTTTCCTCGTGCTGATGTATTCTTTCCTCATTTGGCCCGCGAACAGTGGCGCGAAGTGCGTCGGGTACACCACCCCGCAGACAGTGCTAATACATATGCCTTTGATTTTGTAGAATACGATCGAATAAACGATTGACAAATAGGTATATAGGGTATTTTGCGCCCAACGTAAGAGCTCTCTATTATACGGCAATCGGTGCCTTGATTGCAGAATGAGAATGATAGCCATCGAGTCGGATATCGTCGAAAGTGAAGTCGTCAATGCGGGTAATTGCTGGATTGAGCCACAGTGTTGGTAGCGGAAGCGGCTGCCGAGTAAGTTGTTCTTCAACTTGATCAAGATGATTGAGGTATAAGTGGGTGTCCGCCATTGTATGAATAAACTCACCTGGCTGGGTCTGTGTCACATGGGCAACCATGCTAAGAAGGAGCGCGTACGAGGCGATATTAAAAGGCACTCCGAGAAAGGCATCAGCAGAACGCTGATACAGATGGAGGTCGAGAATGTCTTTTTCGTCAGTTGGCGTTGGGCGCACATTGAATTGAAAAAGCGTGTGACATGGTGGTAACCCGCCAATCGCGACAATATCATCTATCTCAGCCACGTTCCAGGCACTGACAATATTTCTCCGTGATGACGGTTGATGGATAATCGTATCAATTGCCTGCTGAATCTGATCGACCTTTCCGCCCTTGCCATCTGGCCATTTCCGCCATTGAACACCATAGACCGGACCAAGATTACCCCAGCGCATTGCAAAATCGTGATCGGTCGCGATACGCTGAATAAATTCACGCAGCTGCGTTTGCCATGCTGAAGAATTTGCTTCGGGTAGTGGTATATTATTGTGTAGACAATATGCTTTGAAAGGCCATTCGTCCCAAATATGGACATTGTGCTGCGCCAAATATTCAATATTTCCACTCCCCTGAAGAAACCACAAGAGTTCATGCACAACGCTACGAAAATATAGTTTCTTTGTTGTGACCGCCGGAAAACCTTGAGACAGGTTATAGCGAACTTGCCGACCAAAGACACTCCGGGTGCCAACCCCAGTCCGATCATCCTTTGTTGTCCCATTATCACGAATATCGCGAAGAAGATCTAGATATTGCTTCATATCACCTCCTGTCTATAATTAGTGCAAAATACCCCTCACCCTATATATCAATCTTTCGTAAAACGGATTCAGACGGTATACTGCCCTTTGTAATATAGTCTGCAAAGATCTGCCCAGCTTGTTCTCCCGTAAATACCTCTTCTGGATGAATACGTATCGTAAATGGTTCGCCATCGCGCTGCCAGGTGAGTGGAATGAATCGCTCTTTATCAGCTACTGGCTTTCGGGCAATCACATAGTGAATATATGGATACTGGGCTGTGTGATTATCTGGATCTGGCACGCGCACTTCTATAGTCATGCCGGTATTCGACCCAGCACATTGCATGTAGTAGCCATCAGCCAAGCTATCCTTTGGCACATTCTTTGGATGGTCAATACCATCTGGCAAGGCCCACACGCAGATACTAAAGCAGCGGTTGCCATCAAGGACAGTTGGGTCAGCAATAGCCTCACTCACCTTTTGTGCAACCTGCTCTGGTGTCTGTGGCTGCAAAAATCGCTCAAGATAACCAACACTACCAACGAGCGAGTAGACATATTTTTTCATATAGCGCCTCCGTTGCTGTGGTGATGAATGAATAGTATGAGGGTATCACCACTCATTCCATCATATCATGCATAGGTAGGCACATAAATAATACTGCCAGCTTCCCTGACTGGCAGTATTATGGCGAGTGTTACACTCTACTAGTCGAGTTTGTGCTCAACCTTGATGCCAGGTCCCATCGTCGTTGCGGCTGCGATGGATTTGACATATACACCCTTGAGCGAGCTTGGCTTTTGAGCTTGCAAGCTGGCGAAGAAGGCATCGGCGTTAGCGCGGAGCTTCTCTGTACCAAAGCTTACCTTGCCGATACTGAGGTGAATCGCGGCTTGCTTGTCTACGCGGTACTCCACCTTACCAGCTTTTGCCTCAGTGACGGCAGTTGCAATGTCAGTTGTTACAGTACCGCTCTTTGGGTTAGGCATCAGACCCTTTGGCCCAAGCAGACGGGCGTATTTACCAAGCTTTGGCATGTACTGCGGGGTGGCGATCAAAACGTCAAAGTCTAACGTGCCTTTGTCGAGCAGCTTGATGATAGCCTCCTCGCCAGCAATGTCTGCCCCTGCTTTGGTAGCAGTTGCAACTTCAGCTTCTGGTGCAAAGACGGCAACGCGAACAGTCTTGCCTGTGCCGTGTGGCAAGACAACTGTCGAGCGGATATTTTGATCAGCCTGGCGTGGATCAACACCAAGGCGGACGTGCAGCTCAACACTCGCATCAAACTTAGCAGGATTGGTCTCAGTCGCAAGCTGGAGTGCTTCGTCTAGCGAGTACATCTTATCTTTTTCAACCTTCTCAGCTAGTTTGCGATAGGCCTTGCCGCGGCGCTCAATTAGCGGGCGAACCTTCGGTGCGGGTCCTTTCTTGATAGCTGCATCGACATCACCCTGAGGCGTTGTATCGCCAGCCTCTTTGCGGGCTTCTTTCTCAGCCTTCGCTTCGGCCTCGTCGAGAGCCTTTTGGCTACGCTTACCAGCCTTTGCAACGGTGGCTTCGCGCTGGGCAATGACATCCTTGTCGTTTGCTGCAGCGATGGCTGCCTCAATCTCTGCAATGGTATTTTTTTCTGAAACATCGAGTTTCAGCTCTGCTGCTTTTTCAAGCAGATCGGCTTTTTTTGCCATAGTATCCTTTCTGTGGTGCAAGCGGCTTGGGTGCCTCCCACGATTACTCATTAACTTTTCTAGTATAGCATATATGGGTCCTGCAGCATGAGATAATAAACCTGTACAATGCGAAAATAACAGAGTAGCTATTTTTGAGCACGCGTCACCAATTGTGCTATAATGAGAGGCGTTGTCGGGGTGTGGCGCAGCTGGTAGCGCGTACGGCTGGGGGCCGTGAGGTCGCAAGTTCAAGTCTTGTCACCCCGACCATTGAGTCAACACTCAAACCCACGTCATGGAAGCCCCATGACGTGGGTTTTTGCTTGCTTTTGCTGGGTTTTGGGGCAGGAAGGCCATCATCTGGCAGACCGTGCAAACTCACGTCTTCTGGCCTCGAGACGACGATGTCACTTGGCTGGCCCAATGTGACTTCGTCGTCTCGAGGAGATGCAGGAGTGTCGCTGGCCATAGTCTTCGATTCGCCTGTCCCACCATCCATCGCATCAAGGTCATCATCCATCTCCTCCACCACACCCGCCGCATTGCCGCCCGTCCGCTGTAGTCCGTCGCCTGCCGTCCTCACGTCTCTCACCCCCAGCACCCCATCAAACGGTGGCTGGTAGCGCACCATCGCAGTGAGCAGCCCAGTCTCGTCGTCTGGTGTGATGTACACCTTATCGAAGAGCACTTGGTTGAGCATGCGCCGGATGTGCTCAGGAGCCTGCCGGTAGGCGGTGGCCATGTGCTGGGCAATATCTAACGCTTGCCCGACCAAGGCCTGCCGCTCTGTCATCTCACCCTCCAGCCCCGTCATCTGCCGCTCCACACCGCGCAGCTCACGGCTTATCCGGCTTTGCTCACGCTTGAGGACGTCAAGCGGGATGGCGTCGGCATAGTGAGCTTGGAGGAGCTTGTCTCGCTCCCGTTCGAGCCGTCGCCGCACGGTCTTCGCTTCCGTCAGCCGCTGCGTCGACTCTGCTACCAGCATGGCCAGCTGCCGCTGCAGGGCAGTTTCGAGGACAGCTCGCTGCCCAGGCCGCAACGCCACTCGGTCATAGAGCCGGACGATCTCATCCTCAATCTGCTCCGCCAGCGTTGCCCGAAACAAGCACTGCGGCTGCTTCTTGGAGTGCCGCCCAAAGCAGACGAAGTACTCATAGACCACACCGCGGGGCTTCACATTCGTCACAATAAGACGGAAACCACAGATCCCGCAGTAGATCGTCGACTTCAGGTAGTGGGCGTGCTTGACCGTCCGCTCACCGTTGACGCGGGTGGCCAGCAGCGTCTGTACCGTCTCGTACGTCGCTCGATCCACCAAGGGCTCGTGGCTCCCGGCATAGTGCACCCCTTGGTAGACCACCTCACCGACGTAGAAGGGATTGTGTAGCACCTTGCTGAGTAGCTGCACCGTCACCGGCTTCTCTGGCAGTGAGGCGGTCGGCACGGTGGTCAGACCGCCACTCTTGCATTATCCTCGTTGCCATCAGCGTTGCATAGTTTTGCTCGATTCGCGCCAAAGTAACCATGTCTCAAATGCCATGTCGATTGCACATGACACCAGTTGCTGGATCGACGTATGGGCCATTGGCCAGCTCGTACGCCATACCCGTTAACGTGCTTGCCGACCTTTCTCGTTGAGACTAGCCTGCGCCTGCGCTACCAACTCATCAGCCGAGACGTCTCCTCGCGCAAAGGCCTCAAGTAAGCGCTTGGTAGCATTCGTAACCGCCACACCTTCAAGCTCGTGTGAGCCGATAATTGCCCGAACTAACTGCTGGCGTTGCGTTATTTCTGCTGCTGTCATATCTATAAATCAGCATAGCAATATTGCAGAATATTACCAAACATGCCGCACCCACTATCGGCCACCTAACCTTTACACTCCCAGCCCAACATGCTTAAATAGAAGTATGACCGAAAAAGACTTCCAACGCATACAAGAACTACTAATCACGAGCCTCAACGCCACAGAAGCACGGAATGCTGAGCGTTTCGACAAGATCGACAAGCGTTTAGACGGCGTGGAGAAGCGGCTCGACAAGCTGGAACACGAGATAAAGGACGTGCGCAGCAGAATGGAGGAAGGATTCGACGCCATCGGCGCTCAGTTTAATGATATTGACAACCGATTCGCAGAGCTGGACGAGAAGATCGATCGCAACCATCAGGAAGTAACCGAGCGGATCGACACACTCAGTAAAGACATCGAGTCTCAGCACCAAGACGCCCTCGAAGCGAGAGGCGCACTACGGCTGCTCACCACGCAGCATGAGGACCTCGCCGGCCGGGTAGCAGTTGTTGAGAGTAGGTTGCAGACAGCGTAGCGCAGGCACCTCGATCACTCCATTGGACGCCGGTTCGCCGGCGTCTATTGCTTTGTCTGCCGCTGCGTCAGCGATGTAGGTGCCGCCTACTTTGCTGAAGGGTAGGTGTTCTAGAACCCAACCTTGGACGTGCCCGGTAGCCCACAAGAATGCTCTGGCTGCCCCCCTGGCAGCAGGATGTGGCCCGCATAGCGAGGTGCATCGCGTTTACCCACAATCAGATCACGATTCAGCCACAAACAGCCCGCCAGGACGGGAGACGGCTAACTGGCTCAGCGTCTGGTGATTCAATCATTGTAGCTACGTCAAAGGCCCGTACAGCACCAGTAACTACTGGTACAAAGTGGATGGATACGGCTCAGGATGGATAGCTGATTCTATGCTCTCTACGGGAAGCGACCTACCAGTGACCAGAATGTGTCCAGAGAGCCAACAAAAATCGACGACAACCACTCCAAATCATTCACCGATTTTCACGGCTAAAGTGAACAATAACTCTGGGGTGGAGTATGTTAACGGGAGAAATAGGCTCTACCTTATTTTTGTGCAAACTTTATGCTTTACATGCTTTAGTTATGTTGCGGAGGTGGTGAGCTAGTACGAAATGTCGACATGAATGCAAGATCGTGTTACTATCATAGTTAGGTATGGTTTCTTCGCATTCCTCATCTCACCCTTGGTTTCGCATTATTATAGTTGCAACCACTCTCATCGGTTGTCTCATTATATGGTACGGTTTCATTGCCTACGGCTTACCGGCGCTGCGGCCACATGATTCCATGCGGGAAATATTTGCACGTCGTGTCATGCCAGTCGTCACTCAGAATACAACAATTATGTATGACACTGGTTATGCTAGAACCTCGCTTTTTCATAGCGACTACGATGGCTCGATTATAGGGAGCATTGATAATGCCACGAAGCGAAAGGAAATAGTGTCGCAAACGGTAGATACGATATTTTCGGACTGCGCGCACAAAAATAATCCACAGCGATGCATGCCATGGAATAAATTCTCTGCACTTGGCGCAGAAGCGCCTGGCGGTACGGAATCCTTCTTGCGTGAGATCAAGAGTACGGCGTCGCTCTATGGCCCCAACTGGCCAATCCACCTGCCAACGCCAGCTCGCTCAATGGCATCGTCTTTGGTCGATCACGCAGTCTCTGCACCAAATGCCGCATGCACGTTTAATGTCCGCAGAGATTTCTTGTGTCTCGATCCAGATAGTGGGGCATTTGTCTATCGGTATTGGCGGGGGCATGGCTATCCGGAGAGAGATGGATAGGAATGTTTTTTCGAAGTTGATCGCATCGATTAACCGCACTTGAAGGCGCCCGTAGAAGTATCTGTATTATCTGATTAATGACACTATACGATTGTTTCCGATCTTCCAGATACTTCGATACGATGGCTCGCGCTAATCTATATGCCATATTCGGCGTCGGCTCACTCACCCCGCACCACCTTCCGCACCGCATCCTTACTAACACCCAACCGCTGGGCAGTGTGCCTGACCGTGCCGAGCTCGGCGTAGGCCTGCCGCACCCGCTCTTGGAAGGCAGGGTCGGCTGGGTTGGTACGGAGTGTCTCCCCTGCCTGCTTGAGGTGCCGCGCCACCGTGGTGCGATGGAAGCCGAAGCGTGTGGCGATCTGCGCCACCGTCTGCCCCGCCTGGTGTAAAGCCACCATCTCCTCCACCAGCTGCGGACGCAGGTAGCGGTTGATCCGCCGTGGTGGGGTGATGGAAGACGTGGTAGCTGGCGCGGGTGTCCGCACTGCTGCGCCGTCGGCTGGCTGATGAGAGGTGGGCGTCGTTGAACCTGCGGCCTGCTGCGTTACCGTGGTGGCTTCTGCTGGCGTGCCTAGCTCTCCATTCTGCCCAGGCTCCTCCACCTGTGAAGAGCCGCGCCCCGTCGGCACGCAAGGTCAACGACGCCCATCACATACCGCCAACACGCCTCCCATTGCTTTGAGTGGGGTAGGGAGAGGGCGACCATTGAGTCAACACTCAAACCCACGTCATGGAAGCCCCATGACGTGGGTTTTTGCTTGTTTTTGCTGGGTTTTGGGGCAGGAAGGCCATCATCTGGCAGACCGTGCAAGCCTGGCTCTCCTGATGCCGAGACGACGATGTCACTTGGCTGGCTCAATGTGACTTCGTCGTCTCCAGAGGCTTCCAGGCTGCTATTAGCTGTCGCACTACTTACCATTGCGAGATATAAAGTTTCTTGCTGATCAGTGTTGAGTGGCCGATAGTTGATAACTCAGTCGGAGATACCATCGAATAGTTTATGGTGTAATTGGTAGAGCAAAGTAGCACCTCAGCGAGCCAACTACCCTATCACGAATGCGACGCCACCCACTTTCATTTATGTTAAGCCTCGCTACAAGATTATCGGTCAAAACCACTTCCCGTGCAAAGGTGTTCAGCTGCTACTTGTCAGCTTCCGCAGCCGCCGCATCTTGAGGCTCATGCTGTCAATAATTGATCGAGATCGCTGCCGACGTTGTGTTCGTTCTGCTGTTGCTGTGTCTATTGTTTAGCACAGAAATATATGATATATAGGAGTAATTGCATCAATATCCTAATCTTGCAGCCTTTACATGGTATATCTTCTATGGTTATATAGAAATATGGCCGAGAAATGACCTTTATCTATATAATACAGGGATTATTAACGACCGACTTCAACGCTGTCGAGGAGTGGATCGACAGCTCGTGGTACTGGATGAGAAGATTATCCAGGTAGGCTTGCAGGGCCTAATCAGTTGACAGTAGGCTAAATGTTGAGGAGAACAACGAGTGAATCGACAGAGTATGGGAGCTGTAATCGAGTCGAGTAGTCGCAAAGTAGCAGGACTAATAAATAGTCGCGTTCTGGCACTTGTGCTTGTCTGTACGGTGAGTTTCATGAACGTCCTGGATATCACGGTGGTGTCGGTGGCACTGGGTG
>CAUTXC010000006.1:0-45915 GCA_963542675.1 uncultured Candidatus Saccharibacteria bacterium | reverse complement strand
ATATACAACCAGGCACGTTGTACAAATGACATAGATCTCCTTTCTTGGTTCTATGTCAGTGTAGCAAGGGTATATGAAGAGAATGTGAAATGGGCAAGTATCACAGATCAATCGACAGATTATATTTCCACATTTCATACTCTTTCATCAGAACTTTTGCGTCTTTATATAGCTTATTGTGATTGACGTCTGAATCGCGAAGACTATTTTCATGTACAATACCCTCAATATTGCCAATTTCTTGGTCGTATAGAGCGTCATCGTACTCGCTCATTATATGTTCTTCAAATCTAGACTTCTCATATTCTGATTCAAACTGAATGACATAGTCTTTCCATCGTCTGACATAATGGCCAATATCGTCAGAATCTTGACTTTTTATAAGAAATTCGTTCACCATATAATCAAACGATCCTTTAATTATATAGCTCATTGTAAATGTGCGGCCAAATGGATTATCGTTAAGTATTATGGTATCACTACGAGGACAGATAAGCTCTGCCCTCGCCCCATCGAGATTGACATAAAAATATTTATAGATGGTCTGGTTACTTGCTTTCACTATAACATCCATTACAGTACCCCTTGAGTCAGGAAACAGTAAACACAAGAAATGTCTATCAGAGACGGCAGAACAATCTGAAGTAAAATTAATTGAATATTCAGGTGCATACCTGTAGTAATAGCTGTTATCCAAGGCTGGACGATGTAATTTTAGGTTGGGATACTTTTGCTCATCATCCGCTATATAACTATCACTCAAATCTACAATAAACCTTTCCCAATCTTCTGGATTTTCTAGATAATACATCGCCTTATTGTATGCTGGCTCATCTATATAGAATCTTTTTCGCCAAAGTTTTTCTTCCTTATCTGGGTCTGCAGTCTTATCTATTGGTGTATTAGTATCCTGGATTCTCGTATATACATTATGAGCTTTTACGGTTTTTACTATATCTTTACCGTCACTCTTCTTAGATTTATATTTAAAATCTTGGCTTAATCGAAATGGTGTATAGTGACTGTTTTCAATTATTAAAATGTCTAGTTCTTTTTCTTCAACAATTATTGTCTCTACTCGAACTGTTGGTCGTACATTGCCAACAAACTTTTTGTCACGGAGAAAATTAACAGCACCTACAGTATTTAGCCTGTTATTTTCACTAACCCCACGTATCTCATAAGTTTTGTCCTTTACCCCAAAGATTAGATAGGCATCACGATTTTCTATATTATTTGCTAAGCACATAATATCATGCAGTAGACTAGCTTTATTATCATGCCAATCAAGTTTAAAATCCCAATAACCACCTTCTTGCTTTTTATCGATGAGGGCTATGATCTCCCTTGTTAGTGTTTCGTTTGCTTTATTCATTGTCTTACCTCATCTCCCTGAATCAGATCATATTTGCCTTGGCTACATGTTTACTATGTGTGACATATAGTTACGCGTATGCGACGTGCTGTTGTCTAGCAATCGACAAAGATATTACTATCAATAAGCCGTCAGAATCAACTTCCCGTCCACATATTCTCCCAAAAACACATCGCTATACGCCTGCAGTCCCTGCTTTTTCATTTCTTTCAGCAGCCACGTTTCGTCCTTGCCAATTACCTGTAAAATATCAGTCTGCAGCTGCCCGTCTGTTATTAATGGGAACTTTGGATTTTCTTCCCCTTCCTGTGTGATGATCAATTCACCGTCTTGCTCCACGACGGCTCTTTTTACCTTTTTTGTCGAATAGATATTCTGCGTTCGCAATTTGAAAGATACGTCATGAGCGCTCAAGCCAACTTTCTTGCAATTTTCAATGTTGATTTTTCCATTATCAATAATAATCAACGCCTTGCCATCTATGAGCTGCTTTGCCCTCACATTATGCTGCTTGACCCATTTCAATGTCAGCACCAGGGCACACCATATACACAAAATACCGATGTAATCCAGTATTTGGATTTCATTGTTATAAATAACGCCGCCAATAATACCGCCCAGCACATAGTTCTGCACCTGATCGCTAGCAGATGATGGCGACAAATTACCCTTGCCTGAAACGTTAATTATTACCGTCAGGGCAAAAAAGCCAATGAGCAATTTTATTGCCACTAAAATAAATCCATCCATGATTTCCTCGTTACGTATTGAGTTTTGCTGATATTATATCTATTAGATTATAGCACTTTTGTCACCGTTAGTTGGGCGTAATTACATTGTTACTCGTGAATCACTGCCAAAGTGAGCATTTTGTATTTTCCCCATAATGATAGACCAAGTATACTGGAAGAAGTGCTATCTAAGAGATTATTCATTATATGACAAGATCACGTATAACCATCACTTTATCATACCCAGTTGAAAGAGTTTGGGATACGGTTACCAACCTTCGTGACATTTGCTGGCGCAGTGATTTGCAAGCTATAAAAGTAATCGATGAATCTAACTTTATCGAGGTTACCACACAAGGAGTTGAGACTCATTTCAAGGTGACACATGTAGACCAATACAAATTGTGGGAATTTGATATAGAAAATGACGCCATTCAAGGCCATTGGACGGGCGTATTCTCGCAGCACGGTACGATGACGGGTCTCGAATTCACTGAAGATATTATCGCAAAGAGATTTATTATCAAACCCTTTGTCTACTTCTATCTACATCAACAGCAAAGGCGCTATATTCGAGACCTCAAGAATAAGCTAAGAGAGGAAAATAATTGAGTTAACACGGTACTTCTAGGCACGTCATACTCTATTGGGCAATTAACAAAAGGAAGGAAACGTCATTTTATATGGGTGCATACAAGCAGCTATTTGATACCTACAGCAAGTATTATGATACCAGTGGTGAGGTGTTTGCAACACTCAAGAAACAACTCTCTAGACAAAGCGACAACCAAGTAATCGACCGCAAAAATTTCTTGGGGCATTTTACTGCTTCGACATTTGTCGTTTCAAAAAGCACGTATCACGTTGCCCTTGTTCATCATAACTTCCTTGAAAAGTATCTCCAACCAGGTGGACATATTGACGAAAGTGATAATTCCCCACTTGATGCTGCTCGGCGTGAGCTACATGAGGAGACTGGTATTAATAGCGCACAGCTACTTTACCAATATGTTGATGTATCCAATGAGTGTGTCCCGTTTAACGTTGGTGTGCAATATATACCCGAAAACCCAAAGAAGCAAGAGCAGGCACATTATCATTACGACCTACAGTATTTATTTTGGAGTGATGACGACTTAGCTATCACGATCGACCAAAGAGAATCAAGTACATTTGCCTGGGTAGCATGGGATAGTTTTAAAGAGATGGACGATTTTACAGACATAGCCAAGAAGATAGAAGCCCTGGCTACAACACCTTTTATTACGAAGGTTTAATGCTCTATTACGCGAGCTTTACTACAAACCGCATGCCCTGCCCGTGTGGTGCAAAGCTATAGTCCAGGCCTTTGGCATCGAGCAGCATCTTTACGGTGTAGAGGCCGATGCCGCTGCTATCAGCGTGCTGCTTCTTGTCGCTAGGGCTGCGATAAAACGGATCAAAAACATGCTGAAGTTGCTGTTTGGTGAGTGGTTTGCAGGCGTTTTCGATAGCCAGCTTATTCTGGCTACAACTAATTTTTATCACGCTCCCTGCGTCACCGTTGCGTACTGCATTTGATACCAGATTCGAGATGACGTGGCGCATCATGTCACGGTTAGCATAGATGGTCGTGTGCTGCGTGTTAACCGCGAAAGTTATGCCGCGCATTTTCGCCAGCAGTGTATAGTCGGCAGCCACCTCGGTAATCAGCGTATCGACCCTCAGCCGCTTCTCTTGGCGCAAAGCCTGTTCGGCCACGCTGCCAGAACGCAAGACGTCATTCACCATTGCCGCCACACGATCAACCTGCGCCACCGATTCTGCCAGGTACTGATCGCGATTTTTATACTCGCCGATGTTGAGCTGCATGTTTTCAAGCATGATCCGGAGGGCTGCCAGCGGCGTTTTCAGCTCGTGCGATGCCGCGCGAAGAAATGCAATTTTCTCCTTTTCTAACTGCGTGATCCGCTTATTTTCATGCTCCAGCGAACGAATCGTTTGCCACAGATTTTGATAGAGTTCATTAATATTTCGCCCCAGCACGCCGATTTCATCACGGCTATTTACCGGGTATCGCGCGTCCTTTTCCAGTCGCTGCATAGTCGTGGTCACCGCCGCCATCTGACGAATCGGCCGCGTCACAAAGCGGCTATAGATGTAGGAAAACAGCAGCGCCACCAGCAGCGAGCCGAGCATGGTATATGGCAATATGTGCAAAGTGGCGAGCTTGGCCTGAGTGACGGGCGCTACGTCGGCCAGCAGCTTGATCGTAATCGCTCGCCCCTGCTTATCCGTCACGCTACCCTGCTGCAAAATCACCGAGCGCGGATCGACCGTTTGCCCGTCAGCGATTTTCACCACGCTTGTGTCAACCGATTTACCGCTATCCGTCACGATGTTGATCGATTGAAAACCTTGAAAGTACTGGTCACGCCCGTCAATTGTCAGTGTGATATTAACATTTTTCACTTGAGCAAACTCCTGGCTGAGACGACGCATTTCCTCAGTCGATTTACCGCGTAATTCAGCCACTAGCATTGTGAGATTATCCGCCGCCTCGTGCTCTTTTTGCTGTAAATAAAATTGCGGCATCAAGGTGTAGACTAGCGCGTGCACCAGGATAATTAACGCCGCAAACAGACAGATTGACACCAAAAATGTTTTGGGAAATAATTTAAGATTCTTCATAGCGATAGCCCACTCCCTTCACTGTGATGATGCAGTCCAGGTGCAATTTCTTGCGCAAGTTTTTGATGTAAACGTCAATCACTCGGTCGAACGGCACCTCATCATCACGCCACAATTTATCAATAATAGCTTGGCGGCTCCAGACTATGTGTGGATTATCTACCAGCAGCTTGAGCAGCTGTACTTCCTTAGGCTTGAGGTGCGCATCAGTATTATTATAAAACCCTTGATAGGCCGCAAAATCCACCGAAGCCAGGCCACGCCGCCATAAGGTTATAGTGGGTTGCTGACGGCGCAGTAGCGCGCTGATTCGCTTCTCCAAAATCACGAGCGAAAATGGCTTACTCATATAGTCATCCGCCAGCTCGTCAAAACTAGCGATCTGCGTCAGCTCATCGTGTAGTGCCGTCAGCATGAGTACCGGCACGTCGCTCGCTTGGCGAATTTGGTGCAGCACCTCGATCCCGCTCATCCCTGGCAGCATAATATCGAGGATAATAGCATCTGCCTCAGCAAATCTCTCCAGCGCTTCCTCACCGCTGGCTGCTGCTATCACCGTAAAGCCGCGCTGCGTGAGGAACTGCTCAGTACCAGCTCGGAGGGTTGGTTCGTCTTCAACGAGGAGAATATTCACTACTCGTCCACTCATACGTCCATACTAGGCGCTTCTTTGTTATATTGCTGCACAATTTTATCCCCTCGTCATACCAATGTATATGACTATTGTAGCGCATCGCAATTTTATATGAAAAGTATTGTGAAAAATATACGCGGTGTGCTATGGTGTTAGTATGACATATCGACACAACATCGTTATCGTTGCTCGTCGTCGCCGCTCTGATTCAGAGGGCTAATTAGTCGTATAGTATAAAACCAACGAAAGAGCCCTCATCCGAGCGGCTCTTTTTAATTATTATAGAAAGGAAGGATATGAATCACGACACACCTCACTACACTAAAGTTGCCAGCCACGAGGCGACAAATGGCGAGTTTGATACGTGCCTCTTGCTCTACTCTGGAGGCCTCGACACATCTGTCATGCTTAAGTGGCTCCAAGAAAAGTACAACTGCAACGTCATCACCCTCACGGTTAATATTGGCCAGACGGTTGACGATCTCGATGCCATCGCCGAAAAAGCTAAAAAACTCGGCGCCATAGAAACCATCACGGTTGACGCCCGCGACCGCTTCGCTGATGAGTTGCTGTCGCTAGCCATCAAAGCCAATGCTGACTACCAAGGTGGCTACGCCCTCTGCACGCCACTCGGGCGCATCATCATTTCGCAATTAGCCGTCGAATATGCCAAAAAATACGATTACACGGTCATCGCTCACGGCGCTACTGGCAAAGGCAACGATCAAGTTCGCTTCGAGACCTACATCACCACGCTCAACCCTAAGCTCAAGATCTTAGCACCAGTGCGTGAGTGGAGTATGGGCCGAGAGGAAGAGCTGGCCTACGCCAAGAAACACGACATCCCCGTGCCACATACCCAGGAATCGCCCTACTCAACCGATGAAAACATGTGGGGTATCACCAGCGAAGGCGGCGAGATCGAATCACCCTCACTTAAGCCAAACTACCATGCCATTCTCAATTGGTGCTCAACCATCAAATACACACCAGACGAAGCCGAAGATATCACCATTGAATTCGTCAAAGGTGTACCCGTCGCTGTCGATAGCCGTCACTTTTCACTCCAGGCGCTCATCCAACACTGTAACCAACTCGGCCGCAAACACGGTGTGGGCGTATCAACCCTCATTGAGGATCGGCTGGTCGGGCTGAAGGTGCGCGGCGTCTACGAAAACCCTGGCGCTGCCATCTTGATTGCTGCCCATCAAAAGCTTGAGCAATTGGTGTCAACCCGTGTTGAAAATGAGCTCAAAGCCGAAATGGACAAAAAATGGGCCTACCTCACCTACGCAGCTCAGTGGTACGAGCCAGCCGTCCATCACATCAATGCCTATATTGATGATCAGAACCAAAAAGTCACCGGCACAGTGACAGTTCGCCTGTACAAAGGTACCATCACCGTCGTCAGTGTAGACTCACCACATTCATTGTTTGATATCAATCTTGCAACCTTTGATTCCAACGACGCATTCAACCAGAATTCGTCCGCCGGATTCATTGAATTATATTCACTAAGTCAGCGAACAGCTGAAGGAGCATACTCATATGGCAAGTAAATTATGGCAATCAACCGCAACTGGCTCACTCCATCCATTGGTCGAGGCATACACCGTTGGTGACGATCAGGTATTAGACCAGCACTTACTCGGTCACGACATCACTGCGACCAAAGCGCACGCTCACATGTTAGAAAAAATTGGCGTGCTGACTAGCGATGAATATCAACAATTGGCAGCGGCCTTGGACGAGCTACTTAACGAGTGGAGAACTGGTGCCTTCACCCTCACCAGCGAACACGAAGACGGCCACACCGCCATTGAGCTATATCTGACAGAGAAACTCGGACCAATTGGCAAAAAGGTTCACACTGGCCGAAGCCGCAACGACCAAGCCTTGGTGATGATGCGACTGTTCATCAAAACAGAACTTGAAGCGGTAGCGGAAAAATTGGCAGCAGTCGCCCAAGCCTACGCTGGCAAAATCGCTGCCATTGGCCAGACCGAAATGCCTGGCTACACCCACACCCAAAAAGCCATGCCAACCACGGTCGGTATGTGGCTTGGCTCATATCACGATGCGTTTCATGACCTCCAGCAATTGGTCGCACACAGCATTGCTACCATCGACCAAAACCCGCTGGGCAGTGCTGCTGGCTTTGGCGTTACTCTGCCACTTGACCGCCAGATGACAACGAGCGAACTAGGCTTCGCTAAAGTGCAGGAAAACCCCATGTACTGTGGCCTGTCGCGCGGCGTTTTTGAACTGATTGCCGTGCAGGCGCTCAACCCAATCATGGTCTTTGCTGGCAAATTTGCCGAAGACATGTTGCTATTTACCTCACAGGAGTTTAACTATTTCAAATTGCCCGTCACTATGACCACGGGCTCGTCCATTATGCCGCACAAGCGTAACTATGACGTCTTCGAGATCATGCGTGCCACTGCCCACGCCTATCCGAACTACGCCTTGCAACTCCAAGCTATTTCGACAGGTGCTGGCAGTGGTTATCATCGTGACTTACAACTAACCAAAAAGATCACTATGGACGCCTTCACTTCGGCCCTCAATACGCTAGAGGTTTTGGCGCTGTGCGTAAGCGAGCTAGAAGCCAACACTAAGCGATTGGCTGAGGCGATGACCAATGAGCTCTATACTGTTGCCAAAATCAATGAATTGGTGGAAAAAGGCGTGCCATTCCGCGACGCTTACCAGCAAGTTAAGCAATCGTTTTTAGCAAATAATCACTGATCTTAGAGGAAATGAGCGAAGCTTAAATGCAACTTACCGCCGCACGACACGCTTGCGATACTCTGCTGCCGTCATGTAGGTCGTCGTGTCTGTCACTCTGTCAAAGAAAAGTATACCCTGACAGTGGTCGGCCTCGTGTTGAAAGACATGAGCAACAAAGCCATCCAGTACCGCAGTATGATGCTCGCCCCACTCATCATCCCACTGAGCATTGATCTGTTGGTAGCGCTGCGCCTGTGCAAAGAGCCGCCCCTCATCACCACTGGCACAGCCCTCCCACATGCCCGTTGTCTGGCCAATGCCGGTGTATGACGGATTGATAATAACTTGCTCAAATGGCTCGCGGTCTGGGCGGTTTGGCGTCGGCTTGATAGCAATCACGCTCAGCGCCAAGGCCTGCCCCACTTGGGGTGCAGCCAGCCCAACCCCATAATCTCTCTCCGCCACGGTGTGCTTAATATTTGCAATAAGCTGCTGCACCGCTGGCGTCGTGATCTCCTCGCGGCTCACGTGCCGCGCTTTCTTACGCAGCACCGGATCGCCCGCTTGACAGATTGGTAGGAGTGTTTTTTCTTGACGCATTCTTTAGTGCATAGTATACACAAAAGTAGCTATCAAAAGCTATTTTATCTTTTTCCGTTTTGTAATATAGTTTTGTCTATGGTATACGATATATCATCTTCCTTTCAGTATGGCGGCAAAACCATTTTTGTTTCTTGGTGTACTATACGACAAAAATCTGCTATACCCGATCTCCCCTGGCAACAAGTCTATACGATCGGTAATTTAGCTGGTTCCGTTCCGCTCGTCTATAATGCGGTCAAGAAGAGCTATAATCTCCCTGGCGGCAAAACTGAATCTGGAGAGACAATTGAGCAAACCATCACACGAGAGATGGTAGAAGAGTGCAACATGCGCGTTATTGAATGGCAACCACTCGGATACCAGTGCTGCCTTGAGCCAAACGGCATGCGCGTATATCAGTTTCGTGTCTATACAAAGCTCGAGAAAATTGGCGAGTTTACTCATGATCCTGGTGGTGATATCATTGCGCATACCCTTGTTGATATCAATGATGTAAACCGTATCATTAGCCAAGGAGATATTGGAGCATGTATGATTCAACAAGCGAAACGGTATTTTTCTAAGGTATAATATTTATAAGTCTATACAACGAAGGAGTTTATCTTGCAACCCAATACGAGCCGTACCATATTTCGTACATTATGGCAAACATCTCAGCCATATCGATGGCAGCGTGCAGCAGCGCTGGTGGTTGCGGCAACGACATTTATGGTCAGTACTTTTGTTGGGCCGCTCATTATTGCACGGTTACTCGATATTATCCAAAGTGGCCATTTACACAACAGTAGTGATGTGTGGTCGCTTGTGATTATGTATACACTGAGCCAACTTTGGTCAGAAGTAATCGGTTGGCGCTTGACGATGCGCATTATGTGGCCATTCACCATGGCAATGCAGCGTGATCTCTATACCAAGATTTTTGCTAAACTCAGCCACGAGAGTGTTTCGTTCCATGCTAATCGTTTTGGCGGAGCGCTGGTGAGTCAAGCAAATAAACTGACCGGTGCAGTCGATCGATTTTGGGATGTAATCATTTGGTCGGTCCTACCACTGGTTATCTCACTTGTCGGATCAATTATCGTTTTAGCCACAATGCTGTGGCAGTATGCACTGTTTTTGGCACTTTTTTCTGTGATCTTTAGCACTGTGGTTTATGTTGGCTCTAAGCCACTCGCTCGTTTGAGTGAGCAAGAAGCTGAGGCAAGCAATACCATCAGTGGTCAGTTGACGGATATGGTATCAAACATTCTAGCTGTTAAGTCGTCTAGTAGTGAGATACTTGAGCAGAAACGCTTCGCCGTGGCAGTAGAAAACTGGCGCACTGCTGGCCTCAGTACTATGCGTACGTATATTATCACAAGCAGTTTCTTCTCTACAGTCAATACTGCCATCAAGATTGGTGCTATCGTCTTCGCAGTTTATGCCGCTCAGCACAGCACAATTTCCGTTGCAACAGTTTATCTTATCATCACCTACACAAATAGTGCAGTGCGTGAGCTGTGGAATATGAATGGTATTATGCGCAACTACAACCGCATCCTCGGCGACGCCCAGACTATGGTCGAGATTTTGCACACCCCAGCGCAACTGGTTGATACGAGTAACGCAGCACTGAATGTCTCACGCGGCGCTATCACGTTTGATCATATAAGCTTTGCACACGATGACGACCCAAATCGCGTGCTGTTTCGTGACTTCTCGCTCCAAATAGAACCCAACCAAAAACTCGGCCTCGTCGGCACCAGTGGCGCAGGCAAGACAACACTGACGAAGTTGTTGTTGCGATTTTATGATCCAACCAGTGGAGCGATTTTGATCGATGGACAGGATATTCGGATGGTAACACAAGAGAGTTTGCGGCAGCAGATTGCGTACGTACCACAGGAGCCACTCTTGTTTCATCGATCAATTCGGGAGAATATTGCCTACGGGAGACCAGAAGCAACACAGGACGATATTATACTGGCGGCGAAGCAAGCTCATGCCTGGGAATTTATCACACAGTTGCCAGAGGGGCTAGAAACCGTAGTTGGTGAGCGCGGCGTGAAGCTATCTGGTGGGCAGCGGCAGCGGATTGCGATTGCACGAGCTATTCTCAAGGATGCGCCTCTGTTAGTGCTCGACGAAGCAACTAGTGCATTAGATTCTGAGTCAGAGGCGCTGATTCAGCAGTCGCTTGAGACACTAATGCAGGGACGGACGTCAATTGTGGTGGCGCACCGATTGAGTACAATCGCAGCGCTAGATCGAATTGTTGTGGTTGATGAGGGTCGTATTGTGGAAGAGGGAAGCCATGACGAGTTACTGGCAAGAGGGGGTATATATGCACGGTTATGGTCGCGACAGAGTGGTGGGTTCCTCACGAGCGAAAGCAGTGACACTCCATAACAAAAGGACCAACACATCCGTGCCGGTCCTAAGGAGGAAATCTGTTAGAGGGTAAATTATTTAGGCGTCTGCTTGCTGCAGAGCGTCGATCAGTACTTGCTTTGGCTTCATGCCGACCAGTTCTGCCACCACAGCACCGCTCTTGAAGATCTTCATGTTAGGGATACTCTGCACTTGGTGCTGCAAGGCAAGCGCTGCATTGTCTTGGCTTGCTTCGGTATCAACCTTGACAACGTCGAACTCCGTCTCTTCAGCAATCTGCTCAAGCAGTGGTGCCATTGCGCGGCACGGTGGGCACCACGGTGCCCAAAAGTCGACCAGTACTGGCCGCTCGCTCTGAAGAGCATGCTCCTCAAACTCTTGCTTGGTAGTGGTATTGTATAGTGCCATGATTTTTCTCCTTATGAATTATGATTATCGTGATGACAGGGGTGGCATGTGCCAGTAATGATGAGCGGCCCATCGACAAGGCAGTCTGCTACCTGCCGCGCAAGCTCATGCCGCAGCGCTGACGCGATGGTAATATCATGTAGGCCGTCACAGGAGCTGCAGACAAAGTGGTCATGCGGCACAGGATTGCTATCGTAGCGCAGGCAGCCGTGCGCCGTTGCTGGTGCAAGGCCAATCACCCCATCCGCTTGCAACCGCTGGGTAATGCGGTGTACTGTGGTCGCGCTGACACGGGGATAATCGTGGCGTAGCGCGGCCGCAATCTCGGCGTTGGTGGCATGCTGCAGCTGGCGAAGAATCGCGATCACTCGATCGGTATATTTCGTCGTTCGGCGTTGCACTGCTTGCTCCATGCAGCTATTGTAATTCATTTACAATAAAAAGACAATGCTTTTCTTCGATTATTTTCCAAACCCTATCTGCTCAGTGTAAGCACCCTCTGCTTCCAGTGCTCGTTTCAAGAAGCCAATCCGCTCAAAGAAATATCACCTCGTATACTACTAGCATAGTGCTTCAAAGCCTGAGGTACGAAACTCTTGCAATAGATACTAGACCCGATTCATACTGGTTATGCTATACTAATGGCATGACAACATATCCAACCCCCCTGCACGAATTACTGAAGCTGACGAACAAGACGGTGCTCATCACTGGTGCCGCGATGGGCATTGGCAAGGCGATCGCATGGCGCTATGCCGAGGCTGGTGCTACTCTCCAGCTCGTTGATCGCGATACCGACGCACTACAGCAAACCGCTACCGAGCTACGTGAGCAATTTAACGCTGCCGTCACAACGCATATTGTCGACCTCTCCAACCACAACGCTATTACCTCGCTGTGGCACGACATCACCCCAACACCAGATATTCTCATCAACAACGCTGGTATTTTCGCGCCAGTCAAGCTCGCTAATATAGACCAGGCAAGCTTCGACAAAACAATCCAGATCAACACTCGGGCAGTGCTCACCATGTGTCAAGAAATGATCGCTCGCCGCACAGCACCAGGCACTATCATCAACATCAGCTCCATTGAAGCCCTCAAAGGTATGACCTATGACATGACGCTCTACGCCATGAGCAAAGCCAGTGTTCTCGCGCTGAGCCGTGGGCTCGTCAAAGACTTTGGGCGGAGTGGTTGGAAGGTCAATACCATCTTGCCGGGCGGTATCAGCACACCAGGTGCTCAGAAAATGGGGCTTGCGGCGCTCAAGAAGCTCGACTTCTCCATCATCAAGACTGGCCTCACCTACAATCTCCGCCTTCCTGCCAAGAATCTGGGCCAGCCCGATGACGTTGCCTGCACTGCGCTGTGGCTTGGTACGCCGATGAGCCAGTACGTCAATGGAGCGGAGATTGTGGTGGACGGCGGATTTCTCGCAGTGTAGCGGCTGCATAATTACGGCCGATATAGCATAAGAAACCAGCTTCATATGACTGGTTTCTTTATGATTGATCACTCTTGTAAGTGCTACTTGATTGAGGATCTCTCGTTAGGTGCTATGCTGCTGCATCGTCGCTACCCTGCTCGGCAGCAACGTCTTCAGCATCCGCGTTTTCGGCGGTACCAGCGGCGGCCTCATTAGCGGCAGCAAGTGCACTTGGCTCGTAGGCACTCGCAATGACGAGATCTTTCACCGTCACGTCATCATCGGCAGTACCTTCACGACCATCGTCGTGTTCGACTAGTTCAACACCCTCAGGCAGTGTAATATCGCCCACTGTCACGCGGTCACCCTCACTGGCTAGACCAAGCACCGAAACATCAAGCGTTTCAGGTAAATCCATCGGCAAGGCCTTCACCTCAACCTTCTCAATTGCTTGCAGCACGACCAGCCCATTCTTCTCAGCTTCAGATTCACCCATACCAATAAGGCGCACGGGCACCTCTGCCGTAACCGGCTCGTCTGCCCGCACCGCATGCAGGGCAATATGGCGAATCGCGCCCACTCGTGTTGGGTCGTAATCGATACTCTTGATAAGCGCAATCCGTCGCTTGACCCCTGTCAAATGAATTGGTGTGTGGCGGCCAGCTGCGGCCACAACCTTTGCCACCTCACCGCTCGGTGCTTGCACATCAGCAGCCTCCATACCAGCACCATACACCACCGCTGGCGTTATGCCTTGGCGGCGCAATTGACGAACTTTCTTGCCATGAATTGGTCGCGTCTCAATCCTTAGTGTTATCTTATCTCCCATAGTTCTCCTTTCGGATATGTTTCCGGAGTTAAGTAATATTGCCTCTTTAGTATAGCATTTTTGTGCCAGGTGGGCCAAAAGCAGCAAAGAACTCCCTTCCCCGAGCAAAGTATGGTATACTAAAGCGCGATGGAGTCACTTATACATGCAATTACTGGCCTCGGCATTGCCGCGGTTTTGCTTGTGGTCTATGCAGAGTCTGGCCTTTTGATCGGCTTTGTCTTACCGGGGGACAGCCTGCTCTTTACGGCAGGCTATATGGTGAATCAAGAGATCCTTCGCCTGTTTGGCCACCCACTCAATATTCATCTCTTTGTTGCAGCGATCGCTCTTATGGCAATCCTGGGCGATAGCACTGGCTACGCCTTTGGCCATAAAGTCGGGCGCAAGCTTTTTCTCAAGCCCAACTCGCGCTTTTTTAAGAAAAAATACCTCGAGCAAGCCGAGCAATTCTACCAAAAGCATGGCTCACTCACGATTGTGCTGGCACGCTTTGTGCCCATCGTGCGCACCTTTGCCCCAATTGTGGCTGGCGCGAGCAAGATGCACTACAATACGTTCCTCCTGTTTAATATCGTCGGGGGTGCGCTATGGGCCGCCATCTTCACCTATCTTGGCTACTTTGCGGGCGCAATCCTCACTGGGGCTGGGGTTAATATTGAGGTGACCGCAATTATTATCATCCTTATCTCCGTTGCACCGATGGTCATCCATGCACTCAAACAAAAATCGACTCGCGATAAGCTCAAATATCAGCTCTCTGTGCTACTCAGTAAGGGCAAGCGGACAAAGAAGTAACCTCAGTACATATTGTGTAAAAAGAGTCAGCGTATGAGTAGCTGGCTCTTTGCTTTGCCTTGTTCGACTGTCCAATATTTTTGTGCTATACCTCTTATCTGGCAGCTGGCGGCTCATCGCCATACATCTGACGAATCTGCTTTTCGTACTCTACAAATGGCGGCAGACCCATCGCTGCACGACGCTCATCAAGCCGATCAGTGTCTTCGACTGGATAGAGGCGAAGGGTTTTACCCCGCCCCTGAAACTGCGAGCCATATATCTGTGGCCGACCACGCAGCAAACACACCCGATCCTCGAGGAAGGCTATATCACGCAGCGCGACCTCGCCACGCGGCGCTGCCTTCATCAGCTCAAGGCAGTGCTCCATAAAGTCGATATCTGGCGAATGCTGTAGTAACAACCACGCCGCGGTCGAAGCCTTACTGCCCACCATCCGTATTGTTGGCCAGCCAATTGCTGCTACAATCGTACGCAAAAATTCAGTTGAGTTAGCATCAAGCGATGCATCCCATGCCCCACCATCGGCCAAGTACTGCTGGCGCATCGCTTGATCGCGCTCGGCATAGCGAAGAATGGCGGTGCGATATGATTGCCCATCAGGTTGTGACTGTTTTGATCTCATAGTGGATAAACTTTGCTTTGGTTTTATACGTATATATTACTCTCATTATCCTATCATGCCTGAAGGGTCATAGCGCGGGTACTGTTCCCGATTACTGATAGCAAGCAAATTTGCATTATCCCTTACTGCGCGGTATTGTATAGCTATGAAGTTACCATTTCTCCCGCGCATTCGCATTAAACGACTTATCCTCCTCGTACTGTTTCTGGCACTGGTTGTGGGCGGGTTCGCAGTCTATTGGTGGTGGACGGATGGCCTGGCATATGGCAACGATGCACCGGCACGCCAAATGACCGAACACTATCTAGCACAGATCCGCCAGGGCGAAACGTGCAAAACGTACGTTTTTGCTCACAATAGTGAGGTAATCTACGCTGGCGTGAGTTGCCGCGAGAAGAAGCACGAGTATCCATCAGGGTTTTGCGATGTATGGAAATTCTATTATCAGGGTGGAGCTGTGACACGTCATGAGCAACCGGACTCCGACGGCGGCGAATCATACGCCAGAAGCATCACGAAGCTTCTTCCGCCGCGCGTTCTCGATGAAAAACACAATAGCAACTATTGCCGCGAACTAGGCCTACTCTAAGACGAACGATCTCCTCTTGTCGCAGTAAAGTAACACCATATAGTTTTTATCCTTTGAAATTAGCCCAAGAGCGGCCGCAAATACTTCCCCGTAAACGATGCTGGGTTATGCGCGACTTCCTCGGGTGTACCGCTGGCGATGACAGTGCCGCCGCCCTGCCCGCCTTCGGGGCCCATGTCGATGATATGGTCGGCGCATTTGATGACCTCGAGATTATGCTCAATGATAACCATGCTGTTGCCACCCGCTACGAGGCGTTGGAGAATCTCGAGCAACTTCTTGACGTCGGCGGTGTGCAGGCCAGTGGTCGGCTCATCGAGAATATAGAGTGTCTTGCCAGTCGTGCGCCGGCTCAGCTCAGTGGCAAGTTTAATGCGCTGCGCCTCACCACCGCTAAAGGTCGTGGCAGGCTGGCCAAGCTTAATATAACCAAGGCCTACCTCGTTGATCGTCGTCAACTTGCGAGCAATCGCAGGAATATTAGCAAAGAACTCACAGGCTTGCTCGACCGTCATATCCAGGACGTCGCTAATCGTCTTACCTTTGTAGGTGATCTCAAGCGCCTCACGATTATAGCGCTTGCCATGGCACTCGGGGCATTGGATGTAGACGTCGGGCAAGAAGTGCATCTCGATCTTAATAACGCCATCGCCCTGACAGTGCTCGCAGCGCCCACCCTTAACGTTGAAGCTAAAGCGCCCTGGCTTGTAGCCACGAATATTCGCCTCGGGCGTGCCCGCAAAAAGCTCGCGAATCTGTGTAAAGACACCGGTATAGGTAGCAGGGTTGGAGCGCGGGGTGCGGCCGATTGCCGACTGGTCGATGACAATTGCTTTATCAAGCTGCTCCACTCCATCGATCGCATCGTGTGCACCGGGCACTGCTTGGGCGCGATGTAAACGGGCAGTGAGCTCGTTGGCGAGAATGCTATTGACGAGCGTCGACTTGCCACTACCACTCACCCCTGTCACCAGCGTAAGGACACCAAGCGGGATGGTGACGTCGATATTCTTGAGATTATTCTCGCGTGCTCCGCGGATTGTCAAAGCGCGACCTTGCTCAATCGGGCGTCGCTGAGCTGGTACTGGGATCTTATCCGCGCCAGACAAGTACCGACCGGTAATGCTCTGCGGCATGCGTGCTACCTCTGCTGGTGTACCATGCGCCACGATCTCCCCACCGTGCACGCCGGCACCTGGCCCGACATCCACCAGATAGTCAGCCGCCGCAATCGTATCTTCGTCGTGCTCTACCACAAGCACAGTATTACCTAGGTCGCGCAGATTTTTGAGCGTCTGGATAAGGCGATCGTTGTCACGCTGGTGGAGGCCAATCGATGGCTCATCCAGTACATACAGCACCCCCTGCAGGCCACTACCAATCTGCGTCGCGAGGCGGATACGTTGCGCCTCACCACCGCTGAGCGTGTTCGCTGCTCGCCCCAGCTCGAGGTAGCTGAGCCCGACATTGTTCATAAAGCCCAGCCGCGCCATGATTTCTTTGACAACAAGCTTAACGATGTGTTGTTGTTCTGCAGTAAATTCCAGCTGGCCTATCATATCCAGCGCATTGGCGACGTCGAGATTGCAAATATCCATAATGGAGAGGCCATTGACTGTCACTGCCAGCACCACTGGTTTGAGCCGCGCACCCTTGCAGGCCGTACACTTCCGCTCCCGCATGAAGCGCTCGATATCTTTGCGCATAAACTCACTATCGGTCTCGCGATGGCGACGCTCGAGATTAGGGATGACTCCCTCGTATGTTGAGTCGTAATAGCGATTACCACTGAGGTGAATGCGATACTTTTGCTTACCTGTGCCATACAGCACCTTCTGCACAACATCATCACTTAGCTCCTTGACGGGCATATGCAGACTAAAGCCGTGCTCCTCAGCCACCGCGGCGAGACGCTTCATGTACCACGCTTCGGCATTAAAGCGGTTGAAGGGGCGGATTGCTCCCTCGGCAATCGTCAGATTGGGGTTAAGGATGAGCTCCGGGTCAACCTCCAGACGTGTACCGAGGCCCGTGCAAACCGGACACGCCCCCTGCGGCGCGTTGAAACTAAAGAGCCGCGGCTCGAGCTCGGGGATTTCCTCGCCTGGGTGATCCATACAGGCATAGCGCTGACTATACGTCGTGATCTCCCCACTCGTGGCATCCAGCACCTGCACAACCCCACTCGCAAGCTCCAGCGCTTGCTCGACCGACTGCGAGATGCGACTCATCATCGTTGGTGTCATCACAACACGATCGACCACCAGTTCAATATCATGCTTATAACTCTTCTGTAGTTCCGGGAACTCATCGAGCGCATACACCACGCCATCTACCCGAGCCCGCGCAAAGCCACTGCGCATGTACTGCTCGGGGATGTGGGCAAATTCCCCTTTCTTTTGGTTCACAATCGGTGCCAGCAGCATGAGCTTGCTCCCCTCAGGAAGTTTCATAATTTCGTCGATAATAGACTGAGCTGTCCGGCGCTGGACAGGCTTGCCACAGCGCGTGCCATCGGGCATAAGAGCTGGGCAATGCGGCACCCCCACCCGAGCAAAGAGCAGGCGCAAATAGTCGTAGATTTCCGTCACTGTAGCGACAGTGGAGCGCGGGTTGCGGCTCGTTGACTTTTGGTCGATGCTAATACTGGGGCTCAGGCCATCAATGGAGTCGACGTCGGGCTTATCCATAATGCCAAGAAACTGCCGGGCATAGCTGCTCAAACTCTCCACATAGCGGCGTTGCCCCTCAGCGTAGATCGTATCAAAGACGAGACTCGACTTACCACTACCACTCAGGCCCGTCACCACCACAAACTGATCGCGTGGAATGGTCACGCTGACATCTTTGAGGTTATTCTGGCGCGCCCCAACAATCCGTATCTGCTCCGACATATCGTCTTATTGTAGCATGTATACTGGCGAGATACTAGATTCGCACTAAGAGACTAGCTGAGTCTCCCCGCGTCTTTTAGGGGCGCTACACTCGCTGTAAGCCGCTCCTTCTTTGGCCGGCTTGCCACAACATAGGAGACGAGGCCACACCAATACAATGGCATAATACTATAGATAATCCATGCCTCAGATGCTTTGCCAAAGAGCTGCAGCGCAAGGGCCGACTCCGAGGCGGCAAGTATTGTCCCATTACAACTGCCCACGCTCCACCGTAGCCGGTAGTCTGTCAGAGCTGCCGCTGTCCCGCTCGTTATCAGTACCATAAGTACAGCAGCATACACTTTTATTGCTCCAGCAAGGAGCGGGCTTCCTACACGCGGTAGCACGCTGTGTAGTATCGAATATACCATTATTGCATTGCCCATGAAGGTAGCTAGCAGCAATCCCCAATTTATATGCCTGGCGGCTCCCTTCGCAAAGGCAAAGATGAGGCGCCACAAATTTATAACACAGAGCACCAGATACGCCAGCAAAGACACCCCCAGCCCAACGATGAGATGCGAGAAGGGCAAGAACGCCACCAGCGAGTCAGCCACAGCAAACAGCACAAGCGCTACGAGAAGGAGCCACGTCGTTGGCTGATGCCGATCGCTATAGCGCCAAACTGCAAGAAAAATCATCATCGTCGTGAGTGGGCCCATTGCTTTTTGTAGCCACCACCACTGGTCTGCCGGAGCAAACTGCAGCAGCTGCCACACCACCGCACAGAGTAGTACTGGCCAGAGAACTCTCAAGAGTCTCGTTAGTTTCATCGTTAGATTCATAGAAAATATAGTAGCCCATCCTACATACAGATTGCAAGGCAATCAGTGTATTATCCAGAGCCAGATGTTTCTCACTCAAATTTACCGAGCGAAATACCGAGCAATAGCCTCTTCCGCCTCCGCCCAGGTGCGGCACTCAATAGCGCGCGGATCGTCGATCGTAGCGCCTGGGTGCCATGGCCGTTCGCCAAACAAAATCGCCAAGCCAAGCGGCGCGTCATCCCCCTCAAGGCCACGCTCGAGGTGATGTGGCGAGTCATCAATCGCAATCGTCATATTGTACTGCCGGTATATCTCTGTCTTGGAGTCGGTCATTATCTTGATGCCGTCCTCGGTTTCGACTGGCCGCTGCGTCAAAATAACCTGCTCAAAGACACCAGGCAAATACTTTTCGATACTCTGCTTTGTCACGTCTGCCAGGCCATAGTGCCGAGCCGAGACTGCATAGAGTCGATATCCGACCGCTAGTCTTCGCAACGCCTCGATTGTCTCTATGTCTGGGACTTGCATCTCCTCAAACCAACCAGGCTTCACCATGCCTGGTGTCGTCCCCAGTTGCAATCCATTAAATCGCTCCTGCACTTCTTCTTGTGGTACGTCCCAGGTCGATTGTGGCATATCAGGCTGAAAGTTGGTACCGTAATGCTCGTTATATGCCGCCACTAGCCCTTCAGCACAAGGGAAAACAACGTCATCGAGATCAACGGCAATGGCAGGTCTGTTGCTTTTTACGTATTCCATACATACTCCTTTATCATTCACCGGTTACAGCAGTTCAGGTCGTTCCTGCTGAGCATAGTGCTGCAATGAGCTGATATAGTGCACGGCTGCCGCAAAGGGATAGTCAGTCCGTGGCGTGATAGGCTGCTGCATAAACTCATCTGGTGTGAGCCATTGGTAGCTACTGTGCTCCCAACTGAGGGTAATTTCTGGCGCATTGCCATCAACCAGTGCCGCATAGCACATATAGCTCAGCCGCTGGCCATCGGGGTGCGGCAGTACGTGCTCGAAGGCCACACTCAGCTGGCTCGGTGCAAAGCCAAGGCCAGTCTCTTCTTTTATCTCCCGCCGTGCTGCCTCAAGTGGTGTCTCGCCAGGCTCGACTATGCCACCAGGCAGGTCGGCACCGTGCGGAAAGAGCGGGTGCGTATTGCTGCGCTCAAGGACGAGAATTTTGCCAGTCGCATCAACAATGAGTGCTTTGGCTAAGAAGTGGGGTTGGTTATTCTCTGGTTGGATTGCCCGAGTAAAATATATGTTTGTCATGGCGTCTATTATACACAAAAGAATGGAGACTGATTGCTGCTATATCTTTTTGATCTCACTTAGAGAGGTTAGTCGCTGAAACATCAATGTCTTATATTGCTCTATATGAGTATATACACCTAACGCTAAGAAAGCAGTGCTGAGCAAGTCACGTGCATCTATCAAAACTCGTGTTAGTTAGCACTCTTGCACCGAGAGTGCTAATTTGTTACTATACCAATAGGCTACGCGGCTGATACCCAGCGCGATCGGCCACCCGTTTTTAAGTAACTCACCGGGCGTTCTGTTGCCCGCACTATATAACTACAAGGAGGGATATATGCCACCAACCATGAATCAACAAGATAACAAAAAGCCTCTCGAGCAATTTGGTACCGACCTCACCGCTCTGGCGCGTGAGGGTAAACTCGACCCAGTGATCGGCCGAGATGAAGAGATTCGCCGCACCATGCAGATCCTCAGCCGGCGCACCAAGAATAACCCCGTACTGACCGGTGAGCCGGGCGTTGGTAAAACCGCCATCGTTGAGGCCTTGGCGCAGCGCATCGTTAAGGGGAACGTGCCGGCGTCGCTGAAGGATAAGCGACTGATTAGCCTGGAAATCTCCAGCTTACTGGCAGGCGCGAGCTTCCGCGGTCAGTTTGAAGAGCGCCTCAAGGGTGTACTAAAAGAGGTAGAGGAGGCTGCTGGCGAGATCATCCTCTTCGTCGATGAAATTCACACCATGGTTGGTGCTGGTAAAGGCGAAGGCAGTATGGATGCCGGCAATATGCTCAAACCTGCCCTGGCGCGCGGTAAACTCCATATGATTGGTGCTACCACGCTGGCCGAGTACCGCCAATATGTCGAAAAAGACGCGGCGCTAGAACGGCGCTTTCAGCCAGTCTATGTCGGCGAACCAAGCTTTGACGACACCATCGCTATCTTGCGTGGCCTCAAGGAAAAATATGAAGTCCACCACGGCGTCAAGATTGCTGATGATGCTATCGTAGCAGCGGCGCGGCTCTCTACCCGCTACTTACCTGACCGCTTTTTGCCTGATAAGGCGGTCGACCTGCTGGATGAAGCGACCAGTGCGCTCAAGATGCAGCTAGAGAGCGTGCCAATTAGTCTCGATCGGCTCAATAACCGCCGCTTGCAGCTAGAGATTGAAGAAGCCGCGCTGAAAAAAGATAAATCTGACCACGCCAAGGCCCGCAAAGAGGAGATCAAACAACAGATTGCCAATATTCGTGCCAAGGCTGATGCGATTGACGCAAAATGGCAGCACGAAAAAGATATTCTGCAAACCGTTAATACCGCTACTGAAAAAATGGATAATCTGCGTTCACGTCTTGAAATTGCCGAACGTGATGCAGACCTCGCTACTGCAAGCCGTATCAAATACGGCGATATGCCAGAGCTGGAGAAAAAGCTAGCGAACGCTCGCCAAGAGCTGGCTGCCATTCCACCAGCCGACCGCTTACTGCGCGAAGAAGTCACGCCCGACGATATTGCCAGCGTGGTGGCGCGCTGGACGGGTATTCCCGTAGAGCGGCTGATGGAAAGCGAATCGAGTAAATTAACCAAGCTTGAAGACTCAATCGGCCGCCAGGTTATTGGCCAAGACCGCGCCGTGGCTGCCGTGGCGAGCGCTATTCGCCGTTCGCGTGCTGGCCTCGCCGATACCAACCGGCCAATTGGCTCCTTCCTCTTCCTTGGCCCTACCGGAGTTGGTAAAACAGAAGTAGCCCGCAGCCTGTGCCGCGAACTATTTGACGACGAGCACGCCATGATCCGCATCGATATGAGCGAATACATGGAGCGTCACGCCGTAGCCCGCCTGATTGGCTCGCCACCAGGCTACGTTGGTTACGACCAAGGCGGGCAACTGACCGAAGCGGTGCGCCGCCGCCCTTACAGCGTGGTACTGTTTGATGAAATCGAGAAGGCCCACCCCGATGTCTTTAATGTGCTCTTACAGGTACTCGACGATGGTCGTCTGACTGATGGCCAAGGCCGGACAATCGACTTTAGTAACACCATCATCATCATGACGAGCAACGTTGGCTCGCAGATGATTATGGACTTTACCGGTAGTGACCTGTCTGTGCTGGATAATAAAATGCTTGAGGTGCTGCGCCAGCATTTTCGCCCAGAATTCCTCAACCGCATCGATGATATCGTGATCTTCGACCGTATTCACGAGCAAGCCATGCGGGCCATTGTTGACGTGCAGCTGGAGCGCGTCGCCCGCCAGGTCAAAGACAGCCGCGATATCACGCTGGCGTTTGACGAGAGCGTCCGCGACATGCTCGCGCGCGATGGCTACGACCCGAGCTTCGGTGCTCGGCCGCTCAAGCGCTTGGTGCAAAAGCGTATCCTTGACCCACTGGCGCTGGAGCTCATCGACGGGCGAATTTACGAAGGCATGACGGTGGTAGCGAGGGCAGCTGACGGGCGAGTCACCTTTAGCCCGGAGGCGTCCGAGTAGCTTTTACTTCCCAAAGATGCTATACTAGTACGATAACCATTAATGAAGGAGACAATCAACTATGACTATACTTGTATGGCTTATCATCGGTGGTCTTGCCGGCTGGCTGGCATCCAAGGTGGTAAATAAAGGTGAAGACTCAGGCGCACTGACCAACATCATCGTTGGTATCATCGGCGCAATGCTGGGTGGCTGGCTCGTCAGCCTGATGGGCGGCAGTGCCGATGTGCTGACTGGCTTTAACTTCGCCAGCCTACTGACCGCCTTCTTTGGCGCAGTTGTGCTGCTGGTTATCCTCAAGCTTATCAAAAAATAAGCTTAAGCTAGGCCAACTTCAACACAAAACACCCCAGGGGATGGCTGGGGTGTTTATATGGGATGAGTTAGGCTACGCAAAAGTATTCATATGACTCACTCAAGAGAAGCAGCTGCTTGTTGCCACCGCTGTGCATACTCCGGATGCTGCGCCGAGAGAAGCTGGCCGCGGCGCAGCACCGCCTGGCATTGCTCGCTAGTCACATCTTCTGCTGCCAGCGCCGCACGCAGCACCGCACTGACAAATTCTGGCTTTTCCTCTGCCCTGCCTTCATCAAAGGTAAGACGCTCGAGCGCCATAAATCCTTCACACAGCAGCCGAGCTGGCTGTGCAGCCGTGATGCGCTGTTGCATAGCTGGATCGATCATATCGGTGAGATGATAGTAGTTCCAGCCGAGCGTTGCACCATAGCGCCGCTGCCAATAAGCACGTTTTTCGTCATCATGTGCAATCGCTTCAGGGTGTGTTTGCAGCTCACTCAGACCGGCTAGGCGAAACGCCAGATAGTGCTCTAGAGCTTGGCGCTTGATATTATCCGGAATATCATCAGACTGACGCCAAAAGGCAATTTCGTAGCCCTCATCTGCTTCACAATCAGTGATTAACTCACCATGCACGGGGCTAATCGGTGCGGGGTATTGCTGGATTCGCTGCTCGATAATTGCGATGCGGTCGGCCAGCGGCAGCTCACGCACTGAGGCAACGATATCTTTCTTCGTCCCTTGCACCGTCATCGTCTCCTGGCAGGCAAGCGCTTGCATTGTTGTCGCCACATGCTGCGGCATATGCCCACCAAATATCACATTGATACGCGGCGCACCTTCTGGCTCAGGTTGCTCATTCCACTCATCACCCACGAGATCGAAGCGCCTGCCTGCTGCTACGCCCTTAGCCCGCAGGAGTGGCGCGCTCGAGTCTTGGGTGAGTGGCATAAGGAATTCACGCAGCTGTGTGGAGGTAACATCATCGCGCAAAGCAAATGATTGTGCACTTACATTGTGGTCGTGATCGCAATGGTCATGGTGATGATGGTCATGACAGTGGCTGCCGCACATCTGGGCAACTGCTCGCTGGCCAAGGTGGAGTTGCCGCTCTACGCCGCGCAACCTCGCCAGCACCTCTGTATAGTCTGTACTACCTGGGCGAATGAGCTCAACAGCTACCTCAGGTGGCAAGGCAGGTAATTGCTCGAGCACAGAATCGATCACTGTAAGTGCTGTTCTATCATCTGGAGTGTGTGTTATACCAACAATGTCTGCCACCGCCAATTGGCTCGGTAGCACTTGATAATGCATGTCGCGTGATGCTGTTCGTGCGTTAACCAAGGCAAGGGCCGAGAAATCATAGCCACTTGAGCCTACCACCTCAGCGATCTCCGTCCCTGGCGCAATCCCGGTTGGCTCAATGAAGAGCATGTCTACCCCAGCATCGCGCACACGGTCGAGCGCCGCCTGGAACTGCGTTGCATCCGAGCAGCCAATGCAGCCCGCCGTGAGCGGAATAATCTGCTCACTACGATTAGCTGGGTGCTGAGCAATCCGCCTCGCATCCACATTGTCCTGACCGACGTCATTTACCACGACTGCGTAGCTTGTATCGAGCGGCACACGTTCGATCAGCTGGTTGAGTGTTGTCGTCTTACCTGCACCGAGCGGCCCAAGCACCCCGAGCACTTCAAGCGAATGATCATTCGATGGTGTCTGTTTATATTTTTCCATTGTTTCTCCTTATGATTATTCTTATTATGTGTTAGTAACCCCCGCAACACCACTCTTTATAATGCTGTTGCACTATGTTATTACAGGTTCACTACAGAGCAAAGAGCCAAAAGCCGCACGTACGGCCAATTACGCACCAAGATGTGGGAACTGTCCATACGGCAAGAGGGCTATCTCGCGCACATTACACTGTGCAGTGACGACATACTTCACCGCATCACCGATTTGCTCGGCTGTAAAGAGTGGATATGTCTCTGGCGTCTTGTCATAGCCAAGGTCGCGCGTGACGCGGATCGCCTCATCCATCGTGTAGTCGTTGTCAAAAAATCCAGTATCGGTACTGCCTGGCATGATCTCAGTGATAAAGATATTCTCTGGCGTAAGATCAAGAGCTATTGAGCGCAGCAAGCCATGGCCAGCCGCTTTCTGGGCTACATCTAGGCCAAGATGAGCCTTGGCGCGCACTGCTGCCGCAGCCGTGATACTCATAACCTTGGTGTATGGCTGGCGGGCAAATACTCCGTGCTGACGCAGTGTCTGCAACAGTTTGACCAATGTGACGCAATTATTTTCTACCAAATCAGGGATAGCCGCTGCCTCCATATCCCAGGTATGGGCAAGGAGACTATTGTGGGGCAATGCCGCCTTGGTATCTGATGCCCCGCCATAGTGTACAACGTAGAGTGGTACACCCAGCTCTTGCTGGAGAGCTGCTGCCTGGCTCGCGGTCCGCTCGATATCAGCTGCGCGACGCAGGTCAGCTGGGATAAAGCGGTCGGTTGGTAGGCCGCACGTCTTGGCAAAGATTGCCGCATCATCTGGTTGGTATCCTACGACCAAAAGTTCATACTGCCCAGCAAGCTGCTTCACAACGCCAGCGGCAGCGTTCATTTTATAGTGTTGCCCTTGATAGGTCAGATACTCGATTTGTCCAAACTGCGAGGTAAAGTGCCGTTTGGCTGGCGTCACTTTTGCGCCAGTGATCATAATAAGTGGTTGCTGTGTCATAGGTCGTATGATACGAGAGATTCTTAGGTTATTGCAAATTTGTTGCAATAAGTGCTATACTATTGCTCGTATGGATGATTCGCTCGAGCTATTTGCCACTATCTTGCGCCAGCGTCATTACCGCGTAACTGCTGTGCGGCGGGCAGTATTTTGTGCTCTCTACCAGCACGGGCCATGCACGATGCGCCAGCTTGCCGAGTACACTGCCGTGGCCGACCGCGTGAGTGTGTACCGCTGCGTAGAGCTGTTTGAGCAGCTTGGTATTGCCCAGCGACTACCGATTGGTTGGAAGTACCAGCTTGAGCTGACCGATGTCTTTATTCGTCATCATCACCACGCAACGTGCCGCCGCTGTGGGCGAGTGATTGACATTGCCGAGAATGAGGAGATCGAGCGGTTAATCGCGGCAATCGCCCAGGCTTATCACCTCGCCGAGCCCTCGCACACGTTCGAGATTCAAGGGATTTGCCCACGCTGCCAGCATCTTCGACAGGCTAACTAATATCTACGCTCTCGCAATTAAGCGTCTTAAAATTTATCGTTATATAACGCTTCTTCTGTTCAATCCACAAAGCTACCCACCAATTTTCGTAGCTCTCTTCCCCGCCGTTTTCTCCTCAAGAATATTACAAGAGTCGGCATTCACTGACGAGTGGCTGCTCAGGTTGAAAGCTGATTAGACAACCAGCTTCTTACTCTTACTCAAATGAAATAGTAGAGAATCAATAGAGAAAGTGAAGGTTTTGGATGCTCAAGGCTTTTCTAGCAATCCACCGGCACCACAGCCTCAAGCCACAGCTGCAGCTCCTGCAATATAAACTCATCTGCCGTACCTGCCTTGGCCAGGCGCTGCAATGATGCCATAAAGCTCGGCAGCTGGGCCTGCAGGTGGGTGCTCCGCCATTGCTCCCACTGGGCTTGCTCATCATCACTGAGGCTCTGCGGAAAGCTACGCGCCTTGTAGTGGAGTAGCAGCTCAGGCAGGCGCTCATCGCGAAAGGCCGGGTGGAAGTCTGCCAGCGCCTTGGCATCGGCACTGCGCACTGCAGCGATGTGCGTCTTGTCTGCATCCGAGACGAAGCTGTCGTAGAGCTGCCCTTCGGGGTCGGTCGATTTTTTGTACTCACGCTTTTTCTCATAGAGTGTGCGGAGCTTCTCAGCAAAGTCGGGATGGCGAAGAAGAATATCACGGTGGCGCGCCACAGTGGCCGCCTCGAGATGGATCTTACTCCAGCCATCGCCCTGCTCTAGCACACCAAGTGGTGCAACGGCTGGGCAACGATTGTATTGCAATGGTTTGACAGGTAACGCCGCAAAGCCATCGGCTTGGCGCTCTTCCCAAGTGGCAAAGATTTTCTTAGCAAGCTCCTGCTGGCTTAGGTTTACAAACGGCGTTGGGTCGTAGCGCAGGTCATAGACCAAGACATTACTATTGGGGGCTGGCGCTAGCGGAAAGGCGACGGTCGTCTTGGCATACTGCTTATCGTAGCGGCCACTGGTATAGACGAAGGGCTGCTTGGTCTCGAGATTGACCAGCCGCTGCACTGCCCTCTTGTCGCGCATCGCAAGGAGATAGTCAAAGAGCTGAGGCTGAGCGTGCTTCACTAGCTTTGTTACTTCTATCAGCGCTGCCACGTCGGCAAAGGCGTCGTGCGCATTATCGTGTGCAATGCCATTAGCTTTAGTAATGAGTTCCAGACGGTTAGTAGGCTGACCATTCGCATCCATCGGCCACTCAATGCCATCTGGCCGTAGCGCCCGCGTCAGTCGCACGACATCAAGCATATCCCAGCGGCTCCGCTCATCCTTCCAGCTCCATTCATATGGATCATAAAAATTCCGCCACAGCAAATGGCGGATAAACTCATCGTCAAAGCGCACATTGTTGAACCCCACAGCGATCGTCCCTGGTGTGAAGATCTCCTCGCTCACCATCCGCGCACATTCTGCCTCGCTATAGCCCTCCTCTAGCGTCTTCTGCGGCGTGATGCCAGTCACCATCAGGGCATCAGGGCTTGGCAGAGTATCGTCGCTGAGCGTCACGAGAAAGTTATATGGCTCGCCAATTGGTTGCAAATCCATATCTGTCCGCTGCCCCGCAAATTGCATGATCCGATCCGTCTGCGCCCGAAAGCCACTTGTCTCAAGGTCGTAGAAAAAGAATGTTTGTGCCATAGGTATAGTATAGCAAATTATAAATATGATGACTTACTGCCCGTTAGAATTTGGTTCATTATATTAAATACCATAAACGCATTATTTACGCTGTATGTCTGTGTATAATACATTATATTAGTAGTTAATAACTATCCAAGGTCTATTTATCGTGCAGGAAAATGCAGATTTAATTAAAGAATTCAAAAAACTACAAAACCTAAACAAGGAGCTTATTCAAGAAATTAAGCAATTTCGATCCCTTGGTAGACACACTCCAGATGTTGATATGTGCATGGAAGGCAATCTACGCCTTGCAAGACGAGCAAAGCAAGACATTTTTACATGTTGGAATATTTTTCGATTTAAATGGCGGCGAGCACACCCACGAATGCTTCAAGGAATGGAAGACATAAGTAGAGAGTACGAAGAATATTGCACACGAGAAAGCCAAGCGTGGAAATATCCAGACAGCAAACATATCAGAGATATAGATTGTCATTTATTTTATAAGCGTGAAGAAATTGAAGGAAGTATTCGAAGCAGTTTAGATACACTTGCAGAACTTCGTTATATCGCGCAAGAATACAGACGTCGCTATGGAGAGCATGAATACTTCCTCAGCGATCGTTCATTTAAATGGATAACTTTCATTCTTGGTGCAGTATCTGGCTGGGTTGTTAGCGCAGTAGCAACAGCAGTCAACCATATAATAAGGCAACCGTAGGGCTCTTATTGCTCCACCAGTGGGAACGGCTGGCTATCGCCGATCTGCACGATGCTGTCGCCCTCTGCTCCTTGACGGATGAGCTCGTGCGTGACACCAAGACGCTTCATAATGTCGCGCAGGCGATTGACTGCCTCAAACTGGGCGAAGTTCGTGCGACGAGCGAATTTCTCGAGCTTTTGGCCAGACACGGCAAAGACACGCGGCATCTCGCCATTCTCTCGTGGGTTAGTAAGGCCACTCTCTACTGCCGCCTCGGCACACTGCTGCGCCGCATACCCCTGCAATTGCTGCACTGCCCAGGCATCGGCCTTAGCTTGGCTACCAAGCGTAATGGTCGCAAGCTCTTCACCATCAGCAAAATCATCATCCTCTTCAGCTGCCGCCTCGGCTGCTCGTGCCGCTGTTACTATCTGGCGTAAAGCTCGCAGTACATCAACGACTCCCTGATGTGCAATCGAGGAAATTGCAAAAATCGGCGTTGCTTCGTCAACTACCTGGCGCAGACTGTCTATTTGCATCTGAATGATATCGTCATCGAGCCCATCACACTTCGTTAGCACGACGACCTCTGGCCGCTGGGCAAGCTCGGTGCTGTATTGCTGTAGCTCGTGACGAATCGCTTGGTAGCGCTCGGCTACATCATTACTATACACATCAACAAGATGGAGGAGTACAGCCGTCCGCTCGACGTGCCGCAAGAAGGCATCGCCCAGGCCTTTGCCTTCGCTCGCTCCCTCAATCAGGCCAGGAATGTCGGCAATCAGGACCGAACCATCATCAATATCGGCCACACCAAGGTTAGGTGTGAGTGTGGTAAATTCGTAATTCGCAATCTCTGGGCGAGCATTACTCACCACGCTAAGGAAGGTTGATTTACCAGCATTAGGAAAGCCCACCAAACCAACATCAGCCAGCAACTTCAGCTCCAGTTCCGCCTCAAAACTCTCCCCTGCTTCGCCCAGCTCGGCCATGCGCGGCGTTTGGCGCACACTAGACTTAAAATGCGCATTACCAAAGCCACCATCGCCACCCTTGGCAATGACGGCCTCTTGCCCTGTCTCAGCGAGGTCGGCGATTACCACACCATCTCGCTTCACTAGTGTCCCTACTGGCACTTTGACAATAAGCGGCTTACCAGATCGGCCTGCCATCTTCTTCTTACCACCTGCAACACCGGGCTCTGCCTTGAGCTCTGGTTTGTAGCGAAACTTGAGCAAGGTATTGAGCTGTTCTGTTGCAACAAATACAACATCGCCACCACGACCGCCATCTCCGCCATCAGGTCCACCTTTGTCTACATATATTTCATGCCGAAAGCTCACCGCACCATCGCCACCACGGCCTGCTACTACTGTTACCTTTGCTGTATCTACAAACATATACTATTAAGTATACCAAAAACACCTCTGCAGCAACAGAGGTGTTTACAAGGCTTAGTATATCGAATTAGTAGATGTACTGGTAGCGACCACCGACTGCTTCGTTCCACGGGATGTTACCAAAGCCAACGCGGTTGAATCCACCGCCCCAGCGGAAGCCGTTCATCTCGCTAATGGTGACCGAAACACCAGGGTTAACACTCTCCACGATGGCAACGTGGCCATATCCACCACCATTTTGCATCACTGCACCAACGGCTGGCGTTGTGCCGACACCGTAGCCAGATGCACGGGCGAAGCTAGCCCAGGTAGCAGCATTGCCCCACTGGCGGCCGATTGGCCGGCCGAGCTCAAGACGGCGCTCGTAGGCGTAGAAAGTACAGTTACCCCAGGCATAGCCACCACCGTCGCCGCCACCTGTCCAGGCATGAGCTGTACCAGCAGCACCGCCGTAGGCACCAGTGCCGTTGTAGCTATTTGTGCCAGTTGTTGCGCTGGCTGCACGAGCAGCACCCGAGCGTGGCGCTACGTAGCCTGGCTGCTCCTCTGTTGGCAACGAGCCATCAGGGATGATGAGCTGCGAGCCTTTAGCAGGGGTAGAGGTCAGCTCAAGGTCGTTGTAGAGAGTGAGCTGGTTCTTATCTGCTTTGTATTTAGCGGCAATGCTATCAAGCGTATCACCATCCTTAACGGTGTAGAGGATACCATTAACCGGTAAAATAGTTAGCTCTTTGCCTGGCTCAAGTGCATCACTGGTGAGGTTGTTAACCCATTTGATAGTCTGGGTGCTAATTTTGAACTTATCAGCAAGACTTGGCACGCTGTCGCCAGCAACTGTCGTGTATTTCTTGATAGTGCGGTTGTCGGCTGTTGGCTGAACAATCTGCGGCTTGTTAATCGTCGTGGCACTCGTTTGGGTAAACGAGTTCTCTGCAGCAATTGACTGCGAAAGGTTGGCGACGTTGTTGGTGACAGGCAGATTTGTGCTCTCAGCAATTGATGTAGCAACATTGGTTGCAACGAGCTGATCTACCCCATCTGCTGATGGTGTCGCTGCCGTCTGGCGCGTTGCACTGACAGGTGCAGCACTAGCTAGAGCGGTGTTCTCTGCCAAAATTGGCTGATAGCTCATGGCGACGAGTGAAAGTACTAGGACAAAAACCCCCACATAGGCCGATGTCCGTACCGGCGATAATGACTTATACAGTGGTCGCGGGCGCCGACTCCGCACGGTAATAGGCGAAAGTTCGAGTTGTGAAGCCTGCTCGGCTGCTTGTTGTTGACGAATGATCGTTCTCCTGCGCATCTATTACTAGCGCGCTGCTACCTCACTCTGTCTTTCTTCTCTTATACAAGAGAACGGAGCACACATGTCGACCGATTTTATTATGATATTAAAAAAATTGATTTCGGTGCTCGTACGACATTTAAAGGCAGGCCATTGGTAGAGCAATTTCCCTCTCTTGCATTCCCCGTAGTATCACTCCCCGACTGGCTACCATCCATTCTACTACGCGGTTGTAGTTTAGTCAATGGTTTACAACAGTGGTGGGAGATGATATTTTGTGAAAATTGCAACAGTTTTGGCCTAGCGACGTTTATGTGTGGCATATTACTGTCAGAGCACGAAACGTAGCTCAATATCGCTAAGGAATACGCGAGAACAGGTGTAGCCTACAGCTGGGATCTATAGCTCAGAACAGAGTTTCTTACAGTGCTGCTTGATGTTAGCCTGATGCTCGGCATCAGTGTTGGCAAAATAGACATTACCATCATCGCCAGCAAGGAAGAACTCGTAGTTGCCTGGGGCTGGATCGGCCACTGCTTTGAGTGCGCCGAGGCCAGGCGTGGCAATTGGCCCAGGTGGCAAGCCTGGCTTGATGCGTGTATTGTATGGCGAATCGAGATTGACATTGGGGCTAACGCCGGCGATATCTGCCCCGTAGATGAAGGTCACATCCGAGCCCAGCACCTTGTTCTCACGCAACCGCTTGTAAAAGACCTGGGCAATCTGCCGCTGGATCTGGTAGCAGTCCTGGCTCGCACCACCACACCCCATCTCGCGCTGGATGATAGAGGCGAGGGTGATAGCTTGGTAGAGGTTGAGCTTTTGGGCTGCAAATTTGTCAACCAAGCCATTATTTTGAATCTGCTCGTACATATGTGCGAAGGCTGCCTTGAGAGCCGCTTCTGGACCTTGATTAGCTGGCACGGAATAGGTATCACCAAAGATATAACCCTCGAGCGAGGTGCCAGCTGGCTTATTGGCAAAGAGTGGGCTGTCGTATGTCTTAGCGAGTGCAGCTTTGATCGATTCCTCACTGTAGCCAGCTCGCTTGAGTGCTGTGGTGGCGTCTTGGCCTTGCGGCTTATAGCGCGAATCGACAACAGTACCACCTGGCAAGAATGTAACAACGCGATTATCATGACATCCCTGCGAAAGCTTGGTCACGATCTCAGGCAACGACTGCGCAGGGCTAAATTGACATACACCAGTATGGAGTTGATTACGCGAGCCCGACAGGCGGGTGTAGATATCAAAGGCGCGAACATCACGAATCAGCCCCTGCTCTTTCAGTGTAGCAGCAACGGTCTTGAACGTGTCACCCTCACCAATCGTTATCGTCTTGGTCGTGGTGTCGGTCCGGTCGACCGGCTGCAGGTTTTGATGATACCACCAATACCCCGCTGCAAGGATGAGCAACATTAGCAGCCCAATGCCACTGAGCCACCATAGCAATCGGCGACGCCCGTGGCGTGGCCGCTCAGTATTGTAGCGTGGAGATTTTTTTTGAGAGCCAATCGTCCGACCCTTTGGTGCGTCATCAGCAAAGAGTGGCGAAACGTCATCATTGCCAAGCAAGCTTCCCCGCTGCGGCTCTGATGCGGGCTGCGGCGGCTGGTCGTCATCAAAGCCATAGAAGCTATCATCATCAAGCCCAGAAGGCAGCGCATCATCAGCAAAATCGTCAACTGGAATGGTGGCTGGTTGCGGTTGAGATTGCGGCGCTGGCTGCTGGACTGGCACTGCGTACGTGTCGCGAGACGGCGCTGGTGTGCGGTAAGGGTGTGGCTGAGGTGCTGGTTGCGATTGTGGTTGAGGCTGAGGCCTACTCACCCACGCGTAGGGGTCATACGCCTGCTGCGGCGCAGAAGACGGTGCTGGCTGCGGCTGAATAGATTGTGTCGATTGTGGCTGTTGCTGCCCCACCATTGGGCGATATGGCTCTGAGCGGCGCATATATGGTGACGCAGATCGCCCTGAAGCACCCGCTGCAGCAGCTGAGCGCCCTGACCGCGGCGTGATGCGTTCTGCTGGTGGCGGCGACATTGGTGGGTTTGGGTCCCCTACCTGGAAGCCTCTGCCTGGCTGGCGGCGAAAATCAGTCATAGTGCGTCTCCAAATAGTCTTGCAAAATAATACTGGCAGCGACGGCATCGATAGCACCCTTGCTATACGGCTTACCTTGAGCACGAAGATACTCCTCAGCCTGTACGCTGGTGAGCGACTCATCTTGAAATGCCAAGCGCGGCGCGATATCTGTCAACTGAGTCGCAAACCGCTCAACATAGGCGGTTTGAGCTGTAGGCTCGCCCGATTGATTGCGCGGGTAGCCGACGACTACCACCCCAACACGCTCACTCATAATCAGCTGAGTGATCTGCTCAAGTTCACTACCATCCACTTCAATCGTATCATATGCGACGGCAATTCGCACGGATGGATCAGCAATTGCAACACCAATCCGCCGTTCGCCGACATCAAGTGCTAGGTATGTTCGTTTATTGTTCATTGAGGTCAAATACCACCTTTATCCGATTCGTGTCATTTGGTGCTGATTGCACCCAGAATGGTGAGAACGAGACATCGGCCGAACTCACCCCCTCGATCTTCTCAACATGCGAGCGAATCTCAGCATAGCGCTTGCCCTTAGCGTAGTCTTTGAGCTCAGACTCGTCGACTTTGGGCCCGATTTTGCCATTGGTCGTGATAGTCGCATTGTAGGCATTACCATTAGCCGAAACATTGGTCACCGAGAGCTTATTGACGCCATTGCTATGGACTTGCTGGTTGGCCTTGCCGTCAATCTGTTGCTTGAAGTATGCATCAAGGAAGATGCCTGCCTCGCGCTTCTCAATCGCCGAGAGGGAGTACTCCACCGCACCAGTCAGCTGGGCTTTGCCGTCGGTTGCTTCGCCACCTACCTTGACATTCGGTTGGATGTCGCTGTCGTTTTGCTTGAAGGTATCATTCAGAATGATATAGCTATCGCCATTAAATTGTGAGGCAAGCTCGCGCTTAGCACCATTACTATCGAGTGAGCTATGGAGTCTATTCCTCGCCTGCTCAATATCACTACGCTGCACTGTGGTAATTGTCTTGTCTGTACCACCAGAAGTATCATGCGTGAAGGAGACGGAGAAGCCAGAAGGCCCCTTGGCCGAACCCGATGCACCATTGTACTTCGTGCCACTCTCTACCGCGGTGACCTCTGTTGTGCGGCCTCGCATGAGGTCACCACCCGACGCGTTAGAGTCGAATACCACCGACGATGTCGTCTTATACTGCATACCATTCTCGGACGTGATAGTCGTCCCGGCGTCGATCGTCGCTCCATTACGCAAGACGTCAAACGAAGCCGGCGTGAAGCGCACCGTCCCCGTTGCCTTTGCACCAACATCTTCTTTGCCGGTGGCAGTGAAGTCGATCGAGATGGTTTTGCGCGTTGTCTTGGTTGTTGTCTTGATTGTCCCTTCTTGCAGGTTTGAGCCAAGTGAATCGCCGATTGTAACGCGAGTGCTGAGCGGCAGATCAGAAGTACGAGCCTTGATAGTGATGGTCGCATGTGGTGCGAAGAAAATCGCCCACACCAAGAAAACGATCAGGACAACGAGTGCCACACCACCAATCAAGAGCTTTTTGCGCATTTTGTTGAAGTCCGGTACCTTCACCTTCTTCTTGAGGTCTGAGGCAGCCGACGTATCAGCTGTTTTGTCGTCGTCATCTGGCGTCTTGCGGGCAGCCGAGCGGGTGGCAGGACGAACCGGTACAGAAGTAGCAGGCGTTACAGGCTCAGGATCTTCTGGTTCGAGCTCACTACCATCAATGACATCTTCGTCATCGACCTCGAGTGCTGGGATCTCAGCCATTTCCGGCCGGCTTTGCAATGTCCGCGCCGTGGGGATACTTGCCGAAGCAGCCAAAGTTGAGAGCGCTTGGTTGCCAGTGATAATGACGAGTCGTTTGCCCGCTTGCTCAGCAGCGCGCTGGACGAGCTTGAGATTGACAGCACTTTGCATAGCACCAATCCGCTTGGGCGGCACAAGTGCGACGATTTTTTGCGAGGAGTCCTTCACCTTGCCAATAATGGCGGTAATGTCGTCCTCGGTATCGATATAAATGACATCTTTTTGCATTTAGATCCTCAACATTTTATTCAATTTATTGCGTAATGTTTCTGTTTCGCTTGCCCCAATCATCGTATCGTAGCCCACGCGCAGGAGGCCCATCGCGGTGATAAATGAGTGGTCGCTGACCTTGTTCGTCAGGTCGACCACGCCCGAGACGTCACTGGGCTTAATATGCTGCACCACTGGCCGGCGTGTAAAGGGGAGGTCGGTATACCAATCGCGCGTCTCGAGGGCTTTGACTAGTGGCTTGAGGCTCGCCCCACCACCACAGAGCAAGATGCGATTGGGTAGGTGATCGACCGAGCTAAATTCGCTAAGAGCAAGATCGACTCCTGCTAGCCAGACATCGAGGGTTTTATCAATTGCAGTATCAAAATGCTGCTTAAGTTCTTGTTTCATTTGCTCGTGGTTAGTCGCGACCTTGAGCTTCTCGGCCTCGTTGTAGCTAATGGCGCACTCATTGGCGATCGTATTGGTAAAGCTGCGCCCACCAATGCCAAACATCCGCGTCCCTTCCACGCCACCATCATTTACTACCGCAATATCTGTCGTACCGCCACCAACATCGGCAAGAATAGCCGTAAATGAGCTATTCGCATCTGTGCCCAGCACGCTCCGGCTCACCGCAAAGGGTTCGGCCGCCACCGCCACGAGGTCGAGCGCCAGCTCATCAGCCACGCGCTCGAGCGCGCCAATGTGCACCATAGGAGCAAAGGCAGTATAGATCTGCACCGCTACATCCTTACCTTGGAAGCTAATTGGGTTGCTCACCTTATAGCCATCAATGTGGATACTGACGAGTGCGGAGTTGACGAGCTTTACCTCCACATCTTGGTTACCCGTCTCGAGAGCGATCTGCCGCTGCGCCTTGATGGCAGCTCGGTCTTGCACCTTCTCGATGATGAATTCCATTTCGGTCTCATCCAATGGGCGGTCGGGCTGTGGCCGGCGGTAGCGGATGGTGTTCGTCACGCCCTTCACGAGTTCGCCAGCAATGCCAATCACTGCACGGCGCGCCTGTATGCCAGCCTCAGACTCGGCTTGGGCCAGAGCATCTTCGCAGTTGCGCACGACTGCGGCAATGTCGGCAATCGCACCCGAGTGCATATCGCTGCGGTCTTGGTGCTTGCGCCCCACACCAATGATCTCAATCTCCTCACCATTAACCCGGGCAAGCAGTGCCTTAACGTACTCTGTCCCAATATCAAGACCAACCAGGCATTCGCTAGTGCTGTTATCTGCTCGGGTAAGAAATCGATCGAAAACCATAATCATCTCTATTATATACCATATACAGGCCTGCCTGCTAGCCCTAAACGGTGATTATTGGCGAATTTATGATGAAATGATTCATTTTGCATCAAGCACTGCAAGCATTGTTATTGAGAAACATTGCAGAAAAGCCATACAGTGGTAGCACCTCCTTGACAAAACAGAGGTAACCACTGTACAATACGCTCACTATGACCAATCGCGAGCCAGTCGATGCCGTGCCTATCGGCATCTTTCCACTTGAGAACTACGAGCCAACCGAACTCACCCTGCTTGGCCGCCACCTGTATAAAACGGTCGCAGCGCTTGAAGCGCACCATGCCATGCCCGACGAAACAACGATAGCCTACCAAGCTCCCTTTGGGCGCTATAACGAAGGTGGTACATTGGCCGTTGACCTCACAGCTGATGCCACTGGCCTGACCGCTGGCCAGCTCGCCTTTGCCGACCCCGATAAGCATCATTCTTTCGCACTAACACTGGCGGATAATCGGCAATACTGGTATAGCCGGACCGACCCCAGCCAGATACCTATCACCCACAACCACGTGGCACGCTTACTCGACCGCTCGCGCCCGCTTGACCATGATTCGGAGTTATTTAGATGGTATGCAACCAACCGCGACACAACTGCTGCCGACCTTCAGGCTCTTCTCGACGAAGCGGTCCTCCCTACGGCTAATCCTGAGCAAGTTCGCCGCGATGCGACCTACTGCTATAATGATATTATTCTCAAAGGCGAACAGTGGTCTGGCGTGCGTCTTGCACTGACAATACGTCGGCTTGGCCAGCTTGCTATGGGCACTACAGCAAACCTAGAAAGACCCTACAGCTGTGATGAGCTCGACGCACCAGTGAATTGCCGTATTACCAGTGATGACTTAGAATATACCACGCTTGCCTGCTTTTATGATCATAACGAAACAACCTCGCAGCGTCGCCGTACATATGTTGAGCCAGACATCGCAGAGCTAAGCGACACTATCGCCCAGCTAACAGAGGATATGATTGCTGAGCGCTGCGCTCTCCAGTAGGGTCACGCTCTCTCTTCCGTGCCCTTGTAGGTATTATTGATACCAATAAATACAATACCAGCACATATGTTGCTGGTATTGTGTTGTTTATTTCTGGTTATCTGCTAGCACTACCGCAAAACCGCTTTGATCCGACGGATACCAGCTGAGCTCGACTCTTCCTTGGTAATCTTGAAGCGCATACCATCTTCGGCCAAGACGCCAGTGTGCTCGACGTGCGGACCCCCGCACACTTCGAAGCTCACGCGCTGATCACCTTCGCCGATGGAATAGACCTTGACGGTGTCGCCGTAGCGTTCGCCAAAGGCACCGATTGCACCGAGCTTCAGTGCTTCATCGGTTGGGTACACGGCAAAGCTCACAGGCAAGTCTGCCTCGATCCAGGCATTGACTTGGTCTTCCACTGCTTGCTTCTCCTCTGGGGTGAGCTTGTCGTGATTGAAGTCGAAGCGCAGGCGTTGAGCGGTGATATTGCTGCCATGCTGCTGCAAATCTGGTGCTTTCAATACCGTGCGCAGCGCTGCACCCAGTAAGTGCGTTGCTGTGTGGTACTTGAGATGAATTGGGTCGTGACCTTCCAGTCCGCCACTAAATTGCCCTTTGCGCGCCGTCTTGGAGCGCTGGCGCTGCTCGGCCATTTTGGCATCAAATTCTGCTCGCCAGTCCTCAGAGAGTGGAATCCCCTGCTTGTATGCCTCCTCTGTACTGAGCTCTACCGGGAAGCCAAAGGTATCATATAGCGTAAATAACTCCGCACCAGTCAGGCCATCTGCTACATACTGCTGCATCTGTTTGAGCCCCTTACGGAGTGTCTGCCGGAAGGCTTTTTCTTCCTTGGCGAGCACAGCGATGATCTGTTCGCGCGCTGCTTTTACCTCTGGGAAGTCTGCCTCGTATAGGTCGGCAATCACCGGCACCACTGCCTCGAGGAAGTTCTGCTCAATGCCAAGGTCGAAGCTGTAGCGGATGGCCCGGCGCAAGAGGCGGCGCATCACATAGCCTTGCTCCTTGTTGCTTGGGATGCAGCCATCCACCGCCATGAAGGTAGCCGCTCGCAGGTGGTCAGCAATCACCCGCATACTCTCGGTATGCGAGGTGTAGCTCTTGCCACTAAGCTGCTCAAGCTTGCTGATAATAGGCCACATCAGGCTAATCTTAAAGACATCAGGGTCGTTATTGGCCGCAGCCGCAATGCGCTCCAGGCCAGAGCCATGGTCGATATTCGGCTTATCTAGTGGAACAAACTGTCCCTCGGCTACCTTCTTGTATGCCATAAAGACGTTGTTGCCGATCTCCATAAAGCGCCCGCAGTCACAGTTAGGGTGGCAGTGCTCACCAAACTTCGGGTCGTGCTCAATGAAATCAAACTCATAAAACATCTCGCTATCAGGCCCACATGGGTCACCGACTGGTGTTGTCTCGGGTCCGCCGTTGCGACTCCACCAGTTTTTGCTGCCGTCATAGTAGAAGATGCGCTCACCTGGCTGGATGCCACGGGCCGCGCCGTGCTCTTCGCTGCCGATGTCGGCACTTTTCGCTTCGATCCCCTTTTCGGCAAATTTCTGCCGCCACAGCTCGGCTGCTTCGGTGTCTTTGGCAATATTGTACTCGGGCGCACCAATGAAACACGTTACATACAGGCGATTCGGGTCGAGCCCTACTTCCTCAGTGAGGAATGTCCACATCCAGGTAATTTGCTCTTTCTTAAAGTAGTCACCCAAACTCCAGTTACCGAGCATCTCAAAGAAGGTAGTGTGGCGATTATCGCCAATATCGTCAATGTCTTGAGCACGCAAGCACGTCTGCGAGTCGGCGATGCGCTTGCCCTGTGGGTGTGTCTCACCCAGCAGATATGGGATCATCGGCTGCATGCCCGCACCAGTAAAGAGTGTCGTCGGGTCGTCGGTTAGGATGAGCGGGGCCCGCTTAATAATGGCGTGCTGCTGCTTGGCATAAAATTCGAGGTATTTGTTGCGGATATCTTGAGCATTCATAGGGGGTATTATAGCACGGACACACTACCTCGTGCATCTTTGGTGGTATTCCACGCTTACCTCAAGTTTTGGCGCGACCTCATCATCACACCGAGTATCACTTCTTATACTATTCCCGAGCATGTATAGCGTAATGGCGTTGAGAAGTTTTTCGTATCGCAAAAAGAGTATCGTCAATGCGGATGCCTCCATACAAAAATCGACTCATCCGAGCCGATTTTTGCGGTGTTATACTACTGCTAACGCTTGAACAGCTTGTTGCGATAACGCCACAGGCCAACTGCCCCACCAACGAGAGCAACGCCCGCCCCGCCAAGGAGCCAGAGACTGGTACCCGTGTCGGCAAGTGCAGCTGCTACAGGATGCGCCTGCTTGGGCGTGTGGGCTGCCGTCTTTGGTGCGGCGGTAGCTTGCGGTGGTTGTTGTGGTTGCAGTGCAGTGCGGATTGCATCAACCCGCCGCTGCAGTGCCGCCTTGACTGCATTATCTTTGACAGTATCGACCACTGCTTGGGTTGTTGCAAGCAATGCAGGATCCGGCTTAGTTTCGAGTGCATCAACGGCTTGCGTGGCTGTCTTTTGGCGTGCTTGATCCTCCTGGATGGCTGTGGCTATAGCAGTGGTGAGCGCCTTCGTCGCTTTGGTAAGCTCTGGCGTTGTGGTTGCTTTGAGATTTGCGAGGCGATCTGCCTCTGTCGCTGCTGCAGCAACGTCTTTGTCTGCTGCGACGTAGGCTGGCGCAGCAGCAAGCTCTTGCTTGGCTTTGTCGTAGTCGGTGTGGTCGACGCGGAGGTCATCGATTGCTTGCTGAAGCTCTTGCAATGCTTTGTCGATCACAGCCTGAGGAGATGTCTCATCAGCCACCACGGCACGGGCAATAACCTGTTTGGATATTGCCTCCGCCCTGGTGTGTGGGCTGTAGCCATCCAGCACCATCGGCTCAGCTAGCTTCGCTTCGAGCTTTTCAGTAGTTGTGATCTCTACCTCGCGTGTCACCTCTGCTTTATTATTAGCATTATCGACCGCACGGTAAGTGATTGTATATGTGCCTGGTTTTGGGTTTGCAAGGTCAAGGTTTTTTGCGTCGATAACCACGCCATCGCTATTAACACCTGTTCCGTCCGCCCCATCATTCGCTGCCACAGTACGCACAGCATCGACAATAGAGCGGCCTGCTCGCGCCACGAGCTTCTCTGGCTTGGCTGGCGTAAAGACTGGTGCGGTAGTGTCAGCATCAGCATACGCCTGATGCGCCACAAGCTGCGGCCCCACAAGCCCAATGCCACCAACGACGACTGCAGCCGCGGCAATAACTCTCATCCGAGAGTGAGTGTGTTTTACCCTCATAATAATCCCCCTTATGGTTGTCTATAAATGTCAGTATACGAAACTGCTGTTTGGGTTGTCAACAGAGTTACTTCTGAATGGTCGTGCGACATATTTCCTGATACTTAAAGGGAAAATACATGCCTTGCAGAATAGCCTCTCTGTTTGCACTCATTATTGAGATAATAAAGCAGCTATAAAGCCATGAAATCGACGACAATCCCTCCGCCAAGACACTCTGTTCCGCGGTAGATCACGGCTGACTGGCCGGCTGCCACGGCCCGCTCAGGGTCACTGAGGTGGAGCGTGGCTTGAGCCTGATCTGAATCATACTGCAACGTGCATGGCCTCAGCTGGCCACGATGGCGCAGGCGGACGGTCAGCTGGTCGCTCGCCGCTGGTGCACCATGAATCCAGTGCAAATCACCCACCAACACATCATGACGCCACATTGCTTCATCATTCATATTACGGCTCACGTATACCACATTCGCTGCCATGTCCTTACCGACGACGTAATAGGGCAAGCCGCCGCCGACATCCAGCCCATGGCGCTGACCCAGGGTGTAAAAGATCGCACCATCGTGCTGGCCTAGCACTGCCCCCGTTTGCTTGTCGATAATATCGCCCGGACGAGTGGATATATATTGGCTTAGGAAATCTCGCATGCCGACATTACCAACAAAGCACACTCCCATCGATTCCTGCTTGCGCGCTGTCCAGAGGCCACGCTCACTGGCCATGTGCCGCACCTGCTGCTTCGTATAGCCACCAAGTGGAAAAAGCGTGTGCTGGAGTGCATCACTTGTCACGCGGTAGAGGAAGTAGGTCTGGTCTTTTGCTGCGTCGGTCGCGCGGTAGAGGCGATCAGGCTGGAATGAATGTTCTTGATTAGTCGCCGCGCTGTCATCCTCTGCACATACGCCACCGGTCTGCGCATAATGGCCAGTAGCAATGAGGTCAGCCCCACGCTCGCGCGCTGTATCGAGAAAGAGCCGAAACTTGATCTCTTGATTGCACATAATGTCGGGGTTGGGGGTGCGCCCAGCTTGATACTCGGCTAGCATGTAGTCTACCACCTTGTGCTTGTAGTCGTGCTCAAAATCAAAGACGGTAAAGTCGATACCCAGCTGCACTGCCACCCGCTTGGCATCAGCTAAGTCTTCCGCCCAGGGACACTGCATACCAGGTAGGTCTTGGCTCCAGTTTTTCATATACACCCCGGTCACGTCGTAGCCCTGCTCAACCAGCAGTGCTGTGGTGAGGCTACTATCCACCCCACCACTCATCCCGACAAAGACACGCTGCGTCATGGTTGCACCGCCTTAAACCAGCCAATCTTCACCAACTCTTCGATCGTCAGTTGCCAGCCACTTGGCGTAAGCCACCAGGTGTCTGACCACTGCCGGTCGGTAGCGACAGGGTGGCTACGCATGGCGATATGCGGCACATACTGGCCAAACTCCAGCGCAACGCGGCGCGAGTGGTAGGCACTGGTGACGAGGATGATCGAGTCAAGATTCTTTTGACGGAGGAGTTGGCCAGTTTTTTTGGCATTTTGGCGGGTGGTTTCGCTTAGTTCCTCGGTGAGGATGACACGGTCGGGCACGCCAGCTGCTACAGCTTGGCGGCGCATTGCCTCGGCATTGCTGGGGCCGGTTTTATCGGCGGCAGCACCTGAGAAGACGATGAAGCGTGCCCACCCATTTTGGTAGAGGCGAATCGCTTCGGCGGTGCGGGCCTGAGTATCACCACCACTCACTGCCACAATAGCATCAGCGACCTGACACTGCTCAGCACTACTCGGAGCTGCTTGGCACGTGGCAAGGTCGTCGCGTGTCAGCCAGCGCCCGCCAAGCCAAACGAGGAGCATCAGAGCGATGAATATCCCGGCAAGCCAGCGTAATAACTTCATCGCTGCGCTCCCTTCATCCGCTGCTGTTCGTGCTGCACTGCTGCAATGATACACTGCGCCGCGCGCTGGCAATTCTCCTCGGTCGAGAGCCGCCCCAGGCTGATGCGTAGACTTCCGTCGGCTACCTCTGGCGGCAGGCCAATCGCGGTGAGGACATGGCTGCGCAATCCTTTATTGGCCGCACAGGCGCTGCCAGTCGCCACGAGCACACCATCGCGCTCAAGTAAGAAAATGAGCCGCTCGGCATCTACCCCCGGGAACGAGATGTGTAGATGCCCCGCCAAGCGGTGCTTCATATCACCCGAGACAACTGCCGTGGGGATATGCTCGCACAGAGTTTGCTGCAGGCTATTACGTAAACGTTCAAGGCGCTGCGCCTCGGATTTGCGATGTGCTTGGGCATGTTCAAGCGCCGTTGCAAAGCCGACCGCACCGGCCACATTCTCTGTCCCACTGCGTAGGCCACGCTCTTGCCCACCGCCAACGATGAGCGGATCAAGCCGCACTTGGCTAGTTAGCCACAAGAGGCCAACTTGCTTAGGGCCATATATCTTGCCCGCATTAAGCGTTAGTGCATCCACGCCAAGGCGCGCCACATTAATATCGAGCTGGCCTGCCCCCTGCGAGGCATCACTGTGGAGGTAGAGTGGCGTTGGTTCACCCGCTTCGAGTCGTCGCTGGCGCTCACGGGCTACTACTGCGGCAATTGCCCGCAGTGGCTGGATCGTTCCCAGCTCATTGTTAGCTAGAGCAATACTGACGAGTACCGTCTCTGGACGAATCGCCTGGGCTATCGCTTCGGGCGTCACCACACCCTTTGGGTTCGCTTTCACCACGGTCACATCATGCTGGTGCGCTGCTGCCAACACAGCATGGTGCTCTATATTTGCCGTTACCACATGGCCGTGTACGCCAGCAAACATGAGGTTAATCGACTCTGTTGCACCAGCCGTCATAATAATCTCATCTGGCTTGCCGCCCAGCGCCACCGCAAGGCGGTGCTTTGCCTGGCGATAGGCCTGCCGCACCGCTACTGCTGGCGCATAAGGACTGGACGGGTTAAAAAACTGCTCAGCAAAGTAGGGCTGCATCGCTGCCAAAACACGGTCATCCATCGGCGTGGCCGCTGCGTGGTCGCAATATATCATCTCTGGTTTCACTCCAATTAGTATAGCACTCTAGTCCGGATCGGCGAAACGCTGGCCAGTATTGGGGTCAACGCGGTAAATCTCGCGCGCTACCCGCTCATAATAGAGGCGCGTCGCCATGACAAAATTACGTAGTTCATCACCGATCAGGTAGCTGTAGCGAGCACCCTCTTGTGCTTTGAGGATGCCTTGGTCATTAATCTCGTAGCGGATAGTATTGGTCTGGATGTGACGCTTCTCATCCGTCCACTCTTCGTGCCAGATCCAAGTTTTTTCGTCTAAGCAAAAGAATTCGCGATGCCGCCCCTTCTCTACCGGGCCAAATAGCTCTGCCCCAATCTCGCTCTCAAGCGTGATGAGCTCGCGCTCGGTATAGCGCTTAAAGGGCCGCTTCTTCGACTTGCCAATGCTGGTATCACCCGCCAGCAGCGCATAGGCTTTACCAAGGAGTGAGCTTGGCTTTTTCACTAGGCAGCACGCCTTCCGGAGTAATGATAACCGTTACCGTTATTGTCAGTATCCGCTTGCCTTGCTGTATGTGATGATCTATCTAGCGAGTTATTGCCGTTTATCGAGTATACCTGGGCTTCATGCGAAGATGGGTATTCGTCGTCTGGTTCCTTTTTTTCATCCCAGAAACTATCGTCAAGTTCAGTTTCACCACCAACAAAGGCTCGCGTTGCCATAGCCTTGACAACACCATTCGTCCCTTTAGTCTCCTCAAGTTGGCGTGCATCATTGCTGCCATACATTGCAAGTTCTTGTTCACGCATCTCCAAGACTAGAATCGTCACTCGTGCAGTGAAGAGTATATTCTCACGATAAATTGCTTCTGGGGATACCGTCTTACCCTTATTCTCATCCCTTGTCGTGCCATTATGTTCATTCAAAGCAGCAGAAACACCAGCTAATGCCGATGCAATTTCATTCGCCCGCCGCTTTGCCACGAGATCCTCATACGACATAATACCAGAGCGGTTCTCATCGCCTTGGGGTTTTGACTCCTGCGTCACATCGCCCTTATGTGTGGGCTGTTGTTTCGTGTGTGATCTATCGATAAAGAAACTCTCACCGCTCATATATCAAATAACCTTTGTACATTTGCCGTTGTGGTGGTGGCGATGCGCGCGATGGGCAGGCCTTTCTTGGCTGCTTGGTCGCGGGCTACCTCCTCCACATAAGCCGGTAGGTTGATTCTACCACGGAAGGGTATCGGAGTCAAGAAGGGGGCGTCGGTCTCAAGCAGTATTGCATCAAGC
>CAUTXC010000005.1:0-56824 GCA_963542675.1 uncultured Candidatus Saccharibacteria bacterium | reverse complement strand
CTGGCGCAACCTGGACAGAACGAAAAAGCTCTGGATCCCGAAAATGGTCTTCAGTCGCTAGCTCAGCAGACGGCAATAAATTGGTAGCAACGGCAACAGGCGGTAATATCTATACCTCATCTGATGCTGGCGCAACCTGGACAGAACACGCGGCCGATGGAGTGCACAACTGGACGTCAGCCACCATTTCTGACGATGGGAGTAAGATCTCGGCGACTGCTGGTGGCGGTGGATATATCTTTAGCTCAAGTGATTCTGGTGCAACATGGGTCGCGCAGACATCTGCAGGTGTGCCAAACTGGTCAGCAATCACAGGTTCAACTGATGGTACAAAACTAGCTGCGGTATCTTACGGTGGGAATATCTACACAACCACTCGTGCATATGAGCAAGGGAAGCATGTTAACCCGAGCAACCCGAACCCGAGCAACCCTGGCAGTTCTAGCAGCTCCAGTAGCTCGAGTGCCAGTAGCAGTAATAACAAAGCACAGGCAGCAAACAATGGTGGCCAACTGGCAGATACGGGCGCGAGTATCGTTGCCATCACATTGGTCGCAGTATTGGCTGTTGGTACTGGAGCCGGAGCTTGGCTGATTCGCAAGAAAATGTAGAAAAGACTGAAATAAATTTAATTAGCACTCTTGACACGAGAGTGCTAATTATTTATACTGAAATAGTTGGCACTCGGTATAAAAGAGTGCTAGAATGGATACAAGCATAACACCAGATATGATCATAAGAGAAAGGGGAATCATTATGGGTAAAACTATCGGCATTGATCTTGGCACGACCAACAGCGCCTTCGCGTACTTGCTCGCGGGCAAGCCGGAGGTTATCGCCAATGCTGAAGGCAACCGCACGACGCCATCAGTGGTAGCAATCAACAAAAAAGGTGAGCGCCTTGTAGGGCAGGTGGCGCAGCGCCAGCGTGTGACCAACCCGAAGAATACAATCTATGGCGTCAAGCGCTTGATTGGCCGCAAATTCACTGACAAAGAAGTCCAGAAAGATCTCGATATCATGCCATACGAGATTGTCAAGAAAGGCAATGCCGTTGCCGTCAAGTTGGGTGATAAAGAATATACACCAGAAGAAGTGAGCGCTATGATTCTGAGTAAGATCAAGGCTGATGCCGAAGCCTTCTTGGGTGAGAAGGTAACAAAGGCGGTCATTACCGTACCAGCCTACTTCGACGATTCGCAGCGCCAAGCTACCAAGGATGCTGGTAAAATTGCTGGTCTAGAAGTCGAGCGCATCATCAATGAGCCTACAGCGGCCGCTCTTGCCTATGGTTTAGATAAGGAGAAAGACGAAAAGATCGTTGTTTTCGACCTTGGTGGTGGTACCTTCGACGTGTCAGTGCTAGAAATCACCGGTGAGATTTTCCAGGTGCAGTCAACCAATGGCGACACCCACCTTGGTGGTGAGGACTTCGACAACGCTATCGTCAACTACTTCCTCGATGATTTCAAGTCAAAAGAAGGTATTGATCTGCGCAAAGACAACGCTGCTATGCAGCGCCTCAAGGACGAAGCCGAGAAGGCAAAGAAAGAGCTCTCGACTGTTACTGAGTATGATGTCAATATTCCATTCATCACAGCTGATGCTGATGGGCCAAAGCACTTTGAGATGAGCCTGACGCGAGCTAAGCTCGAGGACTTGGTGAAGGATCTACTCGACCGCCTCGATGGGCCAGTAGAAAAAGCGCTCAAAGATGCAAAGCTGAGCAAGTCTGATATCAGCAACATCGTCATGGTTGGTGGTATGACCCGCATGCCAGCAGTGGTTGAGCGGGTGAAGAAGCTGTTTGGAAAAGACCCAATGCAGGGTGTCAACCCAGACGAAGTAGTGGCCGTTGGTGCGGCCATCCAGGGCGGTGTGCTGGCTGGTGATGTTAAGAGTGTGCTGCTGCTGGATGTGACACCGCTAAGCCTCGGCATTGAGACAATGGGCGGCGTATCAACCAAGCTAATTGAGCGCAACACCACTGTGCCAACCAGCAAGAGCGAAGTATTCTCAACCGCAGCAGACAACCAGCCGCAAGTGGAGATCCATGTTTTGCAGGGTGAGCGCGAGTTTGCCAACGACAACAAGAGCCTAGGCCGTTTCGTGCTTGACGGTATTGCACCAGCACCACGCGGTGTGCCGCAGATTGAAGTGACCTTTAACATTGACGCCAATGGTATCCTCAGTGTCACCGCTAAGGATAAAGGGACAGGCAAAGAGCAGTCGATCACCATCCAAAACTCTGGCAACATGAGCAAGGAAGATATTGAGAAGGCACAGAAAGAAGCTGAGCTCCACGCCGATGAAGATAAGAAGAAGCGTGAAGCAATCGACGCCAAGAACCACCTCGAGAATGCCATCTACCAGGCAAAGAAAATGCCCGATGAGTTTAAGGACAAGATCTCGAGCGACGACAAGAAGACGCTGGAAGATGCCATTGCCGAAGCTGAGAAGCACAAGAACGCAGAAGACAAAGACGAGCTCGAGGCTGCCACCAAGGCACTGGACGATGTAAAAATGTCTATCGGTGCTAAGCTCTATCAGCAGCAAGCTGAGGACAAAAAAGCCGAAGAAGAAGCTGACGCCAAGGCGAAAGCTACCGACAAGAAGCCTGGCAAAGACGAACCCGTCGAAGGCGAAGTTGTCGACGACAAAAGCAGCGACAAGAAGTAACATCGCGTTATAGCTACAGCTGCATTGCGAATGGCCACCTGGAAAGGGTGGCTATTTGCGTAATTTGCAATAAATTCGTGATATGATAGGTTTATGCGAGCTCGAGAAGTGATGCGACTCATGCAGTCGAGTATAAATGGTGAAATAGAGCCTCATGGCAGAATAGCCGAGGCAGATTCCATCGTTGGCTTTAGCTTTGGAGTGAGATATGATGAAGGACATTATATGGCTCCAGGAGCGACTAATGAAGCGCTTGGTACGTGGCTTGCTGACCAGTTTAAGCCGCAGCGACTCATGATATTACAGCAAGAGTTAGCTGATGTTGTCTGCGATATTCAGCCAGACGCAAGCCAAGCCGTAGTCGCATTGCCAACAATGAAATCATCTGGATGTACTTTCAGTACACATGAGTTGATTGGTCAAATTCGTCGAAAATACACAATAGCACAGCTTGGCAAGATTGGTTTGTGCGCGTTTCGGTACCATATGCCACGAGTAGACGCGCAGATGAAGCATGCTAATTTTGAGACAATTGTCGATCCATCATTGCAGCAGGTGGGCGACTTCGACCCGCAATCGAGCCAAGTATGGACACAGAATAGTCGGCGGTGGTCCCTACGCGAACCACTTGTTATTCTCCAACATGCCTATACACATAAATTGTAAGTATATAAACTATCTATCATGGATAACGACGAACTCCTCAAACGCCTTAGACAAATCTACAAAGAAAACAAGAAGCTCACCTAGTATGAGCTTCTTCTTGCGAGCTTACCTCTGTTATTTAATAGATACTAGCTCAATATCAAACACGAGATCGCTATTAGGTGGAATGTTAGCAGCAGCGCGAACGGAGCCGTAGGCCATCTCACTTGGGATGATGAGTCGGCGCATACCACCGACCTTCATGCCAGGCACGCCCTCTGTCCAGCCGCGGATGACTTGGTCGAGGCCGAAGGTGACGGGCTGACCAAAGTCGTGGCTGCTCTGAAAGATGATGCCATTCTTACATAGTGCACCAGTATAGTGTGCGGTGATAGTCGCGCCGGCTGGTACCTCGGTACCAGTGCCGGGAATAATGTCAATAATCTGTAATGCGTCAACTTTGGCTATAGGTGTAAAGTCGACGAGTTTGGTTCCTTCGTATTGTGTCATGACCCTATTATACCATTATGCGTATTCCGCCGCGCCACGCAGTTGAGCGGTGGGATGGCTGTGCTCGATGGGGTGCGATCGACGACCATAATCTGCTGCAGCTGTGGATAGTGCGTGAAGAGATGGCCAAGCGTGTGCGTGATGGCGCTGGTGTAGCGGTCTTCATCTGGCGCTGCGGCATAGCGAGCTCCCTCCTCGAGCGGTGTCGCCCAGCAGCAGCTGGCGTGGATGGTACGGGTGTCTTGGGGAAGCTCAGGATATTGTACGCCGTAACCCACTAAATCGGCACACACAGCAGATAATGTGCGAGTACACCGTTGCTGCAATGTGTTGCTTGCGGTGAATGTCCCTCGCTCGGCTGAGCTAAAAATCGTGCGTTTGCGCTCAAGCACGCGCCGTATACCATTGGTAATAATCATCAGTGAATTGTAGATACCGTGTGGTTGGTATTCTGGTGCACCCACCACAAGCTCCGCTGCGGGCATAGAGGTAGAGAGTTTCTGTAGCTCGGCGAGTCGGGCATCTACCATATCACGTTGGTTTGGGATTTCAGCCAGCTCCATACCTGCCGTCGTCATGAGTTCGGGGCTGATGAAGCGATGGGCAGGGTGATCGGCAGGGTGATCGGCAGCTGCTTGGCGTATCAGACTCATGTACTCGTGCCAGGTATTGGCAGATACACCAACAGTTGGTGTTTCTGATGATAGTTGCTCAGGGTAAAACACGCCGGTTTGGCGGTACCACTGGATGTCATAATAGCGGGCTTGTTCGCGTGGTGGTTTATGATACATAAATATATCATACGATATACCAGCCTGCAGAGCAAACATACGCAAAATATCCCAATAGTATAGAAGAGTTAGTAGGTGTTGATGAGTAAAGCAAGGAATGCGGCAGTTCTGACGGGTTAGTTTTGGCTAGACTGTATATCCGCACATGATGGATTGTGATTATAGATTGATATCAGGAAGAGGTTAGGCTCCACACAAAGTGCTCTTTATTGATACCGCCACTGTCCCATATCACGATTATAGACGTCGATGATTCGCGGTGTCAGTAGGGTAGAGATGCCCGCTGGGGGTAGGCTAGCGGGGCGCTGGCGCAGGGTGTAGTCAAGCAGTTTGGTATCGGTGTAGCTGAGCCCAGGCGGCAGCGGCTGGCTCAGCAGGCTGGCTTTATCCTTTGTCGACAGCACAAAGCCCCACTCGCCAAAGGAAGGCACATTAATACTAAAAGGCGTGATATGTCGCTGGGGTTGGGCAGATGTGATAGTACTGGCTACCGTTGCGAAGGCGTTTGGCGAAAAGTACGACGATGTTGCTTGGGTGATCATTACGCCAGTGGGGCTGAGAATACGCTCAGCCTGGCGGTAGAATTGCTGCGAGTAGAGCTTGGCTAAGCGGTCGTTCGATGGGTCGACGAGGTCGATTAGAATGGCGTCATACGCCTGGTGCGTATTGAAGGCAAATAAAAAAGCGTCCTCATTCACGACGCGCACTTTGGGGCTAGCAAGCGAGCGCTTGTTTTGCTCGACTAGTAGGGGATTGGTGCGCGCCAGCTGCGTCATAGCCGGATCGATATCCACTAGGGTGATGTGCTCCACACTGGGGTACTTAAGGATCTCGCGCGCCAGCAGCCCGTCGCCACCGCCCATAATCAGCACGTTTTTGGGTTGCTTGACCGCTGTCATCGCCGCGCCGGCTAGCGTTTCGTGGTAGCGGGCTTCGTCTAGGCTAGAAAACTGGAGATTGTTATTCAGATACAGGCGTAAATCCTGCTTGTACTTTGTGAGGACAATCTTTTGGTAAGCCGACTGCTGGTAGAGAATGACTGGGTCTTTATAGGCCTTGGTGTCAATGCGATGTTCCAGCCAGCTGGCACCAAAGAATAGCCCTAGTAGCAGAATGGTTGCTACCACACTGGCAATTAGGAGCCTACGCGAAGTCTTCAGCTGCAGCAGAATCAGCACTGCCACGGCGATGTTAAGCGTGGCGATCAAGTAGGTGCTGCGCATCAGACCAAGACTTGGTAATAGGAAGAGTGGGAAGATCAGTGAGGCTACCAGCGCGCCAAAGTAATCGATTGCGAGCACCTTACTGAGTAGTTCTACCGAAGACGGTCGGCCGTACCGTGTAAACATCTTGACGAGTAGCGGAATTTCCAGGCCGATCAGCACACCAATCACCAGGCTAATCAGCGCAAATACTGGCCAGTGTAGCTTGCTCAAGCTAAAGGCGCTGTATAGCAGGAGCACCGAATTACCACCCACTAACCCTAGTAGGATTTCATTAACGGCGAAGCTTGTGGCTGGGTGCCAGTGAATATGTCGCACGAGCAACGACCCGACCCCCATGCCAAAGAGGGTTATACCAGTTGCCAGGCTAAAACTCAGGATTGAATCACCCACTAGGTATGAGGCAGCCGTACCCAAGATGAGCTCGTAGATGAGTCCGCCAATTGCCACGAGGAGCGCTGCCGCAAACAGCGCGATATTTTCCTTGTTGGTGATACGCTTGGTGCCTGGTGGCGTGACGCGAGTATGTGCCATAGTGTCTTCTGTATGCCTTCCACGTCCAGGTTATTTGCCTACGCCGCCACTACCACCACCATAGACGCTACGCCCGTGATAGGTGCCGGTGCTGTGCGAATTATCATGGCTAAAGAACTCATCATAGATGGCAAACAATAGTGAACTAACAAAGGCAATAATTCCTACCCAGCGCCAAAATAGCGGCCAGTTGCGCGGACGGATGAGCCGGCCAAATAGTTCCTTTTGCTGCGCATCGGACAAGGGTGTTTTGCGGTAAACATCGTACTCACGCTGGTTGTATTTTTCTACTGTGTAGGTGGTGGTAGCACCAGTCTCGGTGTCGGTGTAGTGTAGGCTAGCATAGGCCATTGGTTCACCCTCGAAGACCTGGTAGGCGTTCTTACCGTGGATGGCCATAATGATGCCTTCGCCAGCCTCTGCAACGGTAATGGTTTGCACCGTGCCATCCTCGAGCGTAATGGTAAACTCATTGCCAGCAGCGAGGTGTTCTGGCTCAAGCCGCTGGGCAAACCGCACTGGCTCATAGAGCGACACAACCTTGCTATCGTGGTCGTATTCTACCCAGCTATCGTAATTTTCGAGGCCCGTCAGCTCCCATTCTTCCCAGTAGGAGGTTTGCTTGGTTTCGGGGTTTTCTTCTTTAAACAACAAGCAACCCACTGCACGGAAGTTGGTTCGCTTGCCGCGCAGGACATCATTAATCTTGAGGCGAGCTTTGGTGCGTTTGGTCATAATACAGCGCTTTCGATCGTTATAGTATTGGTATAAAATGCGTCTGCAATGGCTTGGCGAAGAGTCTCGATTGTATCCTCACCTAAGGGCTGGCACGTGGCAATACTGAGGTACGCTCCGCAGCTCTCGGGCCAGGTGTGGATGGTGGCGTGCGACTCCGCGAGCAGCAGCGACACACTCACGCCTTGCGGCGAGAACTGATGTGAGACAGATTCCAATGCGTGCAGGCCAGCTACCTTGGCAAGCATGCGCACCGTTTTCTCGGCATATGCGAGGTCATTGAGCCGCGTGGCATCCGCCTGGCGAATCGTAAAAATCAGTGCTTGCACCTGCTCCATTTGCATCGTATACGCTATTATATCACTCTTGATGCGAGAGAGCGAACTAGCTATGCTCATACCAAAAACCAGCCAGAGTGGCTGGCTGGTTTACTACAGCGCATGAAATAGTTATGGCTCGAGAGTGTGCTGTGACACGCCGGAGCTTGGCTCGTGCGAGTTGATTGCCAGCGGCACAACAAAACCCTGGTATTGCGCGAGTGTTACGATGTCGCCAGGCTGCAGCTCGTAGCGCGTGTTGCCATCGGTCAGGTGGAGCTCAGCAACGCGGGCCGACGTAGCATTAGTCACGCCATCTTGCTCGGGCTTAGCATGGAATGTATCTGCTTCGGCGAGTGTGGCGATGTGCCGGTCTACCACACTACCGATGCTGTCGCCAGCCTCAACCTGTCGTGTAGTAATATTGCTTAGCTCAACCGGTGGCTGGGGCTCCTGAGTAACCTGGCCTGCTTCGTAGGCTTTGCGCTGGCTGAGGTAATCGCTATACGCATCGACTAGTTGGGTAGCTTGCTCTTCGGGGGTGGGTTGATGCTCAGCGGCAGATGGACGCTGATCGTAGTTATCTTTTGATCGTGAAGCGATGAATCCCGCTGTTAGTCCTAGCACTGCAGCGGCTCCAAGAAAGTTTCGTCGTGAGACACTCTTAGACTTTGAGCGCTGTGACTCAGACTGAATGGTAGAGTTCTCTACCAAGTGACGGTACTTGTCATCACCACATTTGGGTGTTGGTGAAGAATGTGGGGCTTCATGACCCCTGTTTGTTCTCTGTTGTGTATGCATAGTCCATTCACTATACAACAGAGGTCGCAAAAAGGGAAGAGGAAAATGGCAAAATAACGCACAATATTGCATAATGTGCCCAAAAACAGGGGTAATAACATATAATACACAATATTATACATAATGATGCAATAATATATCTTATTACAAATACCGAGACGCTTTCATTCCGCAGCCCAGTGGCTCACTTCACACGCTTTCTGATGCTAATTCAGCTGCATAAAATGAATGCTTTTCTAGAACATTCACCCTCTGCGCGCGAGAGTATAGCGCTTATTATAGCGACGAATCATCATTATTTCATTGCATAAAACTGCAGGCAGAGATGAGAGTGCACCAGAGGTTATGAGCCAAAAATAGAACAAATACCATAAATTTGCCGTTTTTGAGGTATTTCTGCCGCGAATGCCATGCTACAATAGGGTGTATGAGATCTACTCGAACCATCCAAATTGTGAATATTACTGGGCGAGAACTCGCCGGCAAATCATCAACAATTCGTGAGCTAATGCCGCGGCTGGGTGCCGGGGTTGTTTTGTTTCGCCCGAGCGATGTCTTGCGCGAATATGCCGCGAGCCATCATATTACACTGCGCAAGCGGAGCGATTATTTGCGCGTGCTGCAAATCATGACGGAGTCTGCGCCGAGCTTGCTGGCCGACCGGGCACTGGAGCTACTTGAGCGGCCTGGTGTGGAGCTAGTGGTGCTCGATGGCCTGCGTGACTACCGCAGCGCTTGTCGCCTTAAGGAGCGACTGGGTGATCGCTACCGGACGGTTGTGCTCACAGCGCCAGATGAACTCCGCTACGAGCGCTTTAAGGGAGTGGCCGAGGCGAGGCGGCGTGCTGGGCGCGATGCAGCGGTGATTCAGAGCTTCGAAGAATTTATGCGTGATGGCGAAGACGACATGGATAGCATGCAGCAATTCCCAGCGGTACTGGCCAGCCACGATCTAACACCTGGTGGCCCGATTGACACGAGCACCTATCCATCGGCTATTGCAGTGGCAGATGAGATTATCAGCTACTTGGCGTAGAGTAATCCAGATCAGGCAGTGAATGCGGGTGGGCGATCATGTATCGACAAAACACAGTAATACCATCTGTACTCTCCAAGATGCTTATGTTATGATGAAGGCATGAATAAGCGAGGGTTTACGCTAGTCGAGATTTTGACGGTAGTGGCGATACTAGCGATCTTGGTGTCGGCGTCGATTGTGGGGTATGGTGCGTGGCGTCAGCGTGCAGCCCAGACGGAGCTCGTGAGTGATCTGCGGGCTGCTGCCGCGGCAATGACAGCCTATAGGACGTTTTATAATGGCTATCCTACATCGCTCCCAGCTGATTATAATAAGAGTGAGAATGTGACAGCGACACTCAAATACGTCGCATCGGCAACATACTGCATAGAGGCAACGACGCGCACCACTCGGGGGCTTGTCTATCATGTGAAGGGCTCAGAGAGCGAGCCCAAAGAGGGCGAGTGTGATACCTACCGTGCGCAATCTGGCGAGAATGAGTCGCGAGCGACCGATGGTGTGCTGCGCTACTGCCATGTGATCCGCGCCGTTGAGCCAACCCAACCGGCAGTGTGTGAGCCGGAGTTGCAGAGATAAAATTTTAGCATCATAAAGATCTAAACCCAGATGTTACTCTCCGCGAGCCGTATACTCTGCCAGCTAAGATAGCAATGAATGGGGTGAGGCTAAGGTAGTACGGCCTCAAGCCTAGCTCTTTTCTATACTAACCGCATTTTCCTCGCTGCCTTATGAAATTTCGTTGCAATAACCGGTATTTAGCTCTATCTAGTGGTGCGAGATCGGTGCTTTCGAGATACTAGCCCTGAGTGTGTGCGGCAGGGCAAAAAGCAACATATTTTGATAGATAAATATTGCAATCTATGCTACAGGTCGATCACCTTATCCCGGTCGATTGGTTTATGAACTGTGCGATGCCCACGCATACGATGGCGCACTGTACGGCGCAGCTCAATGGCATTGGTAAGGAGAATGATGCCATTAACCAGTGCATAGCCACCAACGATTTGGACGAAAAGCTGGGCACTGCCGACAGGGAAGAGCCAGAGGATGAAGCTCACGATCACACCGATCACACCAGACATTAGCCAGAGCGCTCGCGTACGGCTCCCGGCAGGGAAGATGCGGCTGAGTATAACGTCGATGAGGCTGCGCAGCATCACCACCCAGCCAAGCACAAAGCTGAGTGTTGCCACACTGACCCGAGGGTTGGCAAGCATCACTATGCCAAGCAGAATAAGCAGCGCACCTACCACTACGAGAAACGTCTTCGCTTGACCATCTGCTACCTGCAGCCCACGTACCAGCTGCGACAGACCCCAGATGATGATCAAAATAGCGAGGAGTGTCATCAAAACAGTGAGAGTCACTGCTGGCACCACAAGCGATACTCCACCAAAGATAATCAATGACAGGCTCATGATAATAATCACCCACCACGCACCAATAAGCTGTCTTTTGAGTTGTTCGATCATACATGCCTCCTTGTCTTTCTAGTGTAGATGATGGCGGGGTAATCTGCAATTAATAGGTGAGGCTATGAACTATCCACCACTGTAGAGATGGTATAGTGCTCGGGCACTAGTCACGGGCAAACTGCATCAGCACGAGTGGGTCACCAGTGACGGAACGCAGAGTGTAAGCGCTGGGTAGTGTTGGGGTGGTGGTTGCGGTCGAGCTGCTATAGTAGAGAACGTTGATTTTTTTGGCATCGGTAAAGGGCTGAGTGGTGTCGGCTACCTTGCGGTACGTGGTACTTCCTTCGAGCGGTGCGTAGCCGCCCATCAGTGGGCCACCCACATAGGCCATGTAGATGGGGCAATGTGACTGCGCTTGCTCGAGATAATAGCTTATCTCTATGGCGATGTACGGGTCGGCCGCAAGGATAACACTCCCATCGCGGCAGGTGCCGAGCTGGGTGGCAATTTGCTTTACGTTGGGTCGTTCATCGCGCTGGAAGTTGAAATTACCCTGCAATGATAACTGCACCATACCATAAAACATAACCACTGGCAGAAGTGCCAAGAGAGCGGTTGACACAGCCTTGTGCCAGCGCAATGGCGAACGATGCAGGGCTACGCAGGCCGTATAGAGGACAACACTCGCAATAGTGATACCACTAATTACCACATGAGCAAGATAGCGCTCGACATACATTGGAGCAGATAGTGACACAACGATCAGTGCTGCGACTGGCACGCCCACATGAGCAAGCAATAGCCAGGCAAGCTCGGGATGCGGCAACGAACGCATTGCACGAGGCCACGCCCACGCAACGGCACAGATAATAATAAGGACAAGTTGCGACGACACAACGCCTAGCAACCAAGATGGCTTATAAATCATGTTGAAGGATGCGATGCCAAGCAAATTCTGCAGGTTCATCGGCTGGCCAATCTCGGCTAAAGCACCATTGCCAATTTGTCCCAGGAAGGTCGGTAGCCACGGTAAGAATAGCATGAAACTCGCTACATACGCCCAGAGCCACGGCAGTTTCCACCACTGTTGTAGACCTTGGCGACGGTAGGTCATAACCATGAGCCAGAGTAGCTGGGCTAGCCAGAGTAAGGCGCTATAATACAGCGTCCCCATACCGAAAGCGACAAGCACCGCATAGAGCGTCCAGTCGCGCCAGCGATCATCGTGCCAAGCGCGTGCCAGTACGGCGGTTGCACTTACGCCAATCAACGACCCCAGCGCATACATTCGTATCTCGAAGCCGTAGCGCATGAGTAGGGGTGTGCCAATCAGTGTGAGGAGTGTATACCCCGCAGCGCGCTTACCAAACCAGCGCCGCACGAAACACCCCATACCAACCATCGCGCCGCCATAGCAGAGGATACTAAAGGCACGCAGGGCTGGCTCACTATAACCCCACACGCTGGCCCAGAGCTTGAGGATGAGATAGTAGAGCGGCGGGTGTGTATCGATACTGGTGAGGCGAATGAGTTCACTGATTGGCTGCTTGGCGAGCCACACCGAATATGCCTCATCAAACCACACACTTTGCTGGCTGCCAATCCACCAGCACAGTGCCATTGCCACCAGTGGTGCTACCACAATGGCGATGCGAAACCAATGGCGTCGCATCTTGCAGACAAGGTGAAATAGTCGATTAGCGAGAATAAGGGCGGAATTCTTGACCCGAGCGGCAGATTGTTGCCGCGCTAGTTGTTTACTCATATCTTTTATAGTACCGATTTGTTGGCAAAAAATCCACTAGCAAAGCCATAATCATCCGTGGTACAATACCACTATACGTACCCGTAGCTCAGCTGGATAGAGCGTTGGTTTCCGGAACCAAAGGTCGCAGGTTCGAACCCTGCCGGGTATACCATAGATAATTGAGGCTCGCGCGGCCTCTGTTTTTTATGGATATGTATAGTAAGACGTACTAATTGATGGGATAGACTAATTAAACAAAAGAAGATCTATCTCTCTAGCTGATCCCTGTTAGCGTGGAATAATCTTCATCAAAAACTTTGTCTTGACGGCAAGGTAGATAAGCGCAAGTGCACTGACGGATAAGGCGAAGTTGGCCGGGATCTCGTAGAAACGATCGACCGACGTAAAATAAAAATCGCTAATATAATAATCTGGTGCCACAAAGAGATGTATGACGAGAATAACGAACGCATGCACCGTATACACATAGAGCGAATTATGGCCAAACGGCAGCAAAATCCAGCCGAGCCACCGCTTGATGCGATCCTCGAATCGCCGAAACAGCATAAAGAACCCAGCAAACCAGAGCCACGATAGGGTAAGGCGAGGCAGTGGTAGGTCGAGCTTGAGGAACTGATTGTCGAGTGCGGTATCGGCTGCGGCAAGCGCTTGATGAAAGCCATCGCCCAGCCCATGTGCCACAAAGGTGACGTATGCGTCAGTAAAGAGTGTGAGGGCGAAGAGCGTTGCAATACTGCGCTTGATAATGCGTCGACGGCGCAGCGGCCATGATTGCCAGCGTGCAGTGATCTCTGGTAGGTGGTAGCCCAGGGCAAAGGCCATAAAGAATAGCACCTGCCAGGTGAGTGGCTGGTATAGTTCACTGACTGGCCGTGGTGTTAGCGCCCACACTAGTAGGCTGAGCCCTAGCACGATATACCACTTGCCGCGCCGCAGTAGCCAGAGCGCGCCTGGTGCTACTGCAATAAACAGTGCATACAGGCGCAGATAGTCCGCCCAGCCGTAGAATTGCTGTAAGGTAATAATATCCCACGCCAGGCCAAGCCAATTACCGTCGGGCAGTGGTAGTGGCAACTTGACACCTTTATTATCAATAAAGAACCAGCTAATCAGGAGCGATAGTATCGTCACGATAATGCTCGTGAGGTAGAGCGTACCAGCCCGCTTCCAGAGCAAGCGCGTCGCTGTCATGAGGGGTTGTGTGCGGAGCTTGGCACCGCGCACAATGCCCAGGACAAGGCCGGATATAATGAAGAACCCTTCGGCTGCCGAGACAGCGAGACGACTGTCGCCAGTGAGGAAAGTGAGACCATTAGGGAAGTAGGTGAGATGGTCGAGAATAATGATAACCAAAAACCACCCGCGCATGAGGTCGAGGCTAACGATGCGCCCAACAGAGGACGCGCTGGCTTTTGGTTGGGTTGTCACAATGATCTAGTATAGCAGGTTTGCTAAAAGTATGCTTAAGATTGTCTAATGTTGTGGTGAGGGAGTCTAGTCCTGAAGCTTAAGTACTCAACACTGATTGCTCCATAACTCAAGCACTGAGAGACGGCGCAGCGACACGCTAGCGTGGTCGCTTGCTCGCAACAGTGCGTGCCTTGGTGGCAAAGGTGTCATCGATGAGGACAGAGGGCGCAAATTCACCATAGCGCCGCGATACTGCTTGCTCGATCAGGAAATCGGCAATGCGTGGATTCTTAGGTAGAATTGAGCCATGCAGGTAGGTGCCGATCACATTGCGGTAGCGCGCACCTTCGGTTTGGTCGGTACCATTGTTGCCCGCCCCGCGCGATACGATACCCAGGGGTGGCACGCTGTGCCCAAGGGTTGTGAGGCCGCTATGGTTCTCATAGCCAACGACTTCGCCAAAGTCGCTGCTGGCAGTGACGATATTGCCAATCAGGCGCTGCTCGCCAGCGACCGTCTCGATATCAAAGAGACCAATCCCACGAATGATCGCTCCCTGAGTGGTCTTAAAGAATCGCCCAAATAGCTGGTAGAGCCCACACACTACCAGCATTGGCACGCCATCATCAGCCAGGCGCTGCAGAGTGGGGCCAATCGCTAGTAAATCATCCTGAATGGTAGCTTGGCCAGAGTCTTGGCCACCGCCACCTACAATGATATCGATATCAGCTGGGAAGGTGTCGCCTGGGTTGTATTCAACGAGCCGCACGCTGTAACCATACCATTCAAGTCGTCGCTTGAGCGTGAGGGTATTACCCCAGTCGCCGTAGATGTTCATGGCGTGAGGGTAGAGTTGGAGGATGGTGATAGTGTTGTTTTTCATACAGTATTTACCTCTGTGTAATGAGCTAATTCGCGCCGCAAGGCAAGCATGGCGGTATAAGTACAGTAGATGCGCAAGGGGGTGCCGCGGTTGGCCTGGACAAACTCTGCCAGAGCTTGCTTGAGGCCAGGTACAACGCGCCGAGCTTCTACCTCGTCATACTGGAGGCGCAGCGCCATATCGTAGGCGCGCACACCACTCACCATTGCCACGCCAGTGGGCCGAAGCGTGTCGAAGTCGACATCCCATAGCCAACTCATATCGCGGCCGTCGGCGTACTGGTCGTTGATGGCAATCATTGTAGCAGTCTTGTGGGGGTCGAACGATGCCAGGCTCAGGCGAAAACCGCTCGGGTTCTTGACGAGGACAAGCTCGCAGGGCTGGCCATTGACGGTTAGAGCTTCGCCGCGGCCAAAGGCTGGCTCGACCTGAGCTAGGGCAGCGAGCATGGCGGGCGTATCGAGTTTATCTTGCAGAATAGTACGGACGAGGGTAAGTGCTCCTGCAGCGTTTTGGGCATTGTAGCTGCCCTTGAGCTTCAGTGAGACAGGATGATCGGAATCGTCGAAGCGGAAGGTGGCAGCTTGGTCGGACAAGCCGCATAGCATCACATCAGCATCGGTGGTGGCTGTAGCCTGGCCTGAGGCGCTTCGCATGGTATCGTCGCTTGGGAAGAGGTGAGCGAGTGATGGATCGACGCCATAGCGGCTTATTGGTGCTGTGAGATCAGCGGTAAATTCTTGCCGCGTCAGCCGTGGGTCGTTGCCATTGAGAACAATGCCATTTGTGGTGCGCATGGCGATGGTGTGAAGCAGCTGCGCCGTGTAGTCAATCTCACCAAAGCGATCGAGTTGGTCGCGCAGGACGTTGAGTAGTAAACAATAGCGTGGGGCAACTTGCTTGACGAAATGCACCGCATGCGCTTCGTCAAGCTCGAGCACGGCAATATCCGCTGGCAAAACACCATGGGTATCAACCGCCTCAAGCAGTGCTGCTACCACGCCGCGGGTAAAGTTGCTCCCCGTGCGATTAGTAAAGACGCGGAGGCCTTGGCTCTCCAGTAGAGCTACAACCATCTTGGTGGTAGTTGTCTTACCGTTAGTGCCACTTACTACCACCACACCATGCGGTAGAGCATCAAGCGTACGGGCAAGAAAGTGCCGATCGAGTTTCTCGACGACGAGACCTGGCAATGCCGAACCACCACCGCGCAACCGAGCTGCGCGCTGCACCCCTTTGCCCACAAGAGTTGTAATACGAATCATGGTGTTTATTATAGCATGAATTACCCTTTATTTATGGCGCGATATATAGCGCAAATCACGCTAGTGCGCTACAATGCATAGTATGATAGTGGTTGGATTTTTTGCGTGGTGGTATGGTGCTGGGTGGTGGCAGCGGATCACGATGGTATGGGGGAAGCTGGTGAGTGTATTTGACTATTTTTCAATTGATCTCTTGGTGCGAACGTGGTTTGCGCCGTTTCGACAGATATCGGCAGGAGCGGTGGATGGGCCGATTGGGGTGCAGATTCGGGCGTTCTTCGACCGCCTGATCTCGCGGACGATTGGCGGCATCGTGCGGAGCTTTATGATTATCTTTGGCATTGTAGCGCTCGCAGTAACCGCTGCGGCGGGGCTTGTCTTTATTATTGCTTGGGCGCTTGTGCCCGTATTGCCACTGCTGGGGGCGGGGCTTGCGATAGTGGGGTGGCTACCATGGTAAGCGACTTTCATTACGATAGCTTGCGTGCTAAGAAGGCTCGCTTGGGTGTGCAGATGGGCCGCTTCGATCACTGGTGGTGGGCGCCATTTTTGCTATTCATGGCAGGGGCAGGAGCATTGCTGGCGATTGAGCTGCCACTAGGGTGGTTTGTCGCGAGCCTGGCTGTGGTGCCATATGGGCTCCACCGGTGGTATCAGGGTGAGATTGCCCATTTGCCCATCAGTGGTAGCACGGCTGACGGTTTGCTTACAGGTGATGTCCTGGGTCGGTTGCCCGCCACGCCAACACCACGCGATATTGCATGGGCATTGCGCTCAGTTAATGATGGGCTGTTTATGGCATTGCGACTCGGTCTCAGCCCGGCGCTTATACAGGATCTCGTGAGTGACGACCCGAGCATTATGCCCGAGTTTTGGCAATTTGCTGATCGCATCCGCCAGTACAACCAGCTTGAGCAAATCACTGGTAGTGTGCTTATGGTGGCTTTAGTGCGTAGTGTGCCTGGCTACCAAAATATCTTGGCAGAACTCCAGCTTGACGACGAAGATCTCGATGGCGCTGTGCAGTGGCAGCACCACTTACGTCAATTGGTGGCACAGATTCATCAGCCGCGGCGCACTGGTGGGGTGGCACGCGATTGGTCGTTTGGTTATATCCCACTGTTACGCCGCTTTGGACAGAATATTAGTGAGCAAATTAGTCGTGGTGGCGGGATGTTCTCTGTTGATGTTGCGTCGCACACCAAAGCGATTGATCAGCTCATCGACATCTTCGGCACTCGTGGGCGGCAGAATGCCGTGCTAGTAGGGCAGGCTGGCACGGGCAAGACGACCATCATCCACGCCTTTGCCGAGCGACTACTCGATGCCTCGGCGCATTTGCCGAGTAGTCTCAAGTTTCGACAGGTATTTATTCTCGACTCATCGTCGCTCATCGCTGCGGCGCCAGGCCGGGGCGAGCTCGAGAACCTCGTCATGCGCGTCCTTGGTGAGGCGTATACTGCCAAGAATATCATCATTTGCCTGGATAATGCTCAGCTGTTCTTTGAGGAAGGGATTGGCGCGGTGGATCTTACCAATGTATTACTGCCTATTCTCGAGGCAGGGCGCCTGAGGGTTATTCTGAGTATGGACGAGCAGCGGTTTTTGCAGATTGGCCGGCGCAACCCATCGCTTGCTAATGCGCTCAATCGCATCTCCATCGTGCCTACAGATGAAGCCGAGACACTGCGCGTCCTGCAAGAGCAAGCTGTCATCACTGAGGGGCAGCGCCATGTGGCTTACCGTTATCAAGCGCTACGCGAGGCGTATCGGCTCAGTGCGCGCTATATTCATGACCTTGCTATGCCGGGCCAGGCCATCAAGCTGCTCGAGTCGGCCGCGAGCTACCACGAGGATGGTATTGTGACAAAGCAATCGGTGCAGCAAGCTATTGAGCAGACGATGGATGTGAAAATAAGTGTGGCGAGTACTGCTGATGATCGTGAGCGGCTACTCAATATGGAGGCGCTCATCCACCAGCGAATGGTCAACCAAACGCGAGCGGTCAGCGTGGTAAGCGACGCCTTGCGCCGAGCACGAGCCGGTGTGCGCAACCAAAATCGGCCAATTGGCACCTTTCTCTTTCTTGGGCCAACAGGGGTGGGCAAGACAGAGCTGAGCAAGGCTTTGGCTGATGTGTACTTTGGTGGCGAGGGCAAGATTGTCAGGATTGACCTCAACGAATACGTCCGGCCTGAGGATGTGTCGCGCCTGATTGCTGATGGTGCTGATGACCCAGCCAGCTTAACCGCCCAGGTGATGAAACAGCCCTTTAGTGTGGTGCTGCTCGATGAGATTGAGAAGGCCGCGCCAGAGGTATTGGCAACCTTGCTGCAGCTGCTGGATGAGGGGATCCTGCGCGATATCAAGAACCGTGAGGTGAGCTTCCGTGATGCGATTGTCATTGCTACGAGCAACGCTGGGGCCGACCGCATCCGCGAATATATCGAGCATGGCTATAAACTTGAGCAATTCGAACAGCAGTTTACCGACGAGCTCATCAACAGTGGTCAGTTCCGGCCCGAGTTCCTCAACCGTTTTGACGAAATCGTTCTCTTCCGGCCGTTTACTAAGGAAGAGCTGGTGCAAGTGCTCGACCTCATTCTCGAGGGAGTCAATGCCACACTCGCCCAGCAAAAGGTCTCGGTCGCGGTAGAGTATGATGCTAAGCTCTTTCTCGTCGAACGTGGCTACGACCCACGGCTTGGTGCTCGCCCGATGCGCCGCGTGGTGCAAAAAGCGGTGGAGAACACTGTGGCACGCCAGATGCTCAGTGGTAGTGTGGCACCTGGCAGCACCATTACTGTCACGCTTGAGCAAGCTCGCCAAGCTTTCCAGACTGATGGTGCACCAGAGGTTGTGACAGCAGATGAAATCATCCCGCCAGAGTATAAGCGGTAAGAGTATGGCACTTTCGAGCAATCAGCCTTAGCTCTATAAGGGAATGATAGTAAGAAAGTGCTCATTCTATTGGTGGGCCACGCATTGGAATAAGAAGAGCGAAGATATGAAGGGGTTCTCGAGGACGCTTGAAAGCGCAGGCTTGCCATCCTTAGGAGAAAATTTAAGAGCAAGAAGTGGCACTCTTACAGTGCTAGAAGTATTTTGTAGAATATAACCTCTAGCAATGCGAGCCAAAGCCGCGTGATTGCTGGCCTTGGTTTGGTTGCATAAATCCTGGGCGGAAGCTTGGCTTCATGGCTGGTTTGCTGTAGGCTGGCTGTGGTTGGCGCGGTGTGTGCACGGTGTTGTCGCGCCGGCGGGCATAGGTGGCAGTGCCTGGCCGACAGCCTGATGGGTCGCGTGGCCCATTGCTAGTGCCTCGGAGGCGTTCGTTGTTCATATAAGGTGCTTCGTCATCAGCGCTATCAGCTGCGACTGGCCGGCAGCCCATCATAGTATGCGAGCTTTGGTAGCGCAAGTGGTTGGCACGGCGCTCTTGGATAGATTGATGTTGGCGCTGGTCGACGCGTAGTGACGACGTTTTAGCACCATTGACGATGGTGCGGGTATTGCGCGCGACGCCATTGGTGTGTATGCTCGATCCGCGCAAGCGATGGAGTCCTCGGGTCATACCTTTATTATACACAAAAAAGTGGTATAATGGATAGCGCATGCGGGTGTCGTACAGCGGCTAGTATACAAGTTTTCCAAACTTGGGATCGGAGTTCGATTCTCCGCACCCGCACCACAGATGCAAAAAATACGCATTGCTCCGCCAAGGGAGCGATGTTTTTGTTGAGAGTATAGCGAGCCAGATTGGATGAAGAGAGGTCGTAGCCTCTTCTTTGGTTTGGCGTGGCCCTAAAGGGTGTAATACTTCATAACAATTACACTAAAATCAAGTGAAAAAGGAAGGGATAGGCACGATACTGTTGACAAATACGCAACATTGTGCTACCATCGAACGGATGTCACAAAAAAATAGAACAAAACACGGCAAAGCCTATAACGAAAGTCCTGAGAAGCGCTGGTTTGACCGAATTGTAGCGGCGCCTCTGCTGATTGGTATGGGCTCGGCGGCTCTCGTTGCGGCTGCGGCAATGCATAAGGAGCTTGGCGATGGCCCAACGCTCTTTGTGCAGGAGCGCTATGGGAGTGACCTTGATGACCTCGTCAAGGTGCCAAAGCTGCGGACACTGCGTGGTGCGGTGCGCAACACCGCCTCGGCTAATGGCTATAACCACAGTGGTGCAGGGCCAATTGGCAAGCTCGTACGTAAGGCGCATGTGGACGAAGCGCCCCAGCTGCTGCAAGTATTGCGTGGCAAGATGGCAATCGTGGGGCCAAGGCCGCTAGCCACAGGCGAAGTGTATAATGATATCCTTGCTAACCCCGACATCCCTGAAGGTCTCAAACAGCAGTGGATCGACGCACGCAAGACGGCTCGCCCAGGCATTATGGCGCCCTATAGCAAAGATCAGCATGGGCCTGGCTACGAGCTGGATATAACTCATATCATCTATATAATGGAGCAGGACGTTTTGTATGCTGACACAGCCTCACTAAAGAAGGATGCAAAAGTGGTTGCTGCGACGCTTGGTATGGTAGCGACAGACCTTGTACAAAAGCTTATGCCGCGGTCTGCCCGTGAATGGCTGCAGGCTAAGACAGGCTTGGCGTCAGCAGGCCAAGAGCGTGCGGAGAGCGATGTTGTGGTGGCGCTGCAGCAAGCGCATACTCAGCCTGCACGGCGCGCTGCGTAACGTGAGCCCACAAGCTTCCACTCTCTCTGCCAGATTGCCTGTCATTTGCTCACTATTCTACCTGGATAAGCAGCGATGTATTGCTGGTATTATAAGTAGGTACTTTGGAGATAGTTCTGCTATGTCACCCGTAAAGTTCTGCATTTCCTCAAATAGTGGTCTCCCGAAATAACGGTGGAGCAATGACCGCAGCAGATGCGTATACTCTATGTATTAGAGTGATGGAAGGGGAGGGAATGCGCATCATACCATTGAGCCCCTTGTGGTACAATAGAGGGAGTTTTTGCGAAAGGGAGCTTTTCTCCTTGCATAAAGCACGATTATTTTAATGTAAAATACCCCAAGGGGTATAAGGAACGCAATCATATTATGCCAGCACCATTCTCATTTACCATTACTCACCGCATGCCGCAGACGTTGGCGCGGACAGGTGTGATTCACACTCCGCATGGTGATATCAAGACGCCAGCCTTCATTGTAGTAGGTACAAAGGCAAACGTGAAAGCAATGGTGCCCGAGATGGTAGCTAGCGTTGGTGCACAGGCTGTCTTGGCTAATGCCTATCACCTCTATCTGCAGCCAGGGCATGAGCTGATAGAGAAGGCCGGATACTTGGGTAAGTTTATGCACTGGAGTGGTCCGACCTTTACCGACAGTGGTGGCTTCCAGGTGCTGAGCCTGGGCTCGGGCTTTAAGAAGGTATTAGCGATGAGCACTGATGTTGATGAAGAGATTGCGATTGCTAAGAAGTCGAGCCGGCACGCCTGGGTAGATGATAATGGTGTGATGTTTAAGTCACACCTCGATGGCTCATTGCATAAGTTTACGCCAGAGCTGTCGATGCAAATCCAGGCAGGGATTGGGGCGGATATTACCTTTGCTTTTGATGAGCTGACGTCGCTGATTGACCCGTATGAATACCAAGTGGAGGCACTGGCGCGTACCCATGCGTGGGCGGAGCGCAGCCTAGCAGAGGTCAAGCGTCTTCGGGCTGCTCGGCCAGATAAGCCGTATCAAGCGCTCTTTGGTGTCTTGCAAGGGGCGAATTATGAGGACCTGCGTAAGCAAACCGCAGCACGCCTTGGCGCGATGGATTTTGATGGTTATGGTATTGGTGGGGCGCTGGAGAAAGAAACAATGGCTCAGACTATCCAGTGGGTGAATGAGATCTTGCCCGAAAGCCGTCCGCGGCATTTGCTTGGTATCTCGGAGCCAGATGACATCTTTGCGGCGATCGAGCAGGGTATTGATACCTTCGATTGCGTAAGCCCAACTCGCGTAGCACGCAATGGCGCGGCCTACACACCACATGGACGGGTGAATATGCGTGGGACGAAATATCGCGAGCTGTTTGCACCTATTATGGCGGAGTGCGATTGCTACACCTGTCAGCACTACACTGCAGCCTATATTTGTCACCTGCTCCGGGCCAAGGAGAGCTTGGCGGGGACGTTGCTATCGATTCACAACGAGCGCTTTATCATTAAGCTTGTCGACGACATTCGCCACAGCCTCGAGGATGGCACATTCTACGCCTTTCGGGATCATTTCTTGGCACAGTATTATCGTCGGTAGCGACTGATGAGAGCTCCGTAGGTTAGTTAATAGTATGCATTCACATGACAACTAGGGAGGAGGGTTTGCATAGCAAACTTTCTCTCGCCACCGTCTCTTTAAAATGCTAAAAGGGTCTTAGTATTTTCCTAAAACACGAGGCTATTCAATGATCACGCTGCAATAATCACCACGGGCAATTTTCTATTCTACCAGGATGAAAGTACTGCGTTCTTCATATTCTGAGAGAGATGCAAATCTATTGCAGCGAGCAACTCGCTCGCTAGACACGCAAACGAAATGGTGTGAAGTTGGTGGTGGTGTCGTAGGTATCGACGGATTCGCGTCGCTTAAGCATGGCAATGACGCGGTAGGTGAGTGGCAGACAGACGACCTCAACGGCAAGCTTGAAGCCAAGTCCGACGGCGATATAGTTGAGCAGTGCCCCCCCCGTGAGCTGCCCGCCAAAAGCAACAACGCAGAATATAACGGTGTCAAATAAACTCCCCACTACTGTCGATCCAAGTAGGCGCAGCCATAGCTGCCGACCCTTCATGATAACCTTGAGCTTAGCAACGATGTACGAGTTGAGGAAGCTCCCCGTTAGGAAGGCAAGCAAGCTCGCCATGACGATCTGCGGGAAGAAGCCGAGCACTGCCTCGTAAGCGGCTTGGTCGTGGTACTCTGCCGCCGCGGGCAGATAGCGTACTAGTGTAAAGCAGCCAATTGCTAGCAGCATGACCCCAAAGGCCGTCCAAATAGCGCGGCGTGCCCGGCGATAGCCATAGACCTCTGTCATGACATCATCAAAGATATATACGAGCGGGAAGAGTACTGCTCCACCATCGAGGATAAGTGGGCCGAGTGCCACCAGCTTGGTGGCGGCAATGTTGGAGATGAGTAGCGCCGCAACATATACTGCGAGAATAACGCTAAAGTATCGATAATTTCCGTTCGTGTGTTTCATGCTTCGTTTATCATACCACACCTGCCAAGAAACCTGCTATAATAAACCCATGCCCCGATAGCTCAGCTGGATAGAGCAGAGGACTTCTAAGCCTAAGGCCGTAGGTTCGAATCCTACTCGGGGCGCCATTTTTATCGTTATACCCCATCTCGATGGGGTTGTTTTTATTACATACAAAATGCATTTACATGCTGCGCGAGGCTATGCTATAGTACAGCGAGATTTATGCAAGATGTGACCAACCACGACCTCCTCAAGCGCAACATTATCAAATATTCGTGGTTTCGGATTTTTACCAAGCGTGTCTACTTGCCGCTTATCACGGTGCAGCTGGTGAATGTTGGTAAAGTGAGTTTGGATGAGCTAGCACTGATGGTCGTTATCTCGTCTATCGTCCAGGCGGCACTGCAGATGCCAGCGGGTTATGTGGCCGATAAGTTTGGCAACCGGCGGGCGATTATCCTTGGTGCGAGTATTGCTGTGGCGTCGCCACTGTTGTATGCTGTGTGGCCGAGCTTCTGGGGTGGGCTAATTGCCTCGGTTTTGTTCTTTGGTGGCTATGCGTTTCAGTCTGGTGCGGTCGAGGCATTTATGCACGATTCCTTGACAGCACTGGGGCGAGCACGCGACTATACCAAGGTGATGGGCCGCGCCCAGACGTATGGATTGATTGGTAATACTGTGCTCATTATTGTGGTACCGCTCACATACCGTATTCATCATACACTCCCGTTTTTGATTGGCTTTTTGTCGCTTGCTGCGACGGTGTGGTTGGCGCTGAGCTTTGCTTATCCACCGCGCCGCACGACTGCCCAGGCTCAGCGGCCACGGCAGGCTGCTCGCGCAATCATTACCGCGAAAAATCTTGCTCTCTTTACCTTCGCTGGTTTCTTGGCTGGTGTGTCCAATAAAGGGCTAGAATATCGCGAGCTCCTCTTCCAGCACGTTGGTATTGCTGTAGAGTGGTTTGGGGTAATTGCGGCGGTCGGGAGCTTGGGTGGAGCGTTACTGGGCTGGTATGTGCATTGGTTTGACCGCCTGCGGCCACTGGCATTTTATTGGGTCGATGCGTGGATTATGGCGCTATGTATTGTCTTGATGGGCGTAACGCCAAGCCCGATTATCGCGGTCATTGCTGTTGTGCTATTTACTGCATATACGCGAGTGCGACCGATTGTTTTGCAGTCAAAGATTCTCAGTGAGCTGCAGCATACATACAAAGCGACGCTCCTCTCCGCGCTCAATATGTTTACATTGCTTGGTGACGTCGTGGCGATTAGCTTGCTCACTCGGATGGTTAATCAGTATGGCTATAGTGCGGGGCATGTGTGGTTTGGTGGGGCAGTTGGGGCGATTGCGCTTGGTCTGTGGCTGGTGATGTGCGTTGAGGCGCTGTGGCGTCGCAAGAAAGCGCGCTAAATTAGTTAACTTTAGTATTTACCTACCTTATCCATTTGTCATTTTTTAATCATCTGCTCTACCCAATGAAATATAGTGATAACCCCTATCATAGATAGGAAGACTCACTATAGAAGCGGTGATAAGCCTGAGGAGAAGCAAGTAACCTGGTAGTATTCAGAGAAGAGAGAAATATAAGGTAGGAAAGTTTTGAGATTGAGAATGAATGGCCGCAGGTAATAGACAAACTGCGCTATCTCTGCTACAATACAGCATGTCAGCAGCACAGTAAGGTTTGCTGTGCAATTGTCTGGTGGATATAGCTCAGTTTGGTTAGAGCGCTGGTTTGTGGCACCGGAGGCCGTGAGTTCAAGTCTCATTATCCACCCCAAAATAAATTCCCGGATGATTCCGGGGTTTTATTTTGGTTTGATGCTGCTTTACTACTATAAACAGTGGTAATTTTATTTGGTTATTGCCAGGAGTTTAAGGCGCATGCCTGACGTGTCTGTTTTGTGTATTCTTGCTTTTTGTACTCTTTTTCTCATGCTATGCGAGATAAGAATCGATCCTTGCAGCTCAACAGGCAAAACACTGGCGGACGGGAGCTGATACTGAGAAAGTAGACCTTCTAAGACTTAGGTTCTATTTATGCAAGGTCTGCGCAAAAGACCTCTCATTATGAGAGGTCTCTCTATTGGCGTGGTAAGACAAGCTAAGAAGCGGCTAATATTCCCATGTTGTTTCGATATCCGCCCCGAGAGTGTTGAGTCGGTTAGCAAAGTCTTCGTAGCCTCGGTTGATATTGTACACGTCACGCAGGATGGAGCGTCCAGGGGCTGCGAGCATAGCTAGCATCACGACGACGCTGGGGCGCAAGGCTGGCGGTGCGACGACATCGGCAGGCTTCCAGCGGGTGGGGCCACTGATGTAAACGCGGTGTGGATCGACCATCTCTACTTGTGCGCCAAGGCGAGTGAGGTCGGTGAAGTAAATGGCACGGTTATCGTAGCTCCAGTCGTGCACCAGAGTGCGGCCCGTTGCTACCGTGGCGATGAGACCAAGGAAGGGGAGATTATCCATGTTGATGCCCGGGAAGGGCATACTGTGGAGCTTGTCTTGTGGAGCGGTGAGAGTCGATTTGTGCAGGCTAATATCGACCAGGCGAGTCTGGCCATTGCGCGCTGGGTACTCGCTGGAGAGCTCATATTGTAAGCCCATACCGCGCAACACTGCTAGCTCGAGCTCGAGGAATTCGATTGGTGCCCGGCGGATGGTAATAGCAGAGTCTGTCACTACACCTGCTGCGATGAAGCTCATTGCCTCGATAGGGTCTTCGCTTGGACAATATTCGACTGTTTGGTTGATCTCGCTGACACCATGGATAGTGAGGGTCGTTGTGCCGATGCCATTGATCTGTACCCCAAGCTTTTGCAAAAAGAAACAGAGGTCTTGCACCATATAGTTGGGGCTGGCGTTGCGAATCGTCACGACGCCTGGGTGGAGCGCTGCCGCCATGATAACATTCTCAGTGACGGTGTCGCCGCGCTCGGTAAGGACGATGGCGTGCTCAACCATATGCGGGTTGGCTGTTGCTTGGTAGTAATCGGTCGTTGCCTCGACAGTCAGGCCAAAGGGTGCGAGGCCCGCCATGTGTGGTCCGACCGTCCGTGTGCCAAGGTTGCATCCACCCGCGAAGGGAATTTGGAATGACTCATATTGATGGAGCAATGGCCCCAGGAACATAATAATGCTGCGGGTGCGCTTGGCTGCGGCGATATCCATCTCGTCTAGATGGAGGGTGCGTGGTGGGGTGATCTCGAGGTCATTGTGTTCAAGCCAGCGGCAGCGCACGCCAATGCTTTCGAGCACCTCGATGATGCGATTAACTTCCTCGATCCGTGCCACTCGGCGTAGTGTCGTCTTGCCTTTATTAAGGAGGCTTGCGCAGAGCAGAGCGACAGCGGCATTTTTGCTCGTCTTTACCTCAATCTCGCCATGGAGCGAGCCACCACCATTGATGACGAAGTTTGTTTTGCCAGCTTTGTTGATGCGGACAATCTCACTGCTCAGCACTTCGCCAATGCGAGCAATCATTTCTAGGCTGATGTTTTGGCCACCCTTTTCGATGCGGTTGATGGCCGACTGGCTCGTGCCAAGTGCTGCAGCGAGCTCGGCTTGCGTCATACCGCGCGCTTGGCGGGTTTCTTGGATGAGTGTTCCGATATTACGGAGATATTTTGCTGTTCCCATGCTTGTACAATATATCATCGGTGATATATTGTCAAACACAAGCATCTCGTGTTGCGAAAAGAAATGCGGAGGTTAGGCTGCGAAGTTTTTCTAATAACTCCATCAGCTCCTTTCTGCTATTTCAACTAGCCGTGCGCAAGGCCTATATTTACTACACGAGCAAGTGCCTAGTCTTCACATCAGAGAGTAATATCAAAAGAGATGCGATAGCACGTCAATACTACTAGATAAAAAGAGAGCTATCGCAAGCTCAAGACGCACGTAGTCAAGTACTGCAACTCCCCACATTGAGTAGCTGTGCTATACTACACATATGATCTGATGAAAAGTGCATAGCGAATCCTAAGATATAACCAACAAACAAGGAGTATTACCCATGCACGAAACAACTATTGCCGCCCTTATCACCCGTGAGCGGCAACGCCAACGCGAAGGCTTAGAGCTCATCCCTAGCGAGAATTATGTCTCTGGTGATGTACTACGGGCGCTTGGGAGTGTCTTTACTAATAAATATAGCGAGGGTTACCCAGGCCGGCGTTACTATGGCGGGCAGCAGTATACTGACCAAGTAGAGCAGCTGGCAATCGACCGTGCCAAGCAGCTCTTCCGGGCTGACCATGCTAATGTCCAGCCGCACAGTGGTGCTCAGGCGAATGAAGCAGTGTATTTTGCATGGTGCGAGCCAGGCGATACCATCCTCGCGATGGATCTGGGCCATGGCGGACACCTGACGCATGGTGCGCCTGTGACACATAGTGCTCGTGAGTATAATTTTGTTCGCTACAAAATGAAGGACGTGAGAACGGGCGAGATTGACTACGATGAGCTACATCGGATGGCGCAAGAACATCGACCAAAGATCATCCTGGCAGGTTTTAGTGCCTATCCGCGCCAGCTAGATTTTGCACGCTTTGCGGCGATTGGCCACGAGGTTGGTGCGTTGCTCATGGCCGATATGGCGCATGTCGCGGGGTTGATTGCTGGTGGGGTAGCGGAGAATCCACTTGACTATGGTTTTCACGTTATGACGACAACGACGCACAAGACGCTGCGCGGGCCGCGTGGTGGGCTCATCGTTAGCAAAGGGGTAGCGAGTAACCCACTCAAGCGCCCAGCCAAGACTCTCGAGAATATTCCGACACTCATCGATCGAGCGGTCTTTCCTGGTATTCAGGGCGGGCCACATATGCATACGATTGCCGCTAAGGCAGTGGCTTTTGGTGAGGCGCTCCAGCCAGCCTTTCGCGCCTATGCTCAACAGGTGGTGGCCAATGCCACTGCTTTGGCGCAGGAGTTGCAGCAGCGCGGCTTTGTGCTCGTGACAGGTGGCACAAGTAATCATCTCATCTTGGCCGATGTCCATACAAGCTTTGGGATTGATGGCAAGACGGCGGAGATTGCGATGGATAAGATCGGTTTGACACTTAACGCTAATGCCATCCCTGATGATCCACTGCCGCCATTTCGCCCTAGTGGCATTCGCCTTGGTACGCCAGCGGCAACAACGCGCGGCTTAGAGCCGCAGCATATGCCGCAGATTGCTGAGTGGATGCGACAAGCTATCGATCACCGTGACGACGAGGCAAAGCTAGCCAAGTTCCGCACCGACGTTGCGCGCTTCTTGGCAGATTTCCCTGTACCGACAGAGTAGGATATAGAGTTAGGATTGGTCACTGCTAATCATGATTACGCTTCGCTAGATGTAGCAGGGAATAATAGTATCCGCATATCAAAGCACCCGCTAGAGAGCGGGTGTTTTTGTTGATTGGGAGGATAAGCTTAGCAGCTGCCTCGGACGATATCCTCGGTTTTGTCGCCCTTCTTGTAGGTGATTTTCGCGCCCTTACCACTACCACACTGGGTATACAAGACAGGAGTGTCGTTGTTTGGTGTACCAGATGTGATGATCTTCTTCTTGAGGTCTGGATCGATCTTTGCTTCAGTTACTTTATCGTCAACAAGATTGCTACTGACTTGCGCGGCTGTTGGGTATTCGCCCTTCTGGCTGTTCCATGCCTCTACCTTGGTCGAGAGCTGTGATGCAGCGCCAGCGGCTGCAGAGTCGCGAGCGCGTTGCTGGATACCGTTGTAAGCGACGATGGTAATAGCCGCCAGGATGGCGATGATCACAATCACGATGAGAAGCTCGACAATTGTGAAACCGCGCAGGTTACGTTGAGTTTTTGTTGTCATACAGAGTTACCCCTCCTTGTTACTGATTATATTACGATCATACTACGAACATTCATTAAACACAAGCTTTTTGATCACAGATATATGAGAATAATTTTCAGAGATAGCGTGCGCGCTAGTATAGGCTGAATTGTGGCTAATGGCGCGCTAGTATAGCTAGAATACCTGAGCTTCACGCTGCCTATTGTTTTCTTGATTCAGCTAATTATTAATCCGCCGAGCCTGCATCGACCCCCGGGCGTGAATGGTCTGGCCAGTGCTGAGGGCGGCAATATCCACTGTGGCAGAGACGACGGTGGTGCTATCGTTTGGTGTGGTGCTGGCCGCTTGATTAAAACCCGTTGCATAGCCAAAGCGAATGCTCGATACGTTGCTCGCGACGCGCGTATCGAGTGCTTTGCAGGTGCCACCAATATAATTGCAGGTACTCTGCTGCCAGGGTTGGCCACACATCGTGTTGTTGCTGGGGTTGGTAGCATTAAATTCGTATTGGCTTGGCACGATAGTCCGCCGCCAAAGGGTGGTACCCTGCACGAAGTAGACAACCTTGACGGTAAGTGGACTGTTTGTGCGGTAGAGTTTGGCAGCTAACTCAGCTTGACTGCGACAGGGGTTGGCTTGGCTATTGAGATAAATGAGCTCGCGCTGAGGGTCTGAGGGGTTGCGGTCGGTGGCGTATTGGGTGAGAATCAAGACGTTATCGCCCGCGAAGTGCTGCGCCCAGTTGGCTGCGACGGCTTTGCTCTCGACTTTTGTTGCAAGGCGGACGTCCTGCTCGATTTGGTCAAGCGCATCTTCCATAGCATACGTCAGTGCACCGCGCTGGTTGGAGATGACGATAGAGCTCAGTAGCCCCACCAGGGCAGCAACCAACACACCAACCACCACGACAATAATCGGGATCACTACTAGCATCTCCACTACAGTGAAGCCACGCTCTTGTCGCCGCGCAGGGTAGATGTAGCGGATGAGCTGCTGCATTCGCTCGCGGATATTAGTGGCTGCTGAGAATCGCATGGCGAACCTCCGATTGGCTAGAGCCTTGCCCGTAGCGCACCGTTACCGATACGCGGCTTATCTGTGGTGCGGTGGTGCTATATGGACAATCAACGATGATGGTGGCACTAATGGGCTGAGGCAAGCCATCGGTATCGAGTGAGTGGTCAGTCGTAAGATTGCGATTAGCCGCGCGGTTTGTGCACGGCGTTGGTGTGCCATCGCCAACTTCGCGGCGGAGTAGCTCATACCCCACAATGCTCGCCTTGGCGTCGCGATTGGCCTCTGTGGCGCCCTGGATCGTCACGATGTAGAGCTGGTAGAGCGTCCCAACAAAGAGCACACCTAGCACCATTGTTACCAACATCTCTACCAGAGTAAAGCCAGCGTCTGGACTATGCTTCATTGGTGGTTGCTCGTGATGGTTATCGTTACTGTTGGTGCGCGTTCTAGCCGGTAGTAGAGGAAGAAGCGGCTACACTCTTGGCTGGTGGTGACGCAGAGCGAACCATCGCGGGCGCGTGGCTCGTAGACGAAGCGGTCAATCGATACACTATCTTTGCTAATACCATTGCTTGGCGACTGGACGAAGAGTGCTTGCTGACCACTGCGCGATGGGTATTGATAGCTATCCTCAGATAGCCCAGGGAGGATGTGGCGAATTGCCGTACCATTAAGCGAGGTCAAAAACTGCTCGGCTGACGGATAGCGGTGCCCTTGCTCGCCCGACGTACCAGTCGCGTCCCCGTTGTAGAAGGATTCAAGGCTGCGGGCTACTGTCTCAACAGTGGTTGTGCGGGCCGTATCGCGCGAGGAGCGCTGCGTATTATCGAGCGCCACCACACCCAGCACTAGCAGCACCAGCATAATTGCCAGCACAATAATAATTTCCACGATTGTATACCCGCGTCGTACCCTCATGCAATTAGCATAAGGGTTTTGGGGTAAAAGTGCAAGAGGTGAGAAGCCGAATCGAAGTGATTATGGCTTGCTTTGCTTCGACTACACCCCATAGGTCACCAAATAGGGGGCAATAAGAAAAGAATTCTCTAGTAGGACGAAATGAACTTCGTGCTCGTCCGATAGAAAAGAATAAAGCCGACTGAGAACAAGCAAAAGCGGTGAGATACAAACACTCAAAAATATATAGTCAATTTTACTTTCTTGACTATATATGTATCGCAAAAATTATTGATGAACAAGGGTAAAAAGACAAAAATATCTACAGGGAGTGTATGGTATGTGACCCGTCACGCCGCTGGCATTTCTAGCGGTTCTTGCACAATGGTGATGCCAAATTTTTCCTCCACTGAGCGAATAATTTCCTCACGAGCGGCAGCAAGATCGTGGTAGCTGGTGGCCGATTGATTGATGAGCACGACTGCATTTTTATCATGCACCTTCATGCCGTGGAGGACACTGCCTCTGAGCCCCGCTTGCTCGATGAGCCAGCCCGATGGCACCTTGACGCGCCCATCGGCCAGCGCATAGTGCGGCACTGTGGGGTAGTGCTGCTGGAGCTGAGAAAATTCTTTACTTGAAATAATCGCATTTTTGAAGAATGAGCCAGTATTGGGGAGCTTGGCAGGGTCAGGCAGCTTGCCAGCGCGGATCGTCATGACGGCTCGGCGAATGTCTTGCGGGGTAGGCTCTGCTATAGCGTGGGTGGTGAGATAATCTTGAACGGCTTGGTAGAAGGGTGGTCGTGGCAAATCCTTGCGTAGGCGGAGCGTTATGCTTGTGATGATATATCGCCCCATCTCGCGGCCCCGGAAAATGCTGTGCCGGTACGAAAACTCGCAGTCGGCAGCGCTCAGCACCACAAATCGCTCTTGCTGGCGATCATATGCCTCGAGCGAGACGAGTGTGTCGGCAATCTCCTGCCCATACGCACCAACGTTTTGCACTGGCGCAGCGCCTGCTGTACCTGGAATAGCCGATAGCGCCTCAATGCCACTCAGACCACTGGCCACTGTCTTGGCCACAATAGTATCGAGAACTTCTCCTGCACCAACAGTAATCGTCGTCGACGCATCATCCTCAGCAATGACCGAGAAGCCTGGAATACGGTTGCGCGCCACAATGCCAGCAAAGCCGCTGTCTTGGGCTAGAGTGTTACTCCCGCCACCAAGAACGAAGAGTTCAGCCTGCTGTTGGCGGGCCATCGTGCACACCGCCACGACATCATCGTTGGTATAGAGGTCGACCATAGTATGAGCGTTACCGCCAAGCTGCATCGTCAAATATGGTTTGAGTGAAACGTCAGTACGAATATCCATAGGTATAATATATCACCCATGATATATATCTGCAAGCCGATCCAGCCTGAATCTGTATAATAAAAAACGACGCCACCCAGAGGTTTTAAACATATTGCAAGCGACGATACTACCGAAGCCGGTAGATTGAGGTATTTATAAGGAGTATATCCAAGAGCAGGGCTAGCCCTTATAATATAAACGAACAAAGAGACTGCGTACCGATAATAGCAACACGAGAGAGCGATGAGGCAAATTCGGCTAGGCCGCAGAGCTCAGCAATGGCTACTTCTTGCTAGACTCAACTGTTGCCTGCGCTGCCTGGATAACGTGGTCGATCATCACGGCGATGGTGAGAGGGCCAACGCCGCCTTTTTCTGGGGTGAGGGTGACATCGCTGCGCTCGCGCACGCTTGGGTCGACATCGCCAACGATAACACCGCCTTCGCTCGCTGTGCCAGCATCGACGACCACTGCACCTGCTTTGACCATATCCGCTGTAATGAGATGGGGCTGGCCAGTAGCGGTGACGATGACGTCACTTGCAGCGATGATCTCTGTAGTATTAGGTGTTTGGCGGTCGCACACTGTTACCGTCAAGCCGCGGTCGCGCCACAGCCGCTCCAGTGGTGCGCCCACTAGCCGCCCTCGCCCGATGATGGCGAGCTGCTTATCATCGAGGCTAATGTTGTAACCTGCCAGTAGCCAATCGATCGCTTGCGCTGTTGCTGGCGTATAGGCGGCTTGCGGGCCACTCAGGCCATCGACGTCCTTAGCGGGAGAGATGCGCTGCACGATGGCGTCTGTTTGCGATGAGTCGTTGAGCGGCAATTGGACGATAATACCGTGGATGTGTGGGTCGTTGTTTGCTCGGTCGATTATACCTGGCATATCTGCCTCGGCGGTTGGCGCTACCTCTGTCTCAACGAGGATATCAGCAGCATAGGCTTGCTTGTAGCGCACGTAGGCATTGATTGGCCCCGATGCGTTAAGCGGGGTGATAATGAGCAGCTTGGGGGTGATGCCATGCGCTTGGCGTAGGTGGCGTACTTGGCGGGCTTGGCGCTGCTTGATGAAACTTGCGAGCTCGCGGCCGTTGAGTGATGAAGTAGGCATAAGGCGTAATCCTTTCGTAAATATATGGTTAATACTAGTGATAGATGTCTCTATAGCAAACAGTCCTCCGGCAATACCGAGGACTACATACTATGGAGGGCCAGGAGGGGCTCGAACCCTCGACACCCTGCTTAAGAGGCAGGTGCTCTAACCAGCTGAGCTACTGGCCCATGTCGTGTCTGCACTACCCGTGCAAAGCCCTTTTACTATAGCGGATAGCCCGGGGTTCTGTCAAGAGGCGGCGAGGTGAATTAAAAAGCTCTTTTGCTGCGGCGTGTGCGTTTGCTTGTCTTTTTGCCAAAAACGCATTACCATGGGGCAAGAGAGTTTAATCGGGAGAATAGCAATGGCAAATGAACAACCTACAGCACAACCAACACCACCAACTGAGGTAGCATCGCACACAGCTCCAGCTGCCAGCCAACCAGCAGTACCAGCCACTGCGCCTGCGCCGGTTGATACCTCACCGCGCAACTACTTGGCGGTTGTCGCCCTCGCTGCGTTTATGGGGCAGTACGGCTTGGCTCGTTGGTACCGTGGCGACGAGCTAGGCAAGATCCGCTTTTGGATTGCAGTGGGCTGTACGGTAACATCAGCTGTGCCGTATGTTAATATTGTTTCGCTGTTGGGGCTGTCTGTCTTGTCTGTCTGGGGTATCGTCGACTTCTTCTTGCTGACGAGTACCACAGCAGATGCAAATGGTACGCCATATGTTGCAACCGAGCGCGACAAGACGTGGGCGCAAGGGCTTAAGATCGCCTACATTGTTGGTCTTGTCTTAGCAGCAGTGGCGATTGTTGTCTTCTTGATCTTGCTGGCAGCTGGGGTGGTTGTGCTGTGGGACACAACAAACACAACTAGGCCAATGCGGTCATCGACATACTATTATCCTCGCTAATAGCTATTGTGGTGATAGTGTAACAAAAGGGGCTAGCGGTGTGCTAACCCTTTTTTTGTATGGTGCGGCCACAAAATGAATAGCAAATAGCGCCATATAAAAACCCCAGAGCATGCTGGGATATATAGAACAAAGTTGGTACACCCGGCAGGATTCGAACCTGCGACCACTTGGTTCGAAGCCAAGTACTCTAATCCGCTGAGCTACGGGTGCGTGCTGCCTCTATTGTACCACCACTGGCATGAGAAGACAAACCGGCCCCAATTTGTGAGATTGGTAGCACAAGGCCTGCATGATTGTAATGTCAAAAAGCGGATAAGAGGCTTAACATAATATACGCGTCACATAGTATAGAGATGGGGTAGGGGATGATGAGAGGCTGTCGGACAGGGTGATTCACAAAGACAATATATACACCAAGTGTAGTTATTAGTTCGTATGATTGCTGACGAATGTGTGGCCTAGTTATTGTTGATAGGTTGTAATTTTGTAATTACATAGGGAAAATGATGTGGTAGAATTAAGTAAAATAATAAAAGATCTTTGAAAACAATGGAGGTAAAAATGCCGAGCATACTATATCAAAAATGGACAAGTGAATCTGGACTTGTTCCCGATGAATGGTTCAAAAACACTGTCGTCAAATCTAAGAACTCGTGCGACGACCCTGTCTATCAAGAAGTGCTACAACTGTTCACCTTAGCCTATGGAGCGAGTTACTTTTCAGTACTTGAGTACGAAGAAGGTGAACCGATGGCGCGTGAGCATTATATCGATGCGCTATCGTACTGCCTGGAGTATAAAGAACGGACTGAACGCCTAAATGACGATGTAGCACCCCGAGCTCCCGATACCTTCGATGCACAGTCATTGCGCGACGGCGCAGACATCATTGTCGAAATTCTGAAACCTACAATCAATACAGAATTCTGCCGAGATGCTGTTCGTCATACGATGGAGTATGCCACCGAAACAGCACTTCCTCGCCTTGCCAAGGACATGAGTCAAGATTCAGTAGAATGGCTTCGTGAAGACTACGAGTGGTTCCATTACAATAGCTATTCTGATGAGTTCGATCGTGTACATAACGTGCTTGCAACACTCGAGTGGTTTGTCGACAAAGGACTGCTAACAGACGCGGAGCAAATACAGCAGCTGCAAGACTACCGCACACAGCTCGCGGCTTTTGATGAACAGATACGTCCTTTACTGCCACGACTCCGGGGCTTGCAATTTGATGGTTTTCAACTTGACGAGTTGGCCGCCGAACGGTGTTGGTGGCTTCACTAGTAGTTTAGTTTGTTACTGTTCCGTTATCATCCCACACTCCGTCAAAGCCTCCTCTACTCGCTTGACGACTTGGCTGGGGGTGAGCTCGGCTTTGACAATGTAGCTGTGGACGCCGAGGTGTTGGAGCTTTTTGGGAGCTTCTTCGTGACCAAGGTTAGTGAGGACGATAACTGGGATATTCTTACCCCATGAGTAGGCGCGGATGTGCTCGAGTGTGTCGGCACCATTGAGGTGGGGCATCTGGAGGTCGAGCAGGATGATATCGGGGTGAGTCCGTTGTACGAGCATGATGCCAGCTTTGCCGTCGCCTGCAACTTCCACCGCAAAGCCAGCCGCTTCGAACTTCATGCGGTACATTTGGCTGATGGCTTGGTCGTCTTCGATGATGGCAATTTTAACCATTTGCTTTATAATAGCAGGTGTAGCATGAAAATGGAACAAAATCACCTAAAATCAAGTACCACACCTATATCAGCCGAGCCACTGGTAGCACTGGGTAGTGCACTGGCTCGTGCGACCGACTTTGCAGAAGTGGTAGCAGTGGTACGTACAGCGCTAAGGGCAGTTACCCGACCGACTTGGTATGGAGTGATGGTAATGGTGGATGGAGCGCCGCCGCTAATTGACTTGCCAGATGAATGCGCTACCTCTGTTGGCACACTCTTGCCGCTATGTAAAGAAGCAACGGTGCGCACAATGACTGCCATGCTACCCAAGCGCCACGCACTTCGTCGTTACAACATTGCTGTAGTGCTGCGGCTGGTGTGGCAGGGCAATCACTGTGGATATATCGTGCTGGGCCCGCCAGCTGAGCGAGCTACTTATACTACTGCGCAGCGAGCCGCTCTTGCAATGATAGCCCAGCAATGTGCAGTGACGCTGATGGCGCAGCAGTGCCACAATACCACGCAGCAGTTCCAGCAGCAGCTCACCCAAGCGGTAGACCACGCAACGCGCCAACTGCGCGCTTCTAACCGCCGCCTGCGCGAACTCGATGCCGCGAAGGATGAGTTTGTCAGTATGGCGAGCCACCAGCTGCGTACACCGCTCACTAGTGTGAAGGGTTATATATCAATGGTGCTGGAGGGTGACGCTGGTGAGATTAATGCCACGCAGCGCACTTTCCTTACTGAAGCTTTTACGAGTAGCGAGCGAATGGTGCAGCTGATTGGCAACTTCCTTAATGTGTCGCGCATCCGCACTGGCAACTTCACAATTGACTTCCGCCTAGGCGATGTTGCCGCGCTGGTGGCACAGAGTATCGAGTCTATCCAGCTCATTGCTGAGCGCCACCATTTGCGGGTGGATTATCGACCGCGTGGGGTTATACCACCTCTGCTAATCGACGAGAATAAACTCCGGCAAGTCATCGTTAATTATATTGATAATGCCATTTACTATTCGCCTGGTGCAGATGTTATTACGGTACGACTCTACCGCAAGGACGGCTGGGTGGTGTGCACGGTGCAAGACCATGGCATTGGAGTGCCGCAGGGTGAGCAGCGCAAGATCTTTACGAAGTTCTTCCGGGCGCATAATGCCCAGCTGCAGCGGCCCGATGGTACAGGGATTGGGCTATTTTTAGCAAAGAAGATCGTGCTGGGGCACCATGGCGAACTAATCTTTCATTCGCGGGAGGGGCAGGGTAGCACCTTTGGTTTCCGTCTGCCGATCGATCGCCTCGCGCCGCACCAGAGTATTTCGCCAAACGAAAATCACTCCCCGCGTGGGAAGTGAAAATCGCACATCTCCTGGGCTGGGTAAGATACCCAAGGAGTCCTCCTTTGCTTGGCACCTCTCGCACGGGTGCCAAACATGTAAAATTGCACAAGTATAGCCTATGGCAAACTCCCAGTAAATACAGTGTGGGTGCACCGTACGTTGGCTTGCTCTAGCTGTATCGCGTGCTGTTTGTGTTAGTTGTCTCCACCATGCATGTGCATGACACGATCAGTTTAGCATCATGATTATGGCATGTCAAGCCTTTTTTACAACATTATCGCTAGACAAGTGTCGATTTTTTTGCTATAGTGACTAGGCGGCCTCATCGTCTAGCGGTTAGGACACTGGGTTCTCATCCCAGCAACCCGGGTTCGATTCCCGGTGAGGTCACCACGGATTTATCACATGGCTCTTTGGAGCCATTTTTATATACTATAGATGTGTATTTACTAGGCAAAACACCCGAGGCGCGCCATACTGCAATGTACTTGTAACACCCTTCTGCCTGTGGCCTGGCTTCTGCACTGGTATAATAAAGCATATGCATAAACCATTACGCGGTGTTAACTTGGGTGGATGGCTGGTGCTTGAGCGCTGGATGACGCCGTCGGTCTTTGCGGATACAGACGCGAGCAACGAGCATCAGCTGATGATGCAACCAAACGGCCCGGAGCGCATTGCTAGGCACCGGCAAGAATTTATGACCGAAGCGGACTTTGCCTGGCTGCATGCGCACGGTATCGAGGCGCTGCGTGTGCCAGTTGGTTACTGGGTGCTAGAAAGCCAGGATGGTTACCTCGAGGCTACCAAGCAGCTGGACTGGTGCTTTGCGATGGCAAAAAAATATCATATGCGTGTCTTGCTTGATTTACACGCGGCGCCTGGCGCACAGAACTTGGGTGACCACAGTGGGAGTGGTGACCGCATGCCGCAGACGGGGTGGTACCAGGCCAAAAACCGCCGTGCAACCCGCCGTATTCTTGTGCAGCTTGCCGAGCGCTATAGTACAAGCCCGCAGCTCTGGGGGATTGAGCTGCTGAACGAGCCCTTTACCAAAAACTGGCTGCAGCACTGGCTGCTACGGCTGTGGTCGCGCCGCACAACTGGCCGGTTGCGCCGTATTGTGCCGGCCACAACGCGCATTATTATCAGCGATGCCTACCAGCTGCCGCGGTGGCGCCGGGCGCAGCCCCGTGATTGGCTGGACATCCACCACTACCAGTGCTTTGGGGCGGCCAACTTGGCGCTGGTGGATTATGATCAGCACGCGAGTATTGTGGATGAATTTACCCACATGCACCAGTCGTTGCAGCGCCCAACCATCATTGGTGAGTGGAGCGCGATTTTGCCGCCCGCCATTGCCATGACTCCGCCGACCATCACCGCCTACATACTAGCGCAGCAAACGGCTTTTGCCAGCGCCGATGCACACTTTTTCTGGAGCTATAAAACCGAATCAAACGATGGCTGGAACTACCGTTGGCTGGTAGAGCAGGGTATTCTGTCGTAGAAGCTCGGCTTGTGTGCATGCTGAGTTGTGTGTAGTGTCTGGACGAGTAATCGATTCGAGACGGATATCATGGTGTGCTTGTTGCTCTGGATATAGTCGAATCATGTGTGTTGGACTGTGAGGCGTGTCATCCTCATCACGCTCAAAGCGTGCGTGGTGGTTGATGACTTCTCATTTGGTGGCAATCCCCCAATAATGGGCATAAGAGGTACTGGGCGAACAGGTATCCCTTCCAGCCATCCACCAAATCATGTATAATAAATCGAGTACGACAGCCAAGAAACGGAGGAAATGAAGAAGTATGGCAATGGGCATGAACCAAATGAAGATGCTTAATGACTTGCGCAAGGCGCAGAAGGCACTAGCGAAGGAGATCGTGGAGGTCGAGGCAGGCGATGGTGCGGTGATTGTGCAGATCACTGGCGAGCTGAAGATTAAGAGTGTGAAGATCGACCCAACTAAGGTAGACCTGGATAACATCCACCAGCTGGAACACTGGATCGAGATTGCAATCCGCGACGGTATGGCCAAGGCGCAAGAGATTGCTGCCAAGAAAATGCAGCCACTGATGGGTGGGCTTGGCAACCTCGGGTTCTAGCTAGTATGGTAGATATTCTACCTCAGGCCTTGCAACGGGCGATAGACGAGCTAGGGCACCTGCCGGGAGTGGGTGCACGCACGGCGGAGCGCTATGCGTATTTTTTGCTGCGAGCCGATGGACGGACGAGCCAGGGGATTGCCCAGGCCATCACACAGCTTCACACTGCTGTTGCGACCTGCCCCGTCACCTTTGCTCTGATGGATCCTGACCAAGATGTTTCGCCGCTCTATAGTAGCCCAGAGCGCAATCGTAAGCAGATTGCTGTGGTGGAGGAGCCGCTCGACATCGTGGCGCTGGAGCGTACTGGCCACTACAAGGGGACGTACCACGTGCTGGGTGGCGTGATCTCACCGATTGATGGGGTAGGGCCAGAGCAATTGCACATCCCCGAGCTACTGGAGCGTATTACTCATGATGCAGTAGAGGAAGTGATTATTGCCACTAATGCAAGTGTGGAAGGCGAGTCGACCGCGCTATTCTTGCAGCGGCACATTGCCGAGGCAGGCCTAACGGTGCGGATGACACGCTTGGCACGTGGCATCCCCGTCGGCGTTGACCTTGAATATGCCGACCAAATAACCCTCGGCCACGCGCTCGAGGGGCGGCGCGCGGTATAGTGAAGAGGCTATTGTGCTGATTCTGAGTGGAGACGCCGCTGCTCTTCGGCGGCTTCTTGTTTCTCGACGAAGTTATAGAGGCAGTCACTGACAGTACTTTCGAGTGTATTAAGATTTTCAACTTGCCGATCGAGCGCCTCTATAGGTGATGCTGCCTCGCGAGTAGTCGCTTCTTGCAAAAAGCGAAATACATCATGATCATAGCCAACACATTCAAAATAAAGCGTAGCGAGTTCGGCGCTTGGGTTGTCGCGCAGCTGTTGCGCGATCCACTGCTCGACTTTCTCACCTTCTCCTAGCTCGTCTTTGAGCAAAAGCACATAGAAATGGATTTCCTCTATCTCATCTGTTTGGTAGAAATAATAGTTCACCATGTCCCAGGCAGCCTTCCGAGCGACCGCTTGCTCGCCATGCTTGGCACAGAGCTTTACAAGATAGTAGTCGTCAAATAACCGTGAAGAAGATCGCTCTGATGGGTGCTTGGTAATGATGGCAATGTAAGCATCACGAATCCGCTGATCGAAGATAAAACGCCGGTCGTTCAAGGAATTAACAACAGGATCGAGCGTATACTCTTCATCCTCGGGTGCAATAACATAAGCAGAGGCTTGGGCTCGGCGTGTGCCGTCTGGATCTTTGCCATGTATGACATACTCGGCATCGATTTCTGCCTTGATGTAGGGGCTGATGACATACCGTTCGAGTTGCTGCGCCTTCGCTACACCATCATCATCGAATTCGAGAAGGAATTCGATGATCGTACGCATTTCTCGCTGAGCTGATGAAATATATTGACTGACTTCTCGATCTTGCGAGGGTGTTGTTGTCGCAGGGTTATATCTAAAGTGCCGATAGGCCATTTCTTGGCAAAGGCTCGCAATCGTGCACATGCGAGTAAAATCATGAGCATCTTGAGTGTGCAAGTGGAGGGTATTGGCATCACTAAGAAGGCGATAAAAAGGCAAATTGATATCATCGCGCTGCATATCTCTGGCGGCAGCGGTGCGGGCATCGAGCGATTCGCGTAGCTCCTGCAAGCGGGCTGCTCCATCTGGTGTATCACCCATTTTGATATACTCACGGTATCGCTGATGAAAGAGCTCATGTGGCTCAAGATCGGCAGGGATGGTCTGGAGCGAGACAGTGCCAGACTCATCGCGCTGGAGCTCAAGAGTGCTCGACCGCATTGCTTGTGTCGACTGCGAATCTGGCAAAATGACATCTAGAAACTCCCAGACATCCTGCTTAATCTTGGGGAGCTCTGCGGCAAGATCGGGGATACCCTTGCTGATCTTCTGTAGGTCGCGCAGGAGATCGGTTGCGAAGCGTCTACACTCGGCAATGGCCTGTCTATCAAAATAATTATCAGCGTAGGGATCGCAATCAGAGAATCGCATAATGTGAATCAGACTAGTAATTACCCGCCACACACTGCTACGCCAGAATAATTCATCATCTGCTATCGCCTGCTCGAGCAAATCCCGATCAAGCAGCTGCTCGCGATACTCTGCAATGTAATAGTCGATCATTGCTTTTATTTTGACTGGGTCGATTGGGAGCTGGCTTGCCTGTAGCCTTTGCTGCTGGGTAGCAGTGGTATCATCTGAAGGATTTGTCATGATATATACCATAGCGAGGAAAGGGGAGCCTGTCAATCAAAAGAACCTTAAATATCAAGACCTCTGCGTTCTCCGTTAGCTTCTCTACTTATCAGCGTATTCGAGTGGAGTGCAACGCTCTGCCACCAGAACCGACAGACTCCAAGGCTGACGTAAAAGGTTACTATCTTTCCAGGATTCATCATCATTAGTATTTTGGAGGGAGGCTAAAGAATTATTCAAAGTTGTGTCGCATCGAAAGGAGAACAATATGTGGTTATTTGCTATACTAAAACAATGGCAAAATCAAAGAAATGGACGAAAAAGCTAACACGTTGGGCGCAGAACAATCGCTGGGGCCTTATGAGCGCAGCGCTGGTACTTGTGCTCGTAGGTGGTGCGTATCTCGCGTGGCAGCATGGTATGTTGGCACGGTTTATCAAAACACCACAGGACACTGCAAATGTAGCACTCACGAGCCAAGATAACACCCTGCCCGCCTGGATGCCAGATACCGTTAAGCGCTGGCAGGGCGAGATTACTAAGCAGGCCCGGCAGTATAATATTTCGCCGCAGCTGGTGGCGATTATCATGACGCTGGAATCCGGTGGTTACCCCAAGGCGCATAGTGGTGTGGCGAGTGGTTTGATGCAGGTGACGGATGGCACAGGCAAAGAGATTGCGGCGAAATTTGTGAAGCCGGCGCGCACGAACTATGATTTATTTGATCCTGAAACGAGCATCGCCTTTGGCGCGGCCTACCTGGCGCATTTACGCGATCAGCTGTGCGTGCCGCTCGGTAATCTATCCGAAAATGAGTGCGTTGAGCTCGTTGCTGCTGGCTACAATGGTGGCCCAGGTGCAGCGGGTAACCTATATCGTGGCCGCGGGCTGGAAGCGATCGAGACTCTCAGTTACAGCCGCGATGCCATGAACCTGTGGCGTGAGCGAGTAAGCGGCAGTAGCCCCACCTATACACGCTGGTTTGAGCGTGGCGGCAAGAAGCTGGTAGAGAAGGCGCAGGCAGGCAACTAAGGAGTATTGGCGCTGGTATAGACTCCGGTATCTTACTTGACTATCGCTCTACATCCATTCTCCTGAGGGGCAGTGAAGGTGAATATTTTTTGATACTATTCATACCTTGCACGGTGATGTGAGAAATGCCAAGAAGCTACTCGCTCGCTAATCCTCGGGTGATGTAATGGTGCTTCGCTGATTAGTCTCAGGTTTTCGCAGCATATGTTGAAACGGCCGTGCTTGAATGAACTCCCCACCGTAGTGGAAACCGGTTTTTGGTGAACGTGTGTCATCCTGTGTGTCGCTCTTGTGGATAAGCACTGCTTCATGATGGAGTGGGTCGATTGAATCATGAGCTGTAGCAGTATGTGTCGGTGCAGCTGCGGTCTCTGCTCGAGCAGCAACAGTAGAGAGAACGTCGTTTAGTACCTTCATTTCTTCGGAGGTTGCTGGGTGCCCCTCTTTCCTATAAGGAGGGAGAGGAAGGCCGTATCTGTGGATGAGCTGCGCAGTGTTGAGCAGCTTGAGAGATCTCTTGCCAAGTTTTTGTAGGAATGTAGCTGACCTACTCTCATGTGATTGAGGGGTCTCGCCTGTGTTTGGTCGGTGTTGAGTATTCTCGTGGTTTGTCATAAAAGCCTCCTTTACGGGTACAACTAAAATTACTATACCATGTTCCTGTTATATTGTGCAAACAAAAACACCCCACTTGATTAGCTATGACACAGATCGCCAAATGTGATAGTGCTACATATCGCTAATTACCCGATGGAACTATCTTACCACCGGAAAATTTTCCGAAACAAATTCCATTCGTTCATATCGTTTCCTCACAATCCATGATTGTTAATTATTACTGTATGACCTGCCGCAGCTCGCATACCAAGCCATAAATCCACCGCACCATACCTCGCGCCTATCGGCAAATTCTGCTACACTAAAGAGGATGTTTGACGAAGTGATACGCGCGGTCCAACGCGCAGACAAAATTATTATTATCCAAGCTGAAAATCCTGATGGTGACAGTGTCGGCAGTAGCCTCGCGCTGGAGGAGATTCTGGGTGATTTGGGCAAGCAGGTGACGCTCTATTGCCCGGTGGCAGTGCCCAAATATTTGCGGTATATTCGCGGCTGGGATCGCATTACTGATGAGTTTGACAGCAGTGCTGAGCTGGCGATTATTGTTGATACCAGTGCAGATATCTTGCTCAGTAAGGTACTCGACGCACCGAGTGCTCGCGCCTTCCTCACGACGCATCCAGTGCTCGTGCTGGACCACCACGCGACGGAGAGTACCTTGAGCTTTGATCATACACTTATCAATCAAGATGTGGTGGCGACTGGCGAGCTCATCTACAATCTTGCGCAGCATGCTCAGTGGGTGATCAACCCACAAGCGGCAGAGAATCTCCTCATCGCGATCATGAGCGACAGCCTAGGTCTGACAACGCAAAACACCACAGCCGACTCCATCCAGACCGTCGCAGAGCTGACCCGGCTGGGCGCAAGCAATGCCGCCATTGAGGTGCGGCGCCGTGACTTTATGAAAAAAGCGCCAGAGATCCTTCGCTACAAAGGGCGCTTGATCGAGCGGATCGAGTATATGCTAGATGGCCGCCTGGCACTCATCCATATCCCGTGGGAGGAGATCCAGGAATATAGCGATCAATATAACCCCAGTATGCTTGTGCTAGACGAGATGCGCCTGGTGGAGGGAGTAGATGTGGCGATTGCTATCAAGACCTACCCCGATGGCAAGCTGACCGGCAAGATCCGCAGCAATGCACCAGTAGCGGCAATGATCGCTGGCTACTTTGGTGGTGGTGGCCATGCCTATGCAGCGGGTTGGCGGATGTATGAGGATTACCAGCTGGCGATGCGTGAGATCGTCGAGGCAGCCAGCCGGGCCTTCGTTGAGTATGATGAGAGCGAGGCAGCCCATGGCGATTAAGTTTGCTAACACACTGACCCGTCACCTCGATACATTTGTACCGCTCCAGCCTGGCAAGGTGTCGCTCTACACCTGTGGGCCAACGGTGTATAGCTATTTACATGTTGGCAACTGGGCGGCGTATATCTACTGGGATATCCTGGTGCGCATGCTTCAGGCGGAGGGCTACGAGGTGGAGCGTGTGATGAATATCACCGATGTCGGCCACCTGACAAGCGATGCTGATGAAGGCGAAGACAAGCTCGAGAAGGGTGCGCGCCGCGAGGGTAAGACCGCCTGGCAGATTGCTAAATTCTACGCCGATGACTTCATCCGCGGGATGAACGCGTTACAATTAACACCGCCGAGCCAGCTGGCCCGTGCCACCGACTATATTAACGAGCAAATCCAGCTTGCCATCACTCTCAAGCGTAAGGGGTACACCTACCAGACGAGCGATGGGATTTATTTTGATACCAGTACCTTCCCGGCCTATGCAGACTTTGCCCAGCTCGATCTGCGAGCCTTGCGGGCGGGGGCACGGATTGGCCCCAATAGCGAGAAGCGCCACGCGAGCGACTTTGCCCTATGGAAGTTCTCGCCAACTGGTGTCAAGCGCGACATGGAGTGGCCCACGCCACCGGAGCTGCTTGACCAGCTACCAACAGACGGCGCGCCAGTGATGGGCTTCCCGGGGTGGCACTTGGAATGCTCGGCGATTGCAATGCACTTCCTTGGCGCGACGCTCGACATCCACACTGGTGGGATTGATCATATCCCCGTCCACCACAGCAACGAGATCGCTCAGAGCGAGGCTGCGACGGGCCAACCCTTTGCCCGCTACTGGCTGCACTGCAACCACCTCAAGGTCAATGGCACGAAGATCAGCAAGAGCCTGGGCAATGGCTACACCTTGGCCGACCTCGCCGAGCGGGGCTACACCCCCATGGAGTATAAGCTATTCGTCTTACAGAGCCACTACTCGCACGAGGGGAACTTTAGCTGGGAAAATCTCAGTGCGGCGCGCAATCGCCTGCGCAAGTGGTATGAAGTGGCGTGCCTGCGCCACCAGACGTATGAGAGTCTGGATGACGACCAGCGCAAGAGTGACGAGCAATCGGGCCACGTATCGCTCTTGGCAGCGAGCGGGGCAGTGCGCGAAGCGCTCGCCAATGACCTGAATACCCCTGAGGCGCTGCGACTCATCGACGAAGCGTTCGACCGGGTGCTGGCGCGGCCACTGGCAGCAGTGTACCATCATGGACTGGAAGAGCTGCTAGTGGCGATCGATCAGCTACTTGGCCTCGATCTCTGTAGGCCAACACCGGACATTACAGATGAGGCAAAGCAGCTCATCCTCCGGCGCCAGCGTGCTCGCGAAGCCCGCGACTGGCCCACAGCCGACCGCTTGCGTACTGAGCTCGCTACGCAGCACATCGCCGTGCGTGACACACCGCAAGGGCCAGTGTGGTGGTGGGTAGAGAAATAATATGCGCGAAACTCTATCAGGAGAGACTGCCACACCACAGGCAGAGCAAGAAGCATCACAACCGGGTCAGAAGATTGCCGCTTTAAACGCGGTGTATGATGCAGTGCGGTGCAGAGCATACGAGAATAGCGAATATAGTAATCATGATATCAACGAAGCGACTATTATACTAGGCGACCTCATCGTGTGTGAAGCGTACCTCAGTGCTGGGCTGCCACCTGAGAATTTGCCGCTGACTGAGCGAACAGGCTATGACATGGGCAAACTCCTACCTGAGAATATCGACCTTGCCATCGCGGCGTACCTGCCAGACTATGCCAAGAAGCTGCCAGGCCTTGGCTACGACGGCAATGGGTTGGCTGTGGGTTACGATGAGTATAATGTACCCGAGGAGGCTGAGGAGATACCTGACGAAGCATGGCAGGCACTAGAGCTTGATACGTCTGATGAACCGATGGCAGCAGCGCCGCTTGTCGATCCGCTACGTGCGCTGGTGCTGATGCATCATTATTACAATCTAGTCGTTGCGCCGATTGAATATGGCAGTGCGGGGAGACCACGCTACGATTGGTCGTCGTCCGATACACTCAAGACGGCAGAGGTCATTGCACCAGTTGTGCAGCTATGTATGCGAGGCCATAAGGTGGTGCATCGCTGCATACCGAGAGTATTATGACGCGATGAACCGTGCACAGGGCAGTAGTGTGATGACACAAAATGGCGATGGTGTGTAGGATATGATGGTGATATAATACTATCATCATGACATGGAACAGCATTACCCCACAAAAATTTGTCGAACTTGTAAATTACTGGGTTAACCAAGATTGGCCACTCACAGAAGACAAGCTGGCAGCAGCTATGGAGAAACTGGGCTGGGACGAAAGTGATCCAAGTACTATCGCAAAAGATATTCCAGTTAACCAACCAAGACTATCGGCAACTATCTCTGACCCGACTGCTGGGCTTAACACGATATCCTGGAGTTTGACAGACGTCGATACAACGGAGTCGGTCGACCGTAATGCGTTTATGAACGACACTTTTGTCGGTTATGTGGAAGCTGGCACTGCCGCTTGGGGTCGTCCCCGAATTTCTCGCAAGGCGGAACGTGAAGTTGCGACATGGAATACAGCAAATGGCTGTGAGTTTCAAATTGCGAATAGATATGCAGGTATCGCGCTGTATATCCATTCACCGCAGTTCACAAGGGTTCTGAACAGTATTTAATATACGCCTAACTTAGAAGTGTTAAGATGCAACAATCCGCTTGGACAATATTTGAGAATAAGTTAAAGAATGCGCTCATGCTGGCAGGCGATCGCGTGCACATCACACTGATCCCCGACATTCCAGTGAAAAATACGACACCATATCTTCAGTATGCAACCAGCGGGACATCGCTTGTCTGTGAGTTGCATCTGTCTCAGCCGTCTCAGGATATATCAGCTCGCTGCACTACTATCAATACTTCACTCGGTTGGGAACGGCAACGGGGTAGTAATATTGAAGTTTACTCGCGCCATCTCCTGCTGCCGACGTATAGTTCGGCGTATGTCTCACTCGCAGCACAATCGATCCACATCCTGCGTGACATCCTTCAGATCAGTGAACCAACTTCATTGACTTACTACGCATGGCGCGCGCCCGAAGAGCTAGAAGAGGGCCGGTACTACTCCGCAGAAGAAGTAGATGAACTGGATGAGGGCGAGGATCCGCTTGAGGTTGATCTCGGGATTGAGATGGCGTCGAGGCGACCAGAGTTATTATAGATTATTACACAGCAGGAAAATAATATGCCAACGAATCCAGACAATAACACCCAATCAGATAGTCAACGCGAGCTTGCAGCATACACACAGAAGCATGCACAGTATTTCATCGATTATATGTCGAAAGTACTGGGGCATGACCTTCATGGTATGCTTGATTATTCAGTAAAGAGTCTTGCAGTGGTAGATGATGTGCTTGATGTACTCTATCGAGAAGCTGCCGATACCACATCAAAGAACCATACGTTTGTTCTTGAGACAAAAGATACGGTAGCGATGGATGCAGGTTGTTATATCCTTGAGGTTGCCAAGCGAAACTTCGGTGGACGCTACGCGTGGATTACTGAGTGGAATGAGCCGACGATCGTGACAGGAGAGCCAGAGTATAGTGTTTCTCTTGGTGCGTGCAGTAAGGCTAAGGGGCGGATTGATAATGGTGATGAGGACAATATTCCCTTCTTCTTCGATGGGTATGTCGAGAGGGTTACACGTCCACGGCCTGGACAGGAAATATTTATTAGTTAAAGTGTTTAAATCTTTATCCTTCTCTAACTTATATGTAGATGTATCGTAAGATTCTTACTGGCGTGGCTCTCGCTGTGAGGTTTCTATCCCTCACCCTTAATCTTCTCTACCAGCTTGGCTAGTGGCTTGGTGGAGTCTTCGCGGGCGCGGGCATTGTGCTCGAGGTAGTCGTCTAGCAGGACCTTGCAGCAGCCAGCAATGGGGATGGAGATGAGACCACCGATGATACCAAAGATATAGAGGCCAATGGTGATGGCAACAAGAACGACTAGTGGCGTGAGATCAATTTTGCGCGACTGAATGGTGGGCGAGATGAAGTTATTCTCGATCTGCTGGTAGATGATGAAAAACGCCGCAAAGATGAGGCCACCTGGCAAGGCATTAAAGGCAAGCAAGAGGGAGATCATTACCCCAGCAATCGTCGCGCCAAACATAGGGATGAGCGCCAAGACGAAGGTAACGGCAATCGTGACGAGCGCAAGATTGCTCGGAATAGTCGAGAAAAAGAGGCTCAGCACAAAGACTGCCGCCCCAGCAAACAGCGCGCCGATGCCCGAGATGGTGAGCTGACCCGTCACATAGCCTGCTACCACAGCATGCATGCGGTGGGCAACCTTCTGGTGGCGTTCCATTGTAGATTGGTCGCGATAGAGCCCCCAAAAGCGCTCTGCCCAGGCTGGCCCTTCCGTCAGCATCAAGAAGGTAAGGACGAGCACCAAGAACCCTGAGCCGACTGCAGAGAAGACGGAGCTAATGCCGGCAAGGAGGTTTCCACTGAGGCCACGCGTCCAGGACTCAACACTGCTGCGAGCACTCTCCACTACTTGATCCACCTGCGCTTGGATATGATACTGCTCGGCAAAGGCACCAAAGCTATGCCACTGCTCACCCGCTGTATGGACCATCCCCGGCAGGGCGTCGACAAACTTGCTCGTCTGCTGAACGATGGGCGGCACCACGAGCACAAGAACCACTCCAAGTAGTGCCACGATGCTGATGAAGGCGAGGGCAGTGCTGAGTGTGCGGCTACGGTTGGGTAAGCGCTCGACGATGGCATTGACCGGCCCATTGAGCGCCAGCGCGAGGAACCCCGCTGTACCAATCATAATCAAGGCAGTCTGTGCCAGATAAATCGCGAGGATTGCAAAGGCAAAACCAATTACTACCAGCCAAAACCGCACAAAGGTCTTCGTGTCTATCTCTATCCGTACTCTCATGGTCTTTAGTATACCACGATTTGCTGATCGATTAGCGGCAAGAATACAACGGTAGAGTGGTGTGTGGCTCTATGTTATTTTTGCTTAAGTGAGAAACAACTCAGATGATTGCCGACAGTGTAAATCGCTTGTCCTATTACTGGACGTCATCAAACAGAACCCATGGAGACGTATAGCACCCTTTGGTTGTGCTTTGATATTACTCTACAATCACCGTCATCCGCACCATCAAACACAGCAAGACAAGTCCTGTGCCAGCCAGCACTGAGACGGCGATGGTCATGCGGTTGGGGTAGTAGTCGACCGTCTTGGGCTGCTTGGTTTGACGTGATGAGGGGTGAGTGGTTGGTGTGCTGGTGTGCTTCGATGATTTTTTGGCTGCTGCCCTAGTTTTGGTTACAGTGGTGTGTGGAGCTTTTGTCATGGCTTTAGTATACGCCGATGTGTGGTAATTTGTCCAGAATGCTTATGCTTCTTGTGCTATAATAGATCTATTATGACATACCATGCCAAGACCCCTCAGCAGACGATGGCCGACCTATCGTCTGGCGTCCGTGGTCTCGATGACGCTGCTGTGGCTGAGCGGCTGGAACACTACGGCCCTAATATCATCCGCGTTGTGCACGAACCACTGTGGCGGCGGCTCATCAAGCCATTTTGCTCGGTGTTTATGCTGGTGCTGTTTGCGGCAGCGGCGATTAGTTTCTTCCACCAGGCGGTGGTGGACGGGCTGATTATTTTGGCGATTATTGTGGTGAGTGCACTGATCGATTATACGCAGCAGCTCTCTACCGAGCGCATCGTTCGCTCACTGCAAAAGCACGCTCCCTTGCAGGTGCGTGTCCGTCGGCATGAAGGTGAACAATCGCTCGATGCGGAGCAGCTGGTGCCAGGTGATGTGATCATCGTGGAAGAGGGTGATAAGATCCCGGCTGATGCGCGGGTGCTCGAGGCGCGCTCGCTCCGGGTGGATGAATCGCAGCTGACGGGTGAGTCGCTCCCGATCGAGAAGAATAGTGCGGTTCTCCCCATGGCAACGGCGCTCTATGAGCGGCGAAATTGTTTGTATCAGGGGTCGTTTGTGATTGGTGGCAGTGCGCTTGCTATTGTGACGGCGACCGGAAATGCGACTGAGTATGGTAAACTGGCTGCTCTCTCGAGTCACCCACGTGAGACGAGCCCAGTAGAGCGCACGATCAATAAGCTGGTAAGTCAAATCATTGTCGTTGTGTTGGTGGCATCAGTGGTAGCGCTCGGGCTGGCGCTGTGGCGTGGTATGGAACTCACTGCAGCGCTGCAGTTTGTGATTGCGCTTGCCGTTAGTGCAGTGCCGGAGGGGTTACCAGTGGCAATATCGGTGATTTTGGCTATTGGTATGCAGCGGATGGCGCGGCGCAAGGCACTAGTGCGGACGATGGCGGCAATTGAGACAATTGGCGTCGTGACGACAATCGCTACAGACAAGACGGGTACCCTCACGCGCAACAAACTCACTGTCCAGGCTGTCTGGGCACCGGGTAACCGTACTGAGCCACTACTCCAGACACTAGCTGGCAGCACCTTGCCCAATAGCCGGAGTAAGATGTACGATCCACTCGATCGAGCCTTTGCTGCCTATTGCAATGAGCAGCGCGTCTCGCGGCCGCAGCGCCGGGCGGGTTTGACACTCTTTCCTTTTGAGCACAAGCTGGCGATGAGCGGCACACTCCAGGCAGTTGGCACTGGGCAATATCGCCTGTGCGTAAAGGGTGCGCCAGAGGCGATCATTCGTCATGCGCGGCTTTCTAGTGCAGATAAGCGCGCGACGCTCCAGGCTTTGCAGCAGCTCACGGGGCAGGGGTATAGGGTGATTGCCTTGGCGTATACAGCGCTTCGCACGCCAATTGATTCGCTGGAGCAGCTGCCAGCCCGTCAGGGGTTGCAGTTTGTGGGGCTGGTTGGTGTGGCAGATAGTGTGCGGCCAGAGGCTCGGCCGTCGATTGCTCGGGCTCGCCAAGCGGGTATCACAGTGCGGATGATTACTGGCGATCATTTCGAGACGGCGTATCAGATTGGGCGGCAACTTGGCCTTGTGCGGGGGCGCGATGAGGTGTATGATTGCCGACGGCTTGACCAATTGAGCGATGGTGAGCTTGCTACAGTGGTGGCCCGGGCACGCGTCTTCTCACGGGTCATACCAGAGCACAAGCATCGTATCCTCACAGCGCTCAATGCAACAGACATCACTGCCATGACGGGCGATGGCGTCAATGATATCCCCGCCCTTACCAACGCCAATGTCGGCATTGCGATGGGCTCGGGGGCGCAGATAGCGCGCGATGCTGGTGATATTATCCTGCTTGATAACAACTTCCGCTCCATCATCAGTGCTATACATGAGGGGCGGACGATCTACGCTAATATCAAGCGTATGGTGGTGTATTTGCTTGCGACGAACCTTGGTGAGGTGCTGGTGTCGATTGGCTCACTGCTGGTGGGCTTGCCTATCCCGCTTTTGCCAGTGCAGATCTTGTGGGTCAATTTGGTGACGGATACAACGATGGTTATTCCATTGGGTGTTGAGCCAGGCTCACCCCAAGCAATGCGTCGACCACCGTACCTTCCCAAAGCACCACTGCTCAGTCGCTTTATGCTGAGTCGGGTTGGGCTCGTCGCGGTGGTGATGGCGGTTATCACATTAGGGCTCTACAGCATGTATTATCATTCGCACGGCGAAGGATATGCGCGCACTATTGCCTTTTGTGCACTGGTGGTAATGCAGTGGGCGAGCGCTCTCGCTGCCCGCAGTGATTACGAACCTGTCTGGCGGCGCGCTCGGCGGTGGAGCACAGCATTTTATGGTGGCTTGGCAGTGTCGATTGTGCTCCAGCTGGTCGCATTGTTTGGGCTGCTCGAGCAGTGGCTCCATGTGGCACCTATCTCGTGGAGCGATGGCGTCTTTGTCTGGATCGTGGCGTTCTTCGTCCCACTGGCGATTATCGAAGGGCACAAGTGGCTTGGGCGTACCTACTTTGGCAAAGGGTACGCTGTGGTGCGTTCGCGTCGACGGCGGTGATGTATGTTTAATGTATATATAGCCTAAACCTAAAGCTTAGATAGCAAGACTCATCAATCTTCACACTCTACCCAAATGAAGTAGAGGAGAGGCTAATGCTGAGGAGGAAGTATAGGGAGACAGTGTGAGCAGCGGGTGAAGTTTTGGGATTCAGGTGCTTATAGCTTGGCATATTCTCCTAGTAGCTATAGCGGTAATAAAAATAGCCTGCCTCTGCAGACGAAAAATGCTATATGGCTGGGGTGGAGGGATTCGAACCCCCGCATGACGGGACCAGAACCCGTTGCCTTACCACTTGGCGACACCCCATCGCTACAGAATACTGTAGCACAGGCAGGGGTGGTTTTCAAGCTGTTTGCGTCGAAACTACGTGGCTTTATCGTATTGCCCACTCACCCTCTTTCTTGTCGTCCATTCTCTCATTGCGTTAGCGGGGAGCGTGGGGAGTAGATAATCATCAGGCGCTAGTAACTAAGATGCAGGTGTGTAATCTAGGAGTGTTAAAATTCATCCTTCACTTCGTGTGCAACATATAGCGCCGCCAGTGCAAATAGCAGCGAGATGAGCGATACCAGCACGGCCAGTGGCATCATAAATATATTGAGGATGAAGCCAATCACCGCAAAGAGACCAATCACTAGCGCACTACACACCGCAAGCATCCAGCCCTGTTTGCGCCGTTCGCGCAAGGGGAGGACCGCAAGGCCAGCAATGATTCCTTGAGTAATAACGCACAGCAATGCCACGACAAGATAAACTCGCCGCGTAGTCAGCGACGAAGATGCTTGTGGCGCAACCATCATCAGCCAAGTACTCACCTTTGATGTCAAGGCCTGATACAGTTGGATAAGTAAGGATACGCCGTACCCAGCATTAACAACCGCAACCAGCAGCATCATAATCCAGAGGTTATCACGAAACCACTGCTTCATGGCAGCGCTCATGCGAGGGAGGGGTTGGCAAAGTTTGGTGAGAGTAGTCGTCAATACATCAATCATAATGCTAGTATATCATCTTGGGATAAGTCGTCAATTTTGCTGCTTGGGGAGTAGAATATCTCCCCAGAAGTGGCTGCAAATATGATAAAATATCTCCATGAAAGCAGAGCGACTGCAAACAATGACATTTAAAATCACCGGTGGGAGCACAGTATGTCTCAACAGCCGGATTGTTGTGCAGCAAGCGCTGCGTGAGATTGCCTGGCGAGCGGGGCTCTCGGCAGTGCGCTCGGTGAGCCACGACTATGCACCGTATGGCATTGGTGTGGCGCTTCTCTTGCCCGAAGCGCATATCGCAGCGCGTACTTGGCCCGAGACCGGTCTGGCATACGTGACGATGACAACCTGCCAACCAGTTGAAAATGAGATGATCTCTAGCCTCGAACGCGTCCTAGGCGCTGCCTTTGTCGCCGAGCAGGTCGAGACAGGCGTGGTGAATTTATAATCGCGGGGGAGGGCAGAGTGCTCTCTAATGGGCTCATGTTCGTCGTCTTAGCAAATCTATTGAACAAATTGCGTACATACCTTGTCAAAATACATGTCCCATGCTATAATCAAAGCGCGTCATTATGGCATTTTTTACGACGTTTTTCACGATTATTCTGCAGTGGTATGTGTGGGTGCCAGTGGTGATCCTCCTCGGTTATTTGACGTGGCGCAACAATCGGCAAGTTGATGTGCTGCGCGAGGTCGAGAGCGAACTGCTTATTCTCGAGATCCCCCGTGCCAATGACAAGTCTGAGCTAGCAGCTGAGCAAATGTTTGCCAGCCTCCATGGCATCTTGCGCGATGCGCGCGAACTCAAAATTAATGATGGCTACCAAGAGCATCTTAGTTTCGAGATTGCGTCAGTCGGTGGACAGATTCAGTTTTATGTCTGGACGCCGCGTGCACTACGCAACTTCGTTGAGAGTCAGATTTATTCGCAGTATCCCACGGTGCAAATCCGCACCGCCACAGCCGACTACACGGCGCACGAGCAGCAGCACAATGTCGTCTATACAGCAGAGGTTGTGCTGGCAGAGAGTGAGTTTTTGCCGATCAAGACTTTTCAGAGCTTTGAGGTTGATCCGCTGGCGGGCATTACAGGCACATTAGCCAAGTTGGAGGATACGGATGATGAGATTTGGATTCAGATTTTAGTACGCCCTGTGGCAGATGACTGGCACAAAGCGTCCGATGCGTGGGTCAAGCGTGTGCGCGGTGGTGGGTTCTTTGGCGAAGCATTTCACCCCAAGGCGCGGTGGTTTAGCCAGTTCCTCATGGCGCTGTGGCAACCACCCGAAGGCAACATGACGACAGTAACGGAGCTCTCCGATCGCGACAAAACCCGCATCGCCGAGGCCGAAAAAAAGGCTGCTAAGTTGGGTTACCAGGTCAAGATTCGCGTTGCATATCTTGGCGATAGCACCACTGATGCGCGGCTGCGCATGCAAGCAATCATTGGTACCTTCAAGCAGTATAACAGTACCAACCTTAATGGTTTCACCATGAGTCACGATAGCTTCCGCAAGGAAGACCTCAATCGCTATAAGTTGCGCCTCTTTGCCGACCGCGGCTTTTTGCTTAATATTGAGGAGATGGCGAGTGTCTTTCACTTGCCACACACCAATGTTGAGACGCCCAATATAGTCTGGGCAAGCAACAAAACCGCCGAACCGCCCAACCGTCTGCCTGTCCTCACTGGTCATGCAGCTGACGACGAGAAGATCTCGGCCTTTGGTCTGACCAACTTTCGGGGGATCAATCACCAGTTTGGTATGCTGCGGAGCGATCGCTCGCGCCACGTCTATATCATCGGCCAGACAGGAGCGGGGAAGAGTGGCCTGCTGGAGCTCTTTGCCTTGAGTGATATTTATCATAATCAAGGCTATGCCATTATTGACCCGCATGGCGATTTTGCCATCGAGAATATGAAGTTCATCCCCGAGGCACGACTAGATGACGTCGTGTACTTTAACCCTGCAGACGTCGAGCACCCGATTGGCTTTAACCCACTGGAGGTTACCAACCCAGCGCAGAAATCGACAATCTCATCAGAGGTGATTGGTGTGCTCAAGCGGATGTTTGGTGACAGTTGGGGGCCGCGGCTGGAATATATTTTGCGCTATACTATTTTGGCACTACTCGATCGGCCCGAGCCTACCATGCTTGATATCACCCGCATGCTGACGGATAAAAAATTCCGCAAAGAGACGATTGGCTACTGCAACGATGTGGTGGTGCGGCAGTTCTGGAATGTGGAGTTTGCCAGCTGGTCGGAGAAGTTCCAGACGGAGGCCATCGCGCCAGTACTCAACAAGGTGGGGGCTTTTACGGCGAATCCCATTATCCGCAATATTATTGGTCAGACGCACTCGTCATTTAATATTCGCCAGATTATGGACGAGGGCAAGATATTGGTGGTGAATTTGTCGAAGGGGTTGATTGGCGAGGATAATGCGGGAATTCTTGGTTCATTCTTGGTCACGAAGATCCAGCTCGCGGCGATGAGTCGGAGCGACATCCTCGATATCCACGACCGGCGGCCATTTTATCTCTATGTCGATGAGTTCCAAAACTTCGCGACTGATAGCTTTGCCACCATCCTGAGCGAGGCACGCAAGTATGGGCTCAACCTCACCGTGGCTAATCAATACATCTCGCAGATGGAGCCAACGGTGCGCGATGCGGTCTTTGGCAACGTCGGGACGATGATTAGCTTCCGCGTCTCGCCAGACGACAGCCCGATTCTTGCCAAACAGTTTGAACCGCAGTTTGAGGAGAACGACCTCACACAGATGCATAATCGCAACTTCATCATCAACATGGTGATTAATGGTGAGAAGGCACCAGCCTTTAGTGCTACTACGCTTAATTTGCCTGAGGCCAAGCGGAGCCATCTATCGCGCATTATTGAGCATAGCCGTGAGCTGTATAGCCAGTCGCGCCAAACAGTAGAGGATACCATTAATGAGCGGATCCACCCGGGCAGTACAGGGGTGAGTGTAGCGTTGGCAGGTCAAGCAGGGGCTTCAGCGGCATCGTCAGCCGCCACTACGAGTGAGGGTACAGCCAAGCGCCGTCGACGCCGCCGACGCAAGCCAGCTGGTGGCGAAGCACGCGATGAGCAGGCGACTACTGGGCAAT